>JBOHFJ010000001.1:0-45667 GCA_050699655.1 Pseudonocardiaceae bacterium
ACAAAAACAGACGCCAACACCGGCGTGTCCGTTGACCAACAGAAGGGAGATCACCATGCTCACTAACCAGACCTGGCGGTCCCTAGGTCATGGCAAACCGCTGGTCCCATCACGCTGGCAAGCGACAAGCAGGCAACAGATTCGACATCACCTGAAACATGACCACGACAGAAACTACCGCAAATTATCAAGAAACCCAAGTGGTTTGACCGAGGCGATCCAAAAACTTCAAGGGCTCACGCGCATCCTTCCCTTGGAACTTGAAGAGCCGCGCTGCATGATTTACAATATCCGTCGCGCGGCCAGCCCTGCCAGACATATTTAAGATAATCCAAATTTGTGGGTGGAACTGACGAACTATCAGCTTCTTCAGCCAGGTGGACTGAGTTCCAGCCGCCGCCTTGCCTGCCTTGATTAGTTCTGGGGGAATCATTGGGATAACTGGCCGAAGGCTGGCGCTAGCGATATCAACAGTTGCCGAAACCGCATCGGTGGCGGTTTTCGTGAGTGACGCAATATTTCCCGAAAGTGCCGATATTCGACTTGAGAGTACCTTTTGGTCACCCAGGAAGATAGCTTCGTGAAATTCGGATCGATGTAAACGGTATCTGGTAGCAGCCCGCCGAAACCCGGCCAACACCCTCGGGATCTCGGCAGGAGTTTTGACGCTAGCGAGCACCGCCTGGAGCCAGAATGGCGCACGAACCTGATGCGGTTCGGACCGAACTAGCTCGGCCCAAGCTTCCTGAAGCCACGCTTCTGGGGACGCTGAATTTAACATAGCAGCTCGGGCTCCTTGCGCCCGGGCAAGCAACATTGGCGACCGTAAGCATCCTCCGACATAACGTATCTCAACCTCACGTTCTGAATCACTGAGCATTGCTTGCATTGTTTGAGCTAGACGTTCATAGAATAGAGCCTTCAGGTCGTTTTCTAAAATGACCGGCCCAAGATCACGACCCGGCAGCCATCTCTCCTCGTTCGGCCGGAATATCGTCCTCCTATGTTCGTAGGCGGACGGGGAGTTGTAGCGCAACATTTTTTGATACCCATCCATAAAATCATGGGATGGAAAACTTGTTTGCGGAAGCAGGTGCTTCCAATGCCGCTTGAGTTCGGTTAACCAGAAGGGAGGGACGTCTGAGTTGCTCGCACGCGTCAACTCATCGATCGCCCATCGGTAGTGGCCTTCAAGCAACGTACTGAAGGAACTCGATGGGATACCACTGCCTTCGCCTTCATAAGGGATGCCTCGTATCACCTCTTCAAGGCCCAGCGTCTCAGCTATTCCTGTATCATTGGGTATCACCAGAATCCGGTCATAAAAGATCACCGCAGCAACGAGTGCGCCAAGATTGACAAGCGCCGTGAATGGCTCACGCACACCCCGGGAAGACGACAACAAATCGACACTGCTTCGAACGGTTGTCCAATCGAGAATGGCGACCGAGATATACGACTTCTTCGGCAGGCCAACATATGAATTGAGGGCGCTGCGCATCACCCGCAGGTCGTCCACAGTCGTTGGGGAAGCCGAATTTTTTGGTAAGTCCACAACCCCGTCACAGCTTCGATTTTTTGTTCGACGAGAAGGGCTTCGGCGGTAGGCGGGCGCTCCGAGGGGTCGGCCGAAAAACGTGAAATGTCAAGTCGCGGTTTCATGATTTTCCTCTTCCGAAATGAGCCTGGCCATTAAATGGTACTCAGGAGAATCTGGCTCGAGACCCGCGAGATACACCAAGTCGGTCGCGTCTTCCCATGACAAGGACGCGTTAATCACCTCGATCGCAGAGGCTGGAGATCGGAGCGATTTCAGGTACGTATCGAGCGACGATCCCAACACTCGCATATGCAGGCGAACAAGAGACTTAACCACCTCGCTTGGCTGACCGTCACCGGGACACGGTATCTGCAAGAAATACTCGAAGCTTCTATCTTCTATAAGACCACAAGGAGGCGACAGTTGAGTTAATTGCCCCAGCTCAGGACTGGCGCAAAGGTAATCCAGATCTTCAACCACCAACAGAAACCGAGGGCGTCCCAGAGGCAGCGCTACGATAAAGCGCGCAAGTTGCACCAGTGAAAATGGAACAACCGTGGCACCGACGTGCAGTACCACCCAGTCCGCCGTTTCCGCTTTCTCCTTAACGGTATCTAATAGTATCGCAGCATCCGCGTTTGACCCGATGTAATTACTGACGCGAATCATGGCCACATGCTCAGCCGACCGGTCCCCCACCTTGGTCAGCGAAGAACCTTGATCAGATAGAATTTTCGCAATGATCGACACGGGCTGGCCGTCCTCGATCACGATACTCGTCAGATTAGCGGCCCTGGGCAAGATTTCGCGACAAAATCGCTCACGCTGAACTGTGGCGAAACCCAACTTTAGAGCCATCGGATGCTCCTCTCTGTCACCAGCCACAGTAACGGGATCGAGCCAACAGTTGCCTAACTTGTAGCGACGCTTGGGCGCTACAAGTATGAAAGTTGAGTCAAGTTTCAGCCGGCCATCCGAGCCTAGTTGGTGTACTCAGTGACGTGCCGGTCGATCGCACGGAGGACTTGACGCAAGGTACAGCAGCAAGGCGGGCGGGTCGTGAGTTACAAGTAGAAGGGGCCACCGGGGCCGGTCAGTACGCATGGCGATCTCTCTTCTTTTGGTGACACACCGGTGCTGGTTGGATGCATTGCGTGACAAGGATATCAACATCCTGCGGGATTCTTAACATATAACAGGAACCTACCACTTGAGGCGGGCGACCGCCACATGATTATCTAGACGAGTGGCCACGTATAGACTGCCATCCGATCGGTGCAGACGGTAAAGATTCCAGTGCGCGCTGCATGCGGACACTATGGCGAGAGCGTGCTGTTGCGCCGACGACCCCTTTCGATTGTGCAGTATCCGCTCTAGCGGGCCACAGCCACGCGGTTACTCACCGGGATCACATCCTGCATCATCGTTGGCGAAGCCGTCTGAGAATGCTCGGTGGGTCGGGATATGAGCCGGTTCTGCCGTTTCAGCTCACAGTCAGCGACACCACGCTAATGGCTCAACGCGCCGATCCACGACTTTCCGACCTTGATCCGAAACCTCAACCGCACAATCGGCACCGCACGTCGGGACGGTGGCGACAAGCTGCGCCACGGCACGCAAGACGTAGCAGACCAGGATCATGGTCTAAATCATTCAACTTTGATCAACACGCCAGGCACTCCCTTATCCGGATCCCTGCCACCGCCCCGCTCCGCTGAGGATGACGACGTAGTGCCGCTCGGCGCCGCTGAGCGTATAGATCAAGTCCGGGCCTGGCGAGTTGGGTTGACCTTGCCGATCGGCGCCGCCACTGTGCCGGGGTCGGGCTAGGTCACGGCCTCCGCTGATTCTTGGGCGAAGTCGCGCGGGAGGGCCGTGGCCAAGCAGCGCGTGCAGCACCGCCATGAAGCGGCGCTTGCCCGAGCCGAACGAACCGGACAGAACGCGGCCCGGCTCTCCCCCGTGCCAGTCTCGGCAGTGGGGACGGCCACGATGATCATGTCCACGCGCCGCATGATCTGGATCTCAATGGCTTGTACTCCACGTGCGAGATCGAGCAGATGCGCGGGCTCAGGCAATGGAATTCGCCAGCGTCACCAGGCGGTCATACGACTTGCACGGACAGAGCGGGATGAGCGACCTCTCCCTGATGTAGGCGGCGATCGTCGGAGAGTCGGACTCCGTGTACTCCGGCACGCGCCCAGCCTTGGTCACCTGCTGGAGGGCCTTCTTCGGCTGATCGATGAGCTCGACGTCTCGGGGTTGGCGCGGCAGCTTGCCCTTCCAGGCGCGAGGCCGGACCGCCTCGACCGCGTCGGGGAAAAGAAACCACCACGCCTCAATGGCCTGCACGGGTACCACGGGCTGTCCGCCCATCGTGGTGAGCTGCCGCGCGAGGTTCGCGGCGACCGTGCCATCGGGATCATGGCCGTCCGCGTCGCGGTGCACGACCACCGCTGCGACGCGGCCATTGTTGGCCTCAAAGGCCTGTACTGTCCGCCGCAACTCGTCGACCCAATCGCGAACGGTGTCCGGCTTTGCCTCACGGGTCAGTGACGCCGGGCGGCGGAGGGGCTCTGACGGGCGCTGCTCGTCATGCCGGCACGCCGCGGATCACACCCGAGAACCACAACTCTCCCGGCCCCCAGTCGGAGGCCTGCACGGCGCGGGCGATCTCGTCGGCCGAAGCGGCGGGAATGAGGGAGGCGCCGGTATCCGAGTCGCGGTCGCAGACGATGATCTCGTCCGGGCGTAACCGGTTCACCAACGTGGGCGAGTGTGTCGCCGCGAGGATCTGGGTCCGGCGGCTGGCGGCGCGCAACCGGTCGAGCAGAACGTCCATCGCATAGGGGTGCAGGCCGTGGTCGATTTCCTCAATCGCCATGAACGGAGGCGAATCCGGCTCATGCAGGGCTGCGAGCAGCGCGAGCAACCGCACGGTGCCGTACGAAGCGTCCGCAAGATCGATCGGTGCGGCCACACCGCGCTCACGAAGCTGCACGGACACAGCCTTCGCGGCTCCCCCGACCGGTACAAGCTGCACGCTCTGCAGGCCGGGGAGGCAACGAGCAAGCTCCTGCGTGAGCAGCTCCCACGAATCTGGGTCGCGCGTCCTGATGCGGTTCAACGCATCAGCCAGGTTGCTGGCGTCCTGGGCGATCGTCGCTCCATATTCGCGGGCGGGCAGACGCGCCGCTGACACATCCGGTTCGAACACGAGGATCCGGGAAGGAACTCGGTGAAGCTCCGGATCCCCAACCCACCCTCGCTGTCGGACAACTTCGGGAGGGTCGCGAGCCCGGTTGTCTGGCTGCTCGCGAGGCTGCGGAAGAAGGTCTCCTGCTCGTCTTCGTAGAAGGTCACCCGATCACCGCTGACCGTGATGCGCCGACCACGGCCGCCCCTCCGCTTGAAAGTGAACTCCTCCTGGCGTGAGATCGACTTACCATGTCTTGCCAGCCGCAACTGGTACTGATCGGGTGCGTTCTCGCTGGAGTTAGCGGTGACGAGGCCCTGGATGGTGAGCTCGACGGCCCCAGGCCTGGCAGATTGGCGCTGGATGTGGTCGAAACCGTTCCACTCTTGCAACGTGGCCGCCAGGTCGAAGCGCACCGTCGTGGCCAGGAAACGCAGCACGTTGAGCACGTTGGTCTTGCCGGAGCCGTTCGGCCCGATGAGAACATTCAGCGGGCCAAGCGGCAAGTCAACCGCAGCCAGCGAACAGAAGTTCCGCGCCTGGATGCGCGTGACAGGGAGCTTCATGCTTGACCCCTCTCCTCGGTGTCGCTGCCATCATGTCGCGCGGCGGCGCACCCCGTGGCCTCGGCGTCGTGTTGCGAAGTGACGCTGTCGGTTTTGTGGCTAGACAAGGTGGGGGCGGGGTTGGCAGTGGGGGCAGGTGTAGGAGGAGCGGTTCATGAAGGACTCGCGCTGGATCGCGGTGCCGCAGCGGGGGCAGGGCCGGCCGGCCTGCCCGTAGGCGGCCAGTGAGCGGTCGAAGTAGCCGGAGGCGCCGTTGATGTTGACATACAGCGCGTCGAAGGAGGTGCCACCGGCGGCGAGCGCCTCGGTCAGCACGTCCGTGACGGCGCGCAGCAGGGTGCGTCCTTGCGCGGCGGTCAGCGTCGCGGTGGGCCGCGCCCCGTGCAGCCGAGCCCGCCAGAGCGCCTCGTCGGCGTAGATGTTGCCAATTCCGGACACCAGGGTCTGGTCCAGCAGCGCGCGTTTGAGGCCGGTGCGCCGCCGCCGAATCCGGGCGAGCACCGCATCCCGATCGAAACCCGGGTCCATCGGGTCACGGGCGATGTGCGCCACCGGGGTGGGCAGGCCATCGACCACATCCGCCACCGACAGCCCACCGAAGGTGCGCTGATCGATAAAGCGCAGCTCAGGGCCATCGTCGGCGAACCGCAACCGCACCCGCAGGTGCGTCTCGTCGGCGGCGCCGGGTGGCTGGATGCGCATCTGCCCGCTCATGCCCAGATGGGCCAGCAGCGCCTGCGCGTCACCCAGCTCCAGCCAGAGGTACTTGCCGCGGCGGCGGGCGGCACTGATCAACCGGCCACCGAGACGGGCGGCGAAATCAAGCTCACCGGCGAGGTGACGGCGCACCGCGCGGGGGTGGCGCACCTCGACATCGGCCACCGTGCGCCCGGCGATGTGTTCGGCGAGGCCGAGCCGGACGACCTCGACTTCGGGCAGCTCAGGCAAGGGGCAACTCAGGCATGCAGCGCTACCCCGCAGGCGGGGCACTCCCGTTGGCCAGCTCGGACAGCGCGCGCCAGGCGGCCTCGGCGGCCCGCTGCTCGGCTTCCTTCTTGGTCCGGCCCTGCCCGGTGCCTCGCGCCACCCCGGCTATCACGGCGGTCGCGGTGAACTCCTTGAGGTGGTCGGGCCCGTCCTCGGTGATCCGGTACTCGGGCACGCCCAGCTCGCGGCCAGCGGTGAGCTCCTGGAGGCTGGTCTTCCAGTCCAGGCCGGCGCCCAGCAGGGGTGCCGTCACCAGCAGCGGGTCGAACAGCCGGTGCACCACGCCGCGGGCGACGTCCATGCCGTGGCGCAGATACACCGCGCCGATCAGCGCCTCGACGGTGTCGGCCAGGATGCTGGACTTGTTGCGGCCCCCGGTGAGCTCCTCGCCCCGGCCCAGCAGCAAGTATTCGCCCAGACCACGGGCACCCAGGCCGCGGGCCACGCCGGCCAGCGCGTGCATGTTCACCACGCTGGCGCGCAGCTTGGCGAGCTGCCCCTCGGGCAGATCGGGATGGGTGCGGAACAGGTGGTCGGTGACGACCACGCCGAGCACGGCATCGCCGAGGAACTCCAAGCGCTCGTTGGGTTCGAGGCCACCGTTCTCGTAGGCGTAGGAGCGGTGGGTCAGGGCCAGGGTGAGAAGCTCGGTGTCAAGATCGACATCGAGCGCGGTGCGCAGAGGGCTCAGATCCAACAGGTGACCCCGCGATGACCGGTTCCCCAAGGGTTAAGTGGGGTCAGGCCGGCTGGACGACTTGGCGGCCAGCGTATTTCCCGCAATGCGGGCAGACGAGGTGCGGTGGCTTGGGCTGCCGGCAAGCCCGGTTCGAACACACCGCGAGCGTCGGCGCGCTCGCCTTCCACTGGGACCGCCGCGAGCGGGTGTTCGACCGCGACATCCTGCGCTTGGGGACGGCCACGTTACTTGTTCTCCTCTTCGTTTCCGGGCAAGCGCTGTGCCAGTTCTGTTGTCAGGGCGGCCCAGCGAGGATCAATTGTCTCATGCCGGTGATCTGTACCGAGTTCCGCCCACTTGTCGCCACAGTCGGGGCACAGCCCAGAGCAGTCCTCGGCGCAGAGCGGGGCGCTGGGCAGCGCGAGCAGCAGCGCATCGCGCACCACTGGCTCAAGATCGACCAAGCCGTCGACGACCCGGCTGACCTCATCGGGATCGGTACTGGCGTCGGTCGCCGAGTCCGGGTAGGCGAAAAGCTCGGTCAGCTCCACCCCGAGGGAGTCCACCAGAGGATCCAGGCACCGGGCGCACTGCCCGGTGATCGGCGCCGATGCCGTACCCGACACCAGCACACCCTCCATGACCGACTCCAGCCGCACGTCCACGGACACCTCGTCTCCGGCGGCAATCCCGATCACGTCCAGTCCCAGAGCGACCGGCAGGGGGGCGTCCCGATGGTAGCGGCGCATCGCCCCGGGGCGCCGGCCCAGGTCCCGAGTGTCGATCACCCAGGGGGCGGACGGGTCGGGTCGCGCGGGAGCGGTGTTTCGCGGCATCAGGGTGCAGGGTAGGCGACGGTGCCTAGGAACGCACACAGGCGGGGCGCAGGCGGGCACAGGCGCGGACAAGCACAGGCGCAACGGTGGGCAGCCGCGGTGGCTAGCGAGGACGCTCACCGACCCCCGCGAGCACCGGTCCACCATGGTGGGCGCGACCGCGCCCGATAGTGTGCAGAGTGCGGTTGAGCAGATCCTCGAACTCCGCAAGGGTGCCGTCAACGTACGCGTCGCATTCCGCGCGCAGCCGGTGCACCTCGGTGCTCACCTCATCGTGGATTCGGGTGGCCTCCGCTCGGGCCGCCTGCACCACCTGGGTCTGCTCGACCAGCCGGGACTGCTCGGCGCGGCCGTCGGCGACGGCCCGTTCGTAGGCGGCCCGCCCGGCTGCGGTCATCCGCTGCGCCTCGGCTTCCGCGCGCCCGGTGAGCTCCTGGTATTCCCGGCGCCCGGTAGCCGCGAGGCGCTCGGCCTCGGCTTGCGCCTCGGCGACCATCGACTCGGCGTGGGCCCGCGCCTCGGTGGTCAGGCGGGTGGCCTCCTCGCGTGCCCCGGTCACCGTCTTCTCCGCATCCTGGCGCGCGGTCTCCACCAGCTCGTCCCGATGGTCCAGCACGTCCTGAGCGTCATCGAGCTCAGCGGGAATCGCGTCGCGGATGTCGTCGAGCAGCTCAAGCGCATCCCCGCGGGGCACCACGCAGCTGGAGGTCATCGGTACGCCGCGGGCCTCCTCCAGGGTGGTCACGAGGTCATCAAGCGCCTCGAAAACCCGATACACCGGCCCTTTTCGTTCCTCACTGTCCACAGTCGCTAGTCTGACCGGTCAGGCAGCCCGGATGCGGGAACTCGAGCCGCCTCGGCGTGTCCGCCCAGGGGTCATTGCCGCCGCCCCGAGAGCCGGGTGATCAGGCGCTGGTGCACCGTGGCCGGCAGCAGGTGGCCCACGTCACCGCCATAGGTGGCGACTTCTTTGATCACCGAGCTGGACAGGTAGCTGTAGTGCGGCTTGCTCGGCAGAAACATCGTGTCCACCCCGGAGAGCTGGTAGTTCAGCTGGGCCATCTGCAGCTCGTAGTCGAAGTCACTGACCGCGCGCAGGCCCTTCACGATCGTGGCGATCCCGTTGGTGGTGCAGTAGTCCACGAGCAGTCCGTGCCAGGAATCGATGCGCACACCAGCCAGGTGCTGGGTGATCTCCTTCAGCATCGCCATCCGGTCGGCGACCTCGAACAGGCAGCTCTTGGTCTTGTTGATCAGCACGGCGACCACGACCTCGTCGAACTGGCTCGCGGCCCGCTCAATGATGTCGAGGTGGCCCTTGGTCGCGGGGTCGTAAGAACCGGGACACACCGCACGCCTCATGCGCTACCGTAGTACACAACGGTGTCGCCATACCGCCGATGCGTGAGCGCAGTCACACCCACCGGCCAGGTCGGCGCGCGTGCCGCGACCGGGCGCTCCAGCGCCAGCAGCGCCGCTGGCGCCAGCCAGCCGCCACCGGCCAGTGCGCTCAGCACACCGCCCAGAGCAACGTCATCGAGCGCATAGGGGGGGTCGGCGAGCACCACGTCGTAGGGCAGACCTGGGTCCTCGCGTAGCGCCGCGAGCACGTCCGCCGTGCTCACCAGCGCCGCGGCGCCTAGTCCGAGCGCCTCGACGTTACGGCGCAGCACGGCCGCCGCCCGCCGGTCGGATTCCACGAATCGGACGTGCGCCGCCCCCCGGGACAGCGCCTCCAGGCCCAGCGCACCGGATCCGGCGTAGAGGTCCAGCACCCGGGCCCCCTCAAGATCCCGGCGGGCTTGCACCGCGCTGAACACCGCCTCGCGGACCCGCTCCGACGTCGGCCGGGTGCCGCGCGGCGGAACAGCCAACCGACGCCCACCAGCGGTACCCGCCACGATCCGCACCATGACGCCCATGATGCCGCCACGGGGCGGATTCTCAGCGGCCCAGGGTGGCCTGCCGCACGCTGAACCTGGCCACTTCACGCGCGAAGGCTAGGCTACGTGTCACTCTCAGGGACGGTCCGTCCGAGGAGGATGCTGGCGCGTCGGCGTAAGGGGTCGGCCAGCGAGCGGTGGTCACCGCGGGTGGTGGCGTGCAGAAGCTCGGTAATGACGACCAGTTCGGCGAAGCGGCCGGCGGGTGTGTCCAGTATCTCCGCGAGTTCGGTGCGGATCCGAGCGGCGATGGGGGGCACCAGAAGGCTGCAGCTGTGGAGCGTCGCGGCGTCGTAGCCTGCTGGTGCCAGACCCCAGCCCTCGAAATCGAAGAGGCACAGGGTGGGCGAGCTGATATTGGCGAAGTGGAAGTCGCCGTGGGCGGTGGTCCAGGGGCTCGGCGCCGTGGTGTCGATGGGCGTGCCGAGCAGCCGAGGCATGGTGTGATCGAGAAAGCTCTGGTGGATGGTCAGGCGGCTGGTGCGGACCGAAGCGATGTCATTGAGGGTGACCCGTACGGCCGCCCACCATGCCGTCGGAAGGTCGGGCGCGGTCGTCAGGACTGTCGACGTCGCGGCGGGGCGGGCTAGCGCGTGGTCGTACAGTTCCGCGCGATACTCCCAGCATTGATCGTTCCAGTCGTGCCAGCGGCGCAGCCTGGGGCGTGGTACCGATGCGGGCATGGCGCTCTCGGCCTCGATCGAGCCGTCCCAGAACGTGCCGACGACTTGTCCGATCGGGGCGCAGGCGACGCGGAGCCATGCCGGACCGTGCAGGGTAGTGACGGGCTGGCTCAGTGTCCTGCCGTGCCAGCACCCAGGCTTCGTGGGTGTTCGCGACCGGCAGGACGTCTAGGGTGGCGCGGGCTACGGCGTGTGCGGTACGCATGCGTGCCACGACGTCGGTGTTGTCGGGTTCCGGCCACATCACTCACCACCAGCGGCGTAGGCGCCGGATGAAGGGTGCGGCTGGCCCAAAGAGGGTCTCGCGCGCCGCCCGCGCAAGGATGCTCTGGGTCCGGGCAGATATGCCGATCCGATTCCAGTGGAAGATCACATGGTGCGCGAGGGTGTCGCGGACGCCTCGTTCCAGCGTTCCGTCGGCGGCTGCTGTCCCCAGAGCGCGTCCGGCTATGTCGAACGCGGTCAGCCAGTTGGCGGCGTACGCCAGTGGCCCGTCCGGGCCGAAGAGTGCTCCGGTGGGGTGCAGATCGGCGTTGATCAGCAGTCGAAGACCGTTGGTCATCCCCCGTAGCTGCTCGGTGTGCATCTCGGGGGGCAGGGGCCGTAGCTGGGCGACGCGATGCCAGACGTCGCCTTGCTCGTAGTAGTCCTGCCCTGCGCCACGCAGTAACGCGCTGCACAAAAGGACGGACAGTTCCCGCCGCCCGAGGGTCGCCTCGTTGACTGCGGTGGGACGCGGTGCATGGTCGAGAATGCACCGGCTGTCGGCGTGGAAGAGCGCGTGGGAAACATCCATCGCCGCGGGTCCGTCGAACGCGGCCGACTCCGGTTCGTACCTGGTCTGCCACCACCGCTCGATCAGGCTCGCCTTGACGAGGCCATCGAGGACGGTGGTAACGGACGCCTTCATGTCGGCAGCGGACCCGGCGGGACCGGGAAGCAGTCGCAGCCGCCAGCAGGGTGCCTTGCGGATGAACCACCACGCCGCGACCATCTCCGCGTCCTCAAGGCGCCGCAAACGCGGGGCGAGCTCAGCGGCGGCGATGCGCTCGGCGGTGTCCCAGTGGGTGAACTGGATGCGGACCTGGTACCAGGATTGATCGTCCTGTGCCTGGAGCGCCGCGTAGCCCGCCGCGCGATACACCTCCACAGCATCGGCGAGATCCTCGGGCCGCATGCCGAGGTGGGCCGCGGCCTGATCCAGGGGTACGCCGGCGAGGGAGGACGGCCACAACGCTGTCGGCTAACTCCCGCAGCGCGATGCTCGCGGACACCGGGCCTGCGACGCGATGGGCACCCGCGCTGGTCAGTTGATCATCAGGCATGTGTCCCATCCGGAGATCGGCGGCGCGGTTCGGGCGGCGGTGTGCAGTGCGAGCGCGAGACCGGCATTGCCTTCCAGGAGCCCGGTGCTGTGGCTCGGCGGCCGGATGAGTAGCTCGGCCAGGTGCGGCAGAATCGCGGCCAGGGCAGGGGTGATCGCGTCGGCGGCGGCACGAACGGCGATCTGGTACAGCCCGGCCCAGCCGTGGCACAGGCTGGTGTCGATGATCTGGTCGAGCTGGGCGGGGTCGGACAGGCAGGCAGCGAGTGCATGCTCGGCCAGGTGCTGGCGGGTGATGTCGTCGGTGGCGATGGCGGCCAGTTGCTGGGCGCGGCTGAGTCCCGGCGTCCCGTAGCACCACGAGGGCCGCATCGGGCCCGGCTGGGCGGTTCGGCCCGTGCGCAGCTCGTCAAGGGTGAGCCATTGCGGCCACCACGCTCCCGCGTCACCATCTTGGCGCCAGGTATCCAGAAAGGCGCAGATACCTCTGATGGCGTCCGGCTGCCCGTCCACAGTGATCCCTGCCCGCAGGCGCTGGGAGAGTAGGGCGAGCGGCCCGCCGATGCCGTGCGCCACGCCGAGGTTCAGGTGCCCACTGGGGAAGCCGGCTGAGGTGGTGACGTTGGGGTCGTGGGCGGTCCACCAGCCGGGCAGGGTCTGGCCGTCGACGCGCGCTGGTTCGGTCAGGCGGACCAGGTACGTCAGGATCCGGCCGAGGGCGTCGTTGCCCGGGGCGTGGGCGAGCAAGTGCGCGCCGATCCCGGTCAGGCCGTGCAGCAGGTCGTATTCGGCGAAAGCCGGGTACTGGCCGCTGTCGGCGCGCTGCCCCGCGAGGTCGATCCTTCGGTGTGCCAGCGCGCTCACGTGGGCGTCGATCCCCGCCAGCATGGCACCGTAGCGTGCGATCCTGTCGGCACCGGCCGCGTGCAGAACGAAAGAGATCGCGGGCACCCCGAAGTACAGCCCGGCGGTGTCGGCGGCGCTGATCTCGTCACGGGTGGCCGCCTTCACCCAGCTGTGCGCGGTGCCCCAGCTTCCTGCGCCGCTGTGGGCGCGTTCGATGTGCAGCAGCGCGATCCCCGCAGCACCCTTGGCCAGCGACTGTGCCCGCGAGCGCAGTTCAGCGGTGAGCAGTTCCGGCACCGCTAGGCGCTGGGCGAGCGCTTCCGCGACTGCGGGCGCGGAGCGGGTTGAGGTGCTCACGGCGCCTCCCTGGGTTCCTGGGCGATCCAACTCAGGGCGGCGGCGCGGGCGAGGTGGTGGCAGGCCCGTTCGGTCTCCGGGGCGATTCCGACCATCCGGATGCTGTGCAGGTGCAGCACAGCGGGCAGCACCAAGTCTGGGTCGATCTCGCCGGTAGTGGTGATCGTCTGGCGGTACGTGGTGAGCGCGGTGCGTCGTCGGGCCCACGTGGTTGCGATGTGTTCGCCACCGGGTACGGCGCGCAGCGCGGCCCACCGATCACGCGGGTTCGCCAGGTGGATCGCTTGGTCGTGGACCTCCCGGGCGGGCGCCTGGGCCGGGGTCTTGTCGACGTGGTCGATCAGCCAGCGCATGCCGTCACTCACGCTTCCGGTGAGGGACGTGGTCAGGTCGACCAGGCTTGCGGCGATGATGGCGTGCTGGTGCGGGGCGCCGCTGCCCCCGGTGTGTGTCAGCTGCGCGATCGCCGCCGCCGAGTCAGCGTCGAACACCGACTCGGCGGCGGCCATCGCCGCGCCACAGCCGAAGCGTCCAGTCTCCGGGTAGTAGGTGTCCACCTGCACTTGGCCGATGAGGCCGAGGCGCCGCAGACCGGTGGCCCAGGCACCGACACGCTGAGCGATCTCGCCGAACGCGTCGGCGCCAGACAGTCGGATTCGCAGGAGTAGATGGTGCTCGGGGTCCTGATACCGCAGGAACCACCACTGCGGCGGGTTGTCCCCTGTGGACAACAGGCATGGGAGATGGGTGACGAGAATGGCGGTGTGCCGGTCCGGGTGCCCGTACAATTTCACGAACAGCCACTCGCTACTGCCGGGCAGGTGCCCGTGTTCGCGGCTGGTCGTGCGGATTGGGGAGGACCGTCGCGGGACGGGGGGCCACACAGGCTTGCTGGTGGACGCCAAGGGCACGACGATTTCGTGGGCACGCCCGTCGAGCCACCCGAACGCGTCGGTGTCCGGTGCTTCGCGCACGGTGACGTGCCCGGTACGGTCCAGGTCAGACCGCAACAGGTGCAGGTGTGCGGGCTCGTCCAGGTCCAGGCGTATGCGACGGTCGTCAGCACCGAGGTAGACCGCATCCGGGACGCGTGCCCGGTGCCGCCAGTCCGCCAGGCTTTGAACCCATTCCGGCCACGGGGCGCTGTGTCCCGGAAGGTTAGTGGCCGTCAGAGTCCAGCGAGCCGGGGACAAGGTCGTGCGCCGGTATCGGATTCTGGGCAGGAACGGCAACCGGTGAGCCGCTCCCCAGGAGAATGGCCCGCACGCGGCGGCCCGCGCCTTGGTGATCTCGCAGAGGAACCGTAGGAGTGGATGCGCGGCGTTGGTGAGCTCCACGGCGCTGAACACTGTGGGTTCCACCGGCTGCCCCCGCGACAATGACATCAGGTACAGCCGCTGGGCATCGGCGCTCACGGCGATGTCATCCAGCGGTATCACGCCGCCGCCGGTGTGGTGCTCGGCTAGGGAGACGAGGTGCGGCAGGACCGCAGGACTGCGGGTGACGTTCTCGGTCCGCGTGTAGAGCGGGGGACACGACACCTGTACCGACAGCGCGCCGTCGTTCACCGTGGGCAGCCGCGCGTACGCGCCGACCACGCGGTCACGGTCCCCGGGGTCGAAAAGGTCGAGAAACCGCCCGGTCATGGTTCCGACCGCACGGGACACGCCAACGACAGCGAGAGCGAACTCGCCCCGGTCGACTGCGCCCCGCGTCGGCGCATGAACGCAGAAAATCAATTCGGTGTGCGGCTGCGCCTGCGCCTTCGTGAAATCTTTAGCCATCAGATCCGCAATCAGCTGGTCATCGAAAACGACTTCGATTCTCTGATCCATCGCGGCCTGCTGCGCCAGAGCCAACAGCCGCATATCCCGCTCGGACAGACCCGACACAGACAGCTCAAGACGCGAGTCCCGATACCCGGCGGGAAACCCGAGCCCGGAGTCGGCGTTCAGGATTTCCAGGACGGGGACGACGGCGCCGATCCCATACCTTTCGAGGAACCGCAAATGGAAGTCCTTCCACCCGGGATAGCCGAACGGGTACGGCGTCAGGTGTGTGAGTGCCGCCGTTGCGGTTTCGGCTTCGCGCGCCACTGACTGCGGCAGTACCAGGGTGCAGTCGACTCGAAGGTCAACCACGAGCGGTCGCTCGGTCATGGAGACGGCCGCCATCCGCCGCGACGCAGAGCTTCGCAGGTCACGTCCCACGGCGGGCGACAACACACGGTTGTGGCGGGACAGTTCAGCGTGGACCTCGCGAAGCTCCTGGAGGAGGAGCGCCGCCCGGGGCACCTCCTCGGCGCCTATCACGGTCAACTTCCCGAGAACATAGGCCAGCGGATCGGTCACCGTCATGGGGGGACGCAGGCTGGTGACCAGGATGCGCTGAGCCACCAGCTCGGCCAGCATCCCCTCTATCACCGACTCCGGTGTCCCGGGGAAGCCAGCCGTCAACTTTGCGGTCAGGTCACTGACGCGGATGGGCGACCGGGCGGCCTGCCTGACGGTCTCGACCGCCCTGGTGTGACGCACCGAAACCTCCGCCGGAGCGCTCTGGCCCGACCCGGCGGGCTGCTGTTGGCAACCCACCACTAGCCTCCCATCACGGACGAAAGCCAGGTTGTTCAACACGACCAGCAGCCGACCCCGCAGCTCTGGGCACGTCTCCAAGCGAGTGATCACACCCGCCAGCCACACGGCGTCAACCCGCGCTACAGCGTGGTGATCCTCCCCGTAGCGCACCGCCAGTTCGGAACCGAAATGAGCTGGCGCCACCCCGGCGAACAGGCCGAATGGCGTCGCCCGGCTCGTCATCCGCAGCAGATACCGGATCACGGACACCACAGCGCGCCGCACCTGGCGCGCCTGCTGACGGTGCCCGGTACACACCTCACGAACCCGGCGGGCCAGCACTGGGCTGGCCACCTCGACGGCCGCCGCGATCGCCTCCTGTGCCCACACCTGGTCCAGCCAGCGGACCCACCGCGCCACCTGCTCATTCGTGCTGCCGGTCAGGTCCGGCCACGGCAGAACATCCAACCCGGACATACGGGTGGCCACCCGCACCATGGCCTCATCAACGACCCTGTACAACCGCAACACCCCCAGGGCCGCCAGGTCGGGCTGGTGCCCGACTGGTTATCGGGATCAAGCAACCTATTGGAAGCTGACGCAGGCGCTTTCGCAGGTATGGCCACAGTTGTCGCTGGTGCTTCGCATCAGCTCGGCGTCCACCGGAGCGGACTCGACGATGCTGACGTCGAGATCGAACTCCGGATCCACTGCTGTCGTGCTCGGTACTACAGTTTTCGCAACTACCGAGTGTGTCTGGATTGTCATACGGATCCTCCTCGTTTGATGGTGGTGTTCCGAGTGGCCTGGCCTCGGTCAGGACGCCGCTGTCAGGGCCAGGAGATCACGACCCGGGTGTGCTTTTTGTCGATGACACGACCGTCGGGGAGGTCCGCATCCGGGGTGGCTGCTGGGTGGGCCCCAATACGCGCGTTCAGGCTGCTGCCGTCCCAGGACTGGATATGCCGGACCATCTGGTTAACGAGTTCCCGGGCGGCTGAGCCGTGCCCGTATGCCCCGAACTCGAATCGCTGCCTGTCGGGGGTGACCGGGCGCAAACCGAGGTAGGCGAGGTTCCCCCCCTCCACGGCCGTCGGGACACCCAAGGGCCACGCGTGAGCGACGATGCCGCAATCTACGGCCTCCCGCTGCGCGGTGAGGCGACCGAAATTCGGCAGGGTGACGGCCAGCCACAGGTGAAGGCCATCGAACCGCTCGTCGCTACTGAGCATCACCTGCGACCATGCCTGCACCCTCGGCTGAAACAAAGTCTCCCGCAAAAGATCGGCGTCTACCTGCTGCCCGTCATCCACCCGAAGGCCGACCGCTTCCCCGTCGAGGAGGACCAGCCGCTCCCGGTACTCTCCGGCGCCTTGCATCGGCACAAAACCACACAGTTCGTAGGACCGGCTTGCCAGGTGCCCACCGTCGCGCTCGAACACGATCGAGCGGGTCAGGCCGCGCATCCGGAGGGGAACGACGAGCCTGCCGCCCTCGGCGAGCTGGTCAGACCATGCAGGGGGGATGTCCCAGGCCCCGGCGGTCACGATGATCCGGTCGTAGGGAGCATAGTCAGGCACGCCGCCCTCAGCGTCAGCCAACACCACGGTGACCCGCCGGTAACCCGCCGCCGCGAGGCAACGCCGGGCCCGGTCCACCACGTCCGGGTCGATATCAACCGTGGTGACCTGCCCCTCCTCGCCGACCAGCTCCGCGATCAGTGCCGCGTTGTAACCACCCGATCCGATCTCCAGAACCCGCATGCCCGGGGCGAGCTGCGCCTGCTCCAGCATCATGGCCTGCAGCCACGGCGCGGATATCGAGCTGATGGTGATGCCGTGCTGGTCTCGCTTGGTGCGCACAGCATCTTGGGCATAGGACTGCTCCAGCGTTGCCCCGGGCGCGAACAGGTGCCGGGGCACCGTGCGGAACGCGGTCTCGACCTCGTTCGACACGATCGTGCCCTCGACCACCATGTCGTCGGTGAGCCTGCTCCGAAGTTGCGCGGCACGGGCTGAATCCGCGATCACTTCTGGCACGAGCTGTTCCCCTCTCGCGCTGCGCGTTGTCGGATATTCCGGCGAAGCCCAAACGCAGACTTTCGGGTCGCCTCAACAACCGGCCTGCGGACTGATCGTGGGTCACGCAGGCCGGTCCGGCGTAGGGTCTGGCTCCAGCTCTGTAGGGGTGGAAGCGGGATGGGTGCAGAACTCAGCCAGGTCATCCCGCAACGTGGTCATGGTGCAGGACGCGAGATCCGGCCGCCGGGCCAGCAGCGTGTGCAGAGACCGAGCCCGGCCAATCACCGGGAAAGTGCGGTATTCAGCTCCGGTGGAGTGCAGCACGGGGGCGAGGTGCTCACCGACGGCGTCTAACTCGCCTCGAGCCAAGTGGGCAAGCGCAAGATCGAAACGGGCGGAGGCGACATACATCACTTTGGGCCGGGACTCGGCGGAGAACTCGTCCAGGGCGGTACGCGCCCAGCCCAGGGCGGCCTCCAGATGCTCCGTGCCGCCAAGAGCGTAATGGGCCTCGCTAGCGTAATAAGCGGCCGTCCCGGCGTTGAAGCCGAAGATGCCCGGTTCATCGTCGGTGAGCTCAGTGGGGGCGCTCGCGGCGAGCGCCAGAGCCCGGCTGACCTCGCCGGGTTGACGACGAGCGGCGTTGGCCCGGGCCTGCTGGCTAGTCAACCTCAGCAGGGTGGTACCGCTGGTAGCGTCGGGCAGGGCGGACTCCATGAGCTGGGCAGCCTCGTCGTAGCAACCGTCCCAATAGGCGACGTTGGACTGGACCCAGCGGACGAAGACTCGTAGCGGGGTGTACCCGGACACCTCGGCGCAGTGCAGCGCGGTACGCGCATGGGTGTTCGAGGAGTGCGGATGCCCCAGGTTGAACGTGACGAGAGACAACAACCCGCAGACCTGCCCGGCGATCTTGTACAAGTCCGCGGTGTGGCGGGGCTGCTGGCGCCCGGCGATCAGGGTGAACACATCATCACGGGCACGGAGCAGACTCGCGAAGATGCTGGCGGGTGGGTCGATCTGCTCACGCCGGGCGATCTCAGCAACGTCGGCGGTCATCTGGTCGAGCACGTCGTCGTCAACGTTGGTGGTGGCGCTCCAGCGATGGAACTGGGCGGACTCCTCGGCGGCCATGATGACCTCCTCGCGGATCGGCGTACCGCGCGCGTCACAGCGCACGACGCGTCGGCTCCCCCAGGCCCCACCAGTGTCACCTCCCCCGCGCGCCACCACACGGCCGGGGTCAGCGTGCTCACCTACCGTAGCGCGGACAACGGGAACCAACGCCCCCGTCGTCACGGGTGCGGGTGGGTGACCGGTGGTGAGCAGGCTGCGGTCGGCTGGGGTGAGCTGCTCCAGATCATCAGCGTCGACCAGCTGGGACACCGTGCACCCATGCCCGAACGTCGCCGCGAGCTGAGCCAGGTAGCGCGGGCTGGGCGGGCTGCCGCCGTGCGGCCAGGCCTCGAACTCGCTGACCCGATTGTCCGACAGCTTCGCCCCCGGATGCGCGGTGTTGTACCGCTGCGCCACCTTCCACTGCGGCCACCCCAACGCATGCCGCCACGCCACCCTCGGCCGCAAATTGAACCGCCGACCCAGCTCCCCGGCGATCTGGGACACCGAGCACCCCCACGCCCGCATCCGATCCCGAAGCTGATCACGTTCGGCCTTCACCGAAGTCCCCGCCCTGCGCGGCATCGCCCACCCCCCAGCACTCATATGCAGGACCACACGGTAACCCCAGCCACCGACAAAACGGGCCACCCCGCGACCTGATCGGCCGGGAAGATTCCCCGTCAGCGGCGGGTTCATCCAGCTCAGACAGGCCGAGCAGGTCGGGCGAATGTTCCCGGCCACCGATCCTGGCGGCTGGAGTCGTGCCACATGACCGACGCGACCACCAACCGAGAGTCGAGAGCTTCGTCCGCGACGAGGGCAATCCGATCACAAGACGGTAGGAAGCTCAGCGATGGTACTGCGGCCGAGCCGCCCACCACGGCTCAAACGCGGTGGCGGCTGCCCAAGCGGCATCGCGGGCGGCGACATAACGCGGTGTCTCCATCTCAGGTAGCGCCTCGCCACCGACGAACTGCCCGGCGGCGTCATAGTGCATCAACACGACCAGATCCTCATCGACCAGCCAGAAGTCGTGATCCACTAGGCTTGGCGGCTCGGGTGTGTCGGCGAGATCGAGGATGCGGACGTCCTCGCCCGCCTGCACGTTGTAGGCGTAGCCCCACTCGCATTCGTAACGCAGGTACGGACCCAGTGGAGTGCGCAACACATGCACTCGGTGCCGGTAGTAACCGGAGTCCCGCTCGGCACGAAGCTCGTCCAGCCACGGCTGCTTGCGCTCCCACTTCGGTGCGGGCTCACCGTCGAGATAACGCCGGTAGTCCGAGCCATCGGAGGCCACCTCGTACACATCGAGAGTCTCCAGCCGAAACAGCGAATGGCGACGGGCGTCCAACAACGCTCCCAGCGCATCAAGATCGGTGATCATGCCGGTTGGCTCCTGGCTGTTCGATCAGACGACGCGGTGATGTTGCGCATGGCGGTCCCACCACTGGGTGAACGGCTCGGCCGCGTTCCATGCGGCGTCAGCGGCGAGCCGGTGTCGGTCCGCGTCCGCGACATCAAGGAGCTGTGCGCCGCGGAACTGGCCGTCGTGGTCATAGTGCATCTTCACCACATCGCGCCCGTCGATCAGCGTCCAGTCGCCGGGCACAGAGAGTAGCTCATCAGGCGGCGACTGCTCGGCGAGATCCAGAACACGGACGAGTTCCCCGGCTGCAACGTTGTGGCGGTAACCCCAGTCACAGGCGTACCGCTCGTAGTCGCTGGGGGGATCGTGGATGACTCGGACACGCCGCCGTGGGCGGCCCTCGTTCGCCCACCTCCGCAGGAGATCCAGCCACGGCCGGCGTGCCTCCCAGTCGGGCTCCAACTCGCCATTGAGCCAACGACGGAAGTCACTGGTGGTGATCGCGGTGTCGTAGCTGGGCAACGTCTCGATCCGGAGCAGATCATGCCGCGTGGTCTCAATGACTTCCGTGAGCTGCTCCAGCGTCATCAAGTTCACGGCTCCGCCCGGCTGAACGTGTCGGGCTATCGACGACGACCCCGACCTGGTCGACCCGGCCCTCGACCGGCCCTCCCACATCGGGTATCGGCCCAGGCCCATGGTCGCGGACGGCGCGAGCGGGCTGCCCGAGCACGGCCCTTCGATTGGATCAACGACCAGCAGCTCGGGCCTGATCCAGGCGAAGGCAACTCCGTTACCTTAGATTCTTGACTGCCACCCGGGTAGAAGGAATTCTATTGGGGTAGCTTAGACCTAACAGATAAGGGGTCCTCATGCGCCTGCTCAACCCAGACACCAGTTCCAAGGGTATGGACGGCTGCGACCGACTCTGGGATGAGGGCGAGGACGTGATGGTCCAGCTCCGTCCGGCCACCACCGCCGACCACCGGTCGATCCTGCCCAACTACGTTCCGGAGGGGGAGATCTTGGGCCGGGTGTCGAAGACGGCGCTACTTGAAGCGGCTCGCAACCTGGGGTTGGTATGAGCGACATCGACGTCATCGGCCTGTACCAGGGGGTCAGGCACCGAGCGCTGCGGCTGGAGACCCGGCAGCGGTACGCGGTTCCCTGGGAGGAGGAAGATCTCGCGGCGTGGCGGCGAGGTGAACCCGAGCCGACGACCCCGCAGACGGACAGCACGATGGAGACCCTCCGGCTGGTCACCGAGTCCGGCCGGCGGATCGGCCGGGTCCGGTTCGTGGAGCTGCCGCTGACCGAGTACTCGCGGCACGAATTCGAGGTTGCCTACCCGAGGCTCACCGCGATCGGTGAAGAGATCCACATCCTGGACCGGGCCCTGCACCCGGAGTTCGACCACGTCCGCGAGGACTTCGTGGTCTTTGACGATAACTCTGTGATGTGGTATCGCTACACGACCGAGGACATCCTGACCGGCTATGACTACACCGAGGAGCCCGACGTGGTTTGCCGCTGCATGGCGCTGGCCGAGGAAGTGCGCGCCGCGGCGGTGCCCTACCGCGAGTTCCTGCCCCGCCTCAGTTGAGTTCCGCATTCGGCAAGAGCACGGCCCGGCAGCGCCGGCTGGGCGGGCTGCTGCGCCGGCTGCGCAAGTCCGCCGATCTGTCCGGACCGGTCCTGGCCGGCCGGCTGGGCGTCTCCCAGTCACATCTGTCGCGGGTGGAGCTGGGTGAGGCGGTCGCCACCGCCGAGCTGGTCGACCGCTGGACCCGCGAGACTCGGGCAAGTCACGTGGACCGACAAGCGGCTGCCGCCTTGGCGGAAGCGGTCGCGGCGGAGTTCATCACCTGGCGGGAAGCGCTCTCCAGCGGCCTGGCGAAGTTGCAACGCGACGCCCTCGCTGCGGAGGCCGCCGCGACGACGAGAATCGCGTACGTGCCGGGTCTGATCCCGGGCCTGATGCAGACCGCCGAGTACACCGCCCATCTGGTAGCCGAAGACAACCCGGACCACGACGATGTCACCGAGGCGGTGGCGGCGCGGATGCAGCGCCAAGTCGTCCTTTACAGCCGGGGCAAGACGCTGCGGTGGGTGATCGGGGAGGCCGGGCTGCGGTGGCGGGTTGGGCCGCCGGAGGTCATGGCCGCCCAACTGGACCGCCTCGCGACACTGGCGGTCGAGCCACATCTGGACGTCCGGGTGCTGCCGTTTGAGCGCACCGGGCCGGTGTGGCACGACCACGGTTTCACGATCCTGGCGGGCCGAACCGACGGCGAGCCAGACCTGGTCAATCTGGAGCTGCTGACCGGAATGGTCAACGTCACCGACCCGACGGATGTTGCGCAGTACCGTGCTGCCTACGAGCGGCTGGCGGACCTGGCGCTTCGCGGCGTCGAGGCCGTTCCGTTGATCCACCGGGTGAGAACCGAGTTGGTGACAGCACACTGACTTACCCAGTATATTGACTATATGCCAGGGTAGATGCGAAGATAGCCGGGTAAACATGGCGTCAATCTAGCCACTGACGAGCGTGTCACCGAGGTCTCTCATCCCGCTGTCGTCTGCCGAGGAGCACTCCCATGGTTAACCCCGCGCGCGTTGATGCTGGAGGGGTGTGGGGTGGGATCGGCCGAGTCCGCTGGCAGCGATGCCCCACTACCGCAGATCTGGCCGGGTGCCGGGAAATCGATGTCTTCGGCGCGGTCCACACCACGCTGCGGGCCACAGAGCACACCCAAAGTGACAGAGTATGAGCCGCAGTGGAGCTGCGCCTAGGGGTGCGCCGATCGCGTGGGTGTACGTGGAAGGTGGGTACACGATCCGCTGGCGACGGGGCGACCCGGCGGCCCATGTGCTGCGGGGCAGGCAGATGGACGACTACGGGACGACTACGGCATGGCGGGCGTGCTGGAGTCGCTTCTAGTGTCGCCGTCGGGATGGACCGACCTCGCGGAGATCCGCCAGCTCGGGCAGCGGTGGCGAAGCCAGCGCCGCAACCAGCAGAGCGCATGACCGGCCCAGCTCACGAGACGAGAAAGGGTGAGTGAGATGACCACAGCGTTCGATGATCCGTTGGCTCCAGCCGGGGAGCAGTTCCCGCTGGGGCGGCCGGACACCGCGCCGCCATGCTGGGACGAGCCGTCGCCGCCTGGCGTGCGCACGTGGGGGTTGCGGCGGATGGGGCCAGTGATGACACCGTGCAGGCAATGGCTGTCGTGGGGTTACGACCACCGGCGCCAGCTCGCCACCGGCCCCGGCGGTGTGGCCTTGCTCGAGGTGGAAGAGGAGCCACCGACCGCGCCCACCACCACGACGGTCGACGGTGAGGACCCGCCCTCGTCTGAGGACTGGAAGAACGACTACACCGCCGACGAGCCGTTTCAGCCATGACGGTGCTGATCCTGGCCACTGAGCGCGACATCAGCGCCGACCGGATGGTGCGGGCGCTCGCCGAGCGCGACGTGCCAGTGTTCCGCGCGGACCTGAGCTGGTTTCCCCAACAGCTCAGTGTCGACGCCGAACTCCGGGACGGTCAGTGGACGGGGCGGCTGGTGACGCCGTACCGCGAGGTGGCGCTCGAAGAGCTGCGATCCATCTGGTACCGCAATCCCTCGAGTTTTCGCTTCCCGGCGGCGATGAGCACGACCGAACGGCGGCACGCCCAGCACGAGGCCAAGCTCGGCTTGGGTGGTGTGCTGGGCGCGCTGCCGGTGCGGTGGGTCAACCACCCCAGCCGGCACGCTGACGCCGGTTACAAGCCGCGCCAACTGGTCGCGGCCGCCCGCGCCGGTTTGAGCGTGGCGCCGACACTGGTCACCAACAACCCTGGCGCGGCACTCCGGTTCGCCGCGCGATGCGGCCCCGGAGGGGTGGTGACCAAGATGCTCGGCGCGTCCGCGATCTGTGAGCGGGGCGGGCGCCGGGTCGCGCTGACCCAGCGGTTGACCGACGCCGACTTCGATGATCTGCGAGGTATCGAGCTGACCGCCCACCTCATGCAGCGGTGGGCATCGAAGCGCGAGGAAGCCCGCGTCATCGTGATCGGGCACCAGGTGTTCGCGGTGGCGATCCGTGCGCACAGCCACGCCTCCTACGTCGACTGGCGAGCCGACTACAACGCCCTGAGCTACGAACGGATCCCGCTGCCAGATGACGTGGAGCACGGCATCCGCGCGGTCATGCGCGAGCTGGACCTGGTCTACGGCGCGTTCGACTTCGTGATCACTCCGGAAGCGGAGTGGATCTTCCTGGAAGTCAACCCGGGCGGCCAGTTCGGCTTCTTGGAAGACCGCACCGACGCGCCGTTGACTGCGGTCCTCGCCGATCTGCTCGCCCAGGAGGCGCGGTGAACGACTGGGCTGACCGGGCGGCGGGACTCGCCGAGGAACTGGTCACCGCGGGCAAGCTGCGCTCACCGGAGTGGATCGCCGCGGTCCGGGCGATTCCCCGGCACGAGCTCGTCCCCGTCTTCTACGAGCAGGACCCCGGCACGAGCGCGTGGCTCACCCGGGATGCGACCGACCCGGCCTGGCGGGAGCTGGTCTACGCCAACCGGGGCCTGTTCACCAAGATCGGCGAGACTGCGGGCTCGTGGGGTACCAGCGTCATTGGCCTGTCTTCCAGCAGCACCCCAGGGCTGATGACCCGCATGCTAGAGGCCCTGGACGTGCGCGAAGGACACGACGTGCTGGAAATCGGCAGCGGCACCGGCTACAACGCCGCGCTGCTGTGCCACCGTCTCGGCAGCGAGCATGTCTTCTCCGTCGACAGTGACCCCGAGCTGGTCGAGCTGGCGCGTGATCGGCTCGCCCGCATCGGGTACCGGCCCACGCTGGTGGCCGCGGACGGCGGGAACGGGCTGCCCGAGCACGCCCCTTACGATCGGATTGTCGCCACCTGCTCGGTGCCAGCCATACCCTGGGCGTGGCTGGATCAGACCCGCGTCGGCGGGCTGATCCTGGCTGACCTCAAACTGTCCGTCCACGCCGGCAACCTCGTGTTGCTCAGGCGGTTCGCCGACCGCGCCGAAGGACGCTTCGAGCGCGCCTGGGCCGGGTTCATGGCGCTGCGCCTAACCACTCCAGCGGCCAAGACGGCGACCACCGCTGGCCACCAGGTGACCCGCGACCGCGCTCAGGCGACACCGCGCACCACCCAGCTCGACCAGCTTCGCCCCTGGGACAACCTCATCACCTGGTTCCTCGCCCAGCTCACCGTGCCCAGCGAGATCGGCTACGGGCACACTGTCAGCGAAGGGCGCCCCGGGGACGTCTTCCTCACCAGCGCGGATGGCTCCTGGTGTGAAGTCAGCAACCACGCAGACAACGGCATGAGACAGGTGTGGGAAGCCGGGCCCACCGCGCTGTGGCGCGCCGTCGAGGACGCCGACCAGCTGTGGCACGCGCTCGGCCAGCCCGGATGGGATCGTTTCGGCCTCACCGTCACCGCCGAGCGGCAGTGGATCTGGCTCGACTCCCCCGGTTCACGAAGGCTGTTGGAGGGTGGAGACGATATCGGTGGAGCCCGAGTCGGGCTGGTTGGTGACCGCCTGGCTCTGGACCAGGACATTGGCGAGGACAACCAGCGCGCCGACCACGATGAACACAATCAGTAGCCCGCGCCCACCGCCGGAGAGCACCAGCGGCCGGGTGCTGAGGGGGGCCGGCCCACCGGGAGCGCCGTATCCAGGAGCGGACGCCTCGTCGCCGAACACATGCTTGGGGTAGGCCGACGTCAGCATCCAGTAGTACGCCTGGTACCGCATCGAGTAGCGCAACACCGCGGCGGTGGCCTCAGCCAGCGGACGCGGCATCCGCCCGAGGATCAGCACCGCCAGCCAGCAGAAGAACGCGCACACCGCCCACCCGTACATCAGGACCGTGCTGATGATGGCCGCCGGGATCAGCAGCAGCAGCCGGAACAGCACGGCCAGCCGGTTCAGCCGGCCCGGCTCGACGAACACCTGCACCGGGTAGTCGGGCGGGCTGAAGGCCACCGGCGGATAACGGTCGACCAGCAGGTAAGCGTAGGCCATCACCCGGATGTTGTAGGCGAGCACGCCGGTCAGGAACTCCGCGACCCACCGTGGCAGCCGGCCGAGAACGAGCGCGGCGAACCAGCCGGCGATGCTCACCAGCGTGGCCACGAAGAGGAGCACATACAAAATAATGAACTGCGGGATCAGCAGCACGATCCGCACCAGCACGGTGAGCCGCCGCTGAGTCACCGGAAAGTCGATCTCCAACTCGGGCAGCACCTCGCCTCCGGTCGTTGCCGGGGTCGCGGTCGGCAACATGTCGATCACTCCTAGCGGTGGGTTGGAGCTGGCGTGTCACCCCGGATCTTCGCACTTTCTCTCGATCGCGTGGACCGAATTGTGCCCGTGGGGGTGAGCTGGTCACGGGGAACGCAGCTCCAGGATCAGGTCGCCGCCCTCTACCTGCTGTACGGCGTTGATGGCCAGCCGGGCCACCGTGCCGCTGATGGGAGCGGCGATCCCGGCTTCCATCTTCATCGCTTCGATGGTGGCCACCGGCGCTCCGGCGGCCACCGTGTCCCCCTCGGCCACTCGCAGGGTGACCACACCGGCGAACGGCGCCGCGATCTGGTTACCGTTGGACCGGTCGGCCTTCTCGGCGGCGGGGACCGTCGAGGCGACGGAGCGGTCCCGGACCTGCAACGGCCGCAGCTGCCCGTTGAGCGTGCACATCACCGTGCGCATACCGCGTTCGTCGACGTCCCCGATCGCCTGCAGCTGAATCAGCAGGCGCACCCCCGGATCGAGATCCACCGCGTGTTCCTCACCGGGGCTCATCCCGTAGAAGAACTCCTTGCTGGGCAGCACCGAGGTGTCCCCGTAGGCCTCGCGATGGTCCTCGAACTCCGCGGTCGGGCCGGCGAACAGCAGCCGGTTCAGCGTGCGCGCCCGGTCCTCGGCCAGCGCGAGGCGGTCCCGCGCGGACAACTCCACGATCCCCTTCGGCCCGCCGCGGCCCGCCAGCGCCTTGGTGCGCAGGGGTTCGGGCCAACCGCCGGGGGGAACCCCGAGCTCGCCGTGCAGAAAGCCGATCAGCGAGTCGGGAATGTCGAAGCGGGCGGGGTCAGCCTCGAATTCCTTCGGCTCCACGCCAGCGCCGACCAGGTGCAGCGCCAGATCCCCGACGACTTTGGACGACGGAGTCACCTTCACCAGCCGCCCAAGCATCCGGTCGGCCGCCGCGTAGGCGTCCTCGATCTGCTCGAAGCGGTCCGCCAGGCCCAGCGCCACGGCCTGCTGGCGCAGGTTGGACAGCTGGCCGCCGGGGATCTCATGGTGGTAGACCCGCCCGGTGGGCGCGGCCAGGCCGGACTCGAAGGGTGCATAGATCTTGCGCACCAGCTCCCAGTAGGGCTCCAGATCGCACACCGCCTGCAGGTCCAACCCGGTGCTGCGCTCGGTGTGATCGGTCGCCGCGACCAGCGCGGACAGCGCCGGTTGCGAGGTGGAGCCCGCCATCGACGCGGTGGCCGCGTCCACCGCGTCCACCCCAGCGTCGATCGCGGCGAGCAGGGTGGCGAGCTGACCGCCGGCGGTGTCGTGCGTGTGCAGGTGCACCGGCAGGTCGAACCGGCTGCGCAGCGCCGCCACCAGCGTCCGGGCCGCTGGGGGTCGCAGCAGGCCGGCCATGTCCTTGATGGCCAGCACATGCGCGCCGGTCTGGACGATCCGATCCGCCAGGGCCAGGTAGTAGTCCAGCGTGTACAGCTTCTCCGCGGGATCGGACAGATCAGCGGTGTAGCACAGCGCCACCTCGGCGAGCGCCCGATCGGTCTCGCGCACCGCGTCGATGGCCGGGCGCATCTGGGACACGTCATTGAGCGCGTCGAAGATCCGGAAGATGTCCAGCCCGGTCTCGGCGGCCTGCTTGACGAAGGCGACGGTCACCTCAGTCGGGTAGGGCGTGTAACCGACGGTGTTGCGCCCGCGCAGCAGCATCTGCAGGCACACGTTCGGCACCGCCGCGCGCAACGCGGCCAGCCGCTCCCACGGGTCCTCGGCGAGGAAGCGCAGCGCCACGTCGTAGGTCGCGCCGCCCCAGCACTCCAGGGACAGCAGTTGCGGGGTCATCCGGGCGACGTGCGGCGCCACGGCGAGCAGGTCCCTGCTGCGCACTCGGGTCGCGAGCAGCGACTGGTGGGCGTCCCGGAAGGTGGTGTCGGTGACGCCGACGGGGACCGCGGCCCGCAACCAGCGCGCGAATCCCTCCGGGCCCAGCGACCGGAGCCGGCTCCGGGATCCGGTGGGCGGGCGGGCGCCCAGATCGATCGGCGGCAGCTTGCTCACCGGATCGAGCAGCTCGGGGGGAGCGCCGTGCGGCCGATTCACCGTCACGTCCCCGAGGTAGGCCAGCAACCGGGTGCCCCGGTCCGCGGGCTGCTGGGCGGCGAGCAGGTGCGGCCGCTGCTCGATGAAGGAGGTGGTGACCCGGCCCGCCACGAAGTCCGGCTCGTCGAGCAGCGCGAGCAGGAACGGGATGTTGGTGGCCACGCCGCGGATCCGGAACTCAGCCAGCGCCCGGCGGGCCCGGCGCACCGCGGTGGGGAAGTCCCGCCCCCGGCAGGTGACCTTGACCAGCAGGGAGTCGAAGTACGCGCTGACCTGGGCGCCCGTTTGCAGGGTGCCGCCGTCCAGCCGGATCCCCGCACCCTGGGCCGAGCGGTACGCGGTGACCGTCCCGACGTCCGGGCGGAATTCGTTGGCCGGATCCTCGGTGGTGATCCGGCACTGCAGCGCGGCACCGTGCGCCGCGATCGCGTCCTGGCGCAATCCGAGGTCGGCCAGCGTCTCCCCCGCCGCGATCAGCAGCTGGGCGCCGACCAGGTCGACGTCGGTGATCTCCTCGGTCACCGTGTGCTCGACCTGGATGCGCGGGTTCATCTCGATGAACACATGCCGACCGGCGCGGTCGACGAGGAACTCCACGGTGCCCGCGTTGACGTAGTCGATGTGCCGGGCGAAGGCCACCGCATCGGCACAGATCCGCTCCCGCAGCTCAGGGTCCAGGTTGGGCGCCGGGGCCACCTCCACGATCTTCTGGTGCCGGCGCTGAACCGAGCAGTCCCGCTCGTAGAGGTGGATGACATTGCCCGTCGAGTCGGCGAGGATCTGCACCTCGATGTGCCGGGGGTCGATGACCGCCCGCTCCAGGAACACGGTCGGGTCACCGAAGGCCGACTCGGCTTCCCGGCTGGCCGCCTCCACCGCGGCACGCAGGCCGGCGGGCGCGGTGACCCGGCGCAGGCCGCGCCCACCGCCTCCGGCGACGGCCTTCACGAAGATCGGGAACCCGATCTCGCCGGCGGCGGCCAGCAGTTCGTCGATGTCGACCGAGGGTGCGCAGGACGCCAGCACCGGCACTCCGGCCTCACGCGCCGCGACCACCGCCCGCGACTTGTTGCCGGCCAGCGCCAGCACGGCGGGCGGCGGCCCGACGAAGGTGATGCCGGTCCGCTGGCAGGCCAGCGCCAGCTCCGGGTTCTCCGACAGGAACCCGTATCCGGGGTAGACGGCGTCGGCCCCGGCGTGCCGGGCGGCCCGGATGATCTCCGTCACCGAGAGGTAGGCCCGGACCGGATGGCCTTTCTCCCCGATCTGGTAGGCCTCAATGGCCTTGTGCCGATGCTCGGAGTTGCGATCCTCGTAGGGGAACACCGCTACCGTCTGGCAGCCCAGTTCGTAGGCGGCCCGAAACGCCCGGATCGCGATCTCCCCGCGGTTGGCGACCAGCACCTTGCTGAACATGTGCCAGCTCCTTTTCCCCACGGCCGCTCGGCCAGGATCTCCCAGCGGCGGCTCCCAACGCATCATCGCAGGTGATGATGGTTATCGGGGGAGCTGGGAGGAACCAGTTGCCCGCGCTCTCCCATGCGAGCGGCTGGAGGAGTATCAAGGATGGAGCACGAAAGGACGCGGCCATGGGCAGATCGCGGTACCGCCGTTACCACCGCCGTTACCACCGCCGGGCTCTGGTGCGGCGGCCGGTCGGCCCGCTACTGGTGCTGCTGTGCGCGGTGGTGCTGGCCGCCGTCATCGCGATCGCCACGATCGTGGCCGCCGTGGCGCCACCCGTGCTGTTCGGAGTGGGTGCGGTCGTTGTGATGCGACACCTGCGCCGGGGCCACCTCCGGGCGGCGGGCTGGCAGCGGCCGAGGCCCATGCCCCCGACGCCCACGACCCCGCCCATCGCGCCGGCCCCGGACTGGCCCGCTGCCCGGGCCCGGTTCGCCGAGCTGCGCGGGGAGTACGGCCAGTTCGAGTGCGACCCGCTCGCGGTGCTGCGGCTGCCCGCGCTGGCCGACGTCACGGTGCCCTCCACCGGCCGGTTCGTGGACGCCTTCGCCGAGGCACAAGCACTGGACACCGACGGTGAACCGCCGCCCGCGCACCGCGCCCGCTTCGCCACCGCCGTGGATCAAGCCTGGCACGCCTGGCACGCCGCCCGCGACGCGGCCGAACGAATCCGCCTTGCTGGCATCCCCGAGCACGAGCGGGCCACCGTGCATCGGGCGATCAAGCTGCTCACCATGGCCCGCGACTCCGACCACGACGCCGAGCGTCTTGCCGCCTACGCCAAAGCCCGCGCGGAGCTGGCGAAACTGGACCGCGGCGGAACGCTTCGACTACCGCCCGCCGCCGCCGCGGCACTGGACGCCGCCGCCCGCGGTCAGCTCCCCGCTGGCGAGGCGGTGGGCTAGCAGGATTAGCTGCCCACCGACGCGCCTGGGCCGATAGCGGCAGGCTCTGCGGCGGCTTCGGCGTCGAGGCGGGCACCGAGGCGGGTGAAGGCGGCTCGCGCGGCGACCCGTTCACGCCGGGCCGTGTCAGGTCGGCCCGCTCGGTCCAGCGCGGTGGCCAGCAGCACCCGGGCACGCGCTGTTTCGTAGGGCGATCCGGCTTCCCTCCACAGCTCAACACCCCGGCGCAACGGCGGCAGCGGGTCGCCCTCGCCGGTGGCCAACGCCAGCTCACCGCGAGCGCACTCAGCCGCCGCGAGCAGCGCCTTGCTGCCATAGATCCGTGCTGACTCAGCCAGCTCAGCCGCGGCGGCACGGGCCGTATCGAGATCGTCGACAGCCAGCGCGATACTCACCTGGTCAGGAAGCAACCGGGTACGCTCCAAACGATCCCCGTCCTCGCCGGCCATCGCCGAATTAATCAAAGCGGCCGCCTCGGCGGGGCGGCGGCGCAGTAGCCGCAGCCGGGCCAAGCCGGGCAGTGGGCTGGCCCCCAGCTCCTCAGCCTTGGCGAAGGCCTCCTCGGCACTTGCGAGGTCGCCAATCCGCAACCGGATCTCACCAATGCTGGCGAAGGCGAGGCCGGCGTGGGCCAGGTCGATGCACTGCGTGCGTGCGCAAGCCTGGCGGGCTTGCTGCTCAGCCAGCGCCCAGGCGCCTCGACTGATCATCATCCCGATGCGGTGAGTCTCGCTGTCTCCGGGGAAGCCGCTCAGCCCGGTGCGCGCGAAGCAGTCCTCGATGGCCTCGGTCCACTCTTCGGCGCGGCGGTAGTCGCCCAGCTCGTAGCAGGTGGTGATAGCCATACAGAAGATCGTCACAGTGGCGGCCGGCGGGAGGTCCCCGCTGAGCGCCATCGTCATGCCCTCGTCCAGCAGGGCCAGTCCCTCCGCGACCTGCCCACAGTGGATGAGCACTGAGCCCTGGAAGACCAGCCCGATGGCGTGCAGCTCGATGACGCCGTGCCGCACGCCCACCTCGTAGGTCGACCGGGCGGCGGCCAGAGCGGCCGCATGGTCTCCCCTGCTCATCGCGACGCGGGTAGCCACCCAGGACAGGTACCCTTGCTCCGCACAGTCGGGCTCGGCCTCGAGCAGTCGCTTCGCGCGCTGGAACCAGCCGCTAGTCAACGCGAACTGCCGAAGACCGCCATGCTGCCTCGCCAGCCTGGCTGCGGCCAGCGCGGCCCGGCGGTGGTCGCCTGCCTGCAGGAAGGCGTGGTGGGCGCGCTGCCGAGCGGACAGCGACTCCCGGTAACGCCCCAGCCAGCACGCCGCCTCCGCCAGGCCGTCGAGATCCGGAGCAGCCAGCGGACCCACCCGGTCCGCGGCGGACAACAGCTCGAAGGCGCACCTCCAGTCATGCGCGGCCAGCGCGGCGTGGGCCTCTAGCAACCTTTTCTCCAGTGCTGGCATCACCGCCGGTGTGAACGTCTCGAGCGGGCGCTGAGGCCGCGGTGGGCGCCAGTCCAGGTCGGGACGCTGGGCAAGTACCGCCTCATGCAGCCGGACCAGCTCCGGGCTCGGGTCGATACCAAGCTGCTCGGCGAGCTGCGCACGCAGCCGCGCGTAGGCCCCCAGTGCCTCACCCTGGCGCCCACACCGGTACCACGCCCGGATCAGCTGGGACCACAAACGCTCACGCAGCGGGTGCTCGACCACCGCCCGGCTCACCTCATCACACAACGCCGCATGCCGACCCAACGCGAGGTCAGCCTCCACACGATCCTCCACCACAGCGGCCCGCAGCTCAGTCAACCGAGCGATCTCAGCCTGGGCGAACAGCTCGAAACCAAACTCGGCCAACGGCTCACCACGCCACAGCGCCAGCGCGCCACGCAAGGTTTCAGCCGCCCGCACCGGATCGGAGAACAGCGCGTCATGCCCATCCCGGGCCAACCGCTCGAATCGCACAGCGTCGACCGCGCTAGGTTCAACAGCCAGCACATAGCCCGGCCCACAGGTACGGAGCACACCGTCCCGGGCCCGCGGCGCACGATCAGGCTCAAGCGCCCGGCGCAGGTGAGACACGTAGGTCTGCAACGTGTTCCCCGCCGTAGCGGGCGGCTCAGCACCCCAGAGCACCTCAACCAGCCGGTCGACCGACACCACCTCGCTCACCTGCACCACAACCACAGCCAGCAGCAACCGCTCCTTCGCGCTGGACACCTCGACCCGACGACGCTGATCCAGCACCTCCAACGGACCGAGAATCGCAAACTCCACCGGTGCCTCCCAGAACCCGTTCCAGTGGCGCTTCAGCTGTCCCCCATGCCGCCTGCTCCAGATCTCTCCAAGGATGCGGGGGGCGATACGAGCAAGAGCATAGACGCCAGTGAGCGGCGGTAGCCGCAGCCGGCCGCTGGCCGTGAGCGCCGCAGCCCGCCAGCCGCACTTGCACCACGCTTGCACCCTGGCTCCTAACCTGATCATGACTCGGTCTCACCGGATATTAAGGAGCCCTCGCGCGCTGATCAAGTTAGGAGCTGGCCGGTTTGCGCGGCACAGGGGACATGGGCGGGTGTGTGGTCAGAATGTGCTTGAGTCACTGGGTGAAGCGTTTTATCACCCAGCCAGAGTCCTCTAGGCCCGTTGGTCGGACGCCGACAACGCCGGAGAGTTTTGTTCATAAAGAGACCTGTTTGTCCCCATTGAGCATGGAGCGGCTGCACGCGGCGGCCAACCGGACTGGAGCGCATTGGCGCCACATCGCGATCGCAGCAGCGGCGGTCTATGCGCACCGCCTCACGGGCATGCGGGACGTGGTCGTCGGTTTACCAGTCACGGCCCGTCAGGATTTCGCGTTGAGACGGGTACCGGACATGGTGTCAGACATCTTACCACTACGGCTATCTGTACGACCGGACATGACCACGTCCGACCTCCTGGGACACGTGGCGACAGAAGTCCGCGAGGCGGTAAGGAACCAACGCTACCGGCGCGAGGGTCCCCATCAGGACCCTGGCCTACCTGACCACATCAGAACATCTTTTACCCCAGTAATCAATATCTTTTTTTTGGACCATGGTCTGCATTTCGCCGAGCACCTCGCCGCGGTGCGCCATCCTTCTTCTGGGCTGATCAGCGACCTGTCCGTTGTTGTGCGGGACGGGCCAGCTGGCCCAGGATTGCAGGTCGGCTTGTACGCACACCAGGAAATCTGTGACACTGACGATGTGGCCGCCCATCAACAACGTTTTATGAATTTGCTGGAAAAAATCACAGAAGCTGATCATGATCGGCCGGTCAGCCGTATCTCCATCCTGTCCACCGAAGAACACAAACGACTGCTGGTCGACTACAACGACACTATCCATCCGGTTCCGGCCGCGAGCTTGCCCGCGTTGTTCGAGGCGCAGGTCGCTCGCACACCAGATGCGGTGGCGGTGGTCTTCCGCGAGACCACGGTGACCTACGCGCAGTTGAACGCGCAAGCCAACCAGCTCGCGCACCTACTGATCACTCGGGGTGTGGGGCGGGAGAGCGCGGTGGCGTTGCTGCTGGAACGGTCGGTTGATCTGGTGGTGTCGATTCTGGCGGTGGTCAAGGCCGGGGGGACCTACGTGCCCCTAGACACCCGGTATCCGCTGACGCGGATGCGCATGGTTATGGAGGAGACCGGGGCGTCGGTGCTGGTGACCGACCAGGCGATGCGCGCTCGCGAATTCCCGCACAGCGCTCATGTCCTCGTCGTCGATGCTGATCCGTGTCGTGCGGAACAGCATCCTGGCGATCCGGGGGTTACCTGTGATCCTGAACAACTGGCCTATGTCATGTACACCTCGGGCTCGACCGGGACACCGAAAGGCATTGCGGTCACCCATCGTGACGTCGTCAGCTTTGCGTGGGACCCGTGTTGGCGCAGTGGGGCACACGAGCGGGTGTTGGTGCATTCCCCGGCCGCGTTTGACCTGTCGACATACGAGCTGTGGGTGCCGTTGCTGAGCGGCGGGCGGCTCGTGGTGGCCCCAGCCGGAGAATTGGATCTCCACACGTTAGAGCGGGTGATCACCCAGAACAAGATCACAGGACTATGGCTGACGGCGGGCCTGTTCCACCTGGTGGCCGAGCAATGCCCCGGCTGTCTTACCGGTGTGCGCGAGGTGTGGACTGGAGGCGACGTGGTGTCGGTCGCCGCGGTACGGCGGGTGATGAAACGCTGCCCGCACACGACGGTGGTCGACGGATATGGCCCGACTGAAACCACAACGTTCGTTACCTATCACGTGATGCGCCCGTCGTACCAGGTACAGCACACGGTGCCGATTGGTCAGCCGATGGCCAACACTCGGCTGTATGTGCTGGATGCCGGGTTACAGCCGGTGCCACCGGGGGTGGCGGGTGAGCTATATGTGGCTGGAGCGGGGCTGGCTCGTGGTTATGTGCACCGGCCAGGGCTGACTGTCACGCGGTTTGTGGCGAATCCGTTCGGTACGCCGGGCGAGCGGATGTATCGAACGGGGGACCTGGTCAGTTGGCGCCCGGATGGAAATTTGGAGTTTATTGGCCGGGCTGACGACCAAGTCAAGATCCGTGGTTTCCGGATCGAGCCTGGCGAGGTCGAGGCGGTGCTGGCTGACCACCCTGAGGTCGCGCAGGCCGCAGTCGTCACCCGTCAAGACCGGCCGGATGAGAAATGGCTGGTCGCCTATGTGGTGGCGGCCGGCGTCGGTTGTGACAAGGATATGGTGCGTGAGTTTCTGCGCCAGCGGCTACCGGAGTATCTGGTGCCCGCCGCGGTGGTCATGCTTGACACGTTGCCACTGACGCCGAACGGCAAGGTGGACCGGGCCGCGCTGCCCGCGCCGGAGTTCGAGTCGGCCAGCGCCGGTCGCGCACCGAGTACACCGCAAGAGCAAGTTTTGTGCGAGTTGTTCGCCGGGGTGCTGGGCTTGGCCCGAGTCGGTGTCGACGACGATTTCTTCGATCTTGGCGGACATTCGCTGCTGGCTACCCGTCTCATCGCACGGGTACGGGCCACATTAGGTGCCGAGCTGGAGCTGCGGGCACTGTTCGAGACGCCGACTCCGGCCGGTGTGGCCGCGCTTCTGGACGGCGCGGGGCCGGCTAGGCTGGCGTTAACACGTTGCGATCGCCCGGATATTGTGCCACTGTCGTTCGCACAACTCCGGTTGTGGTATTTGCATCAGATGGAAGGTCCCAGCGCCACCTATAACATCCCACTGGCGTTGCGCCTGACCGGTGAGTTGGATCGCCGGGCGTTGCAGGCCGCGTTGGGCGATGTGGTGGCCCGGCATGAGAGCCTGCGCACGGTCTTCCCGGAAGCCCAGGATATGCCCTACCAGCGAGTCCTCGACGTCGATTCAGCCTGCCCGCCGCTGATGGTCACCCAGACTAGTGAGACCGAGTTGCCGCGGATGTTGGCTTCCGCGGCCCGGTACGGGTTCGACCTCGCTGTCGAGCCGCCGACGCGAGCCGAGTTGTTCGTGCTCTCACCCGACGAGCATGTGTTGCTGGTGCTGGTGCATCACATTGCTGGTGATGGCTGGTCACTGCATCCGCTGTCAGCCGACCTGACCCGGGCGTATGCGGCGCGGCGCCACGGTGAGCTGCCGGGGTGGGCGCCGTTGCCGGTGCAGTATGCCGACTACACGCTGTGGCAGCGCCGCCTGTTGGGTGATCAGGCTGATCCCGACAGCCTGTTCGCTGTTCAGATGGCTTATTGGACTCAGACGCTGGCCGGGTTGCCCGAGCAGCTGCGGTTGCCCACCGACCGGCCCCGCCCGGCAGTCGCCACCAACCGCGGCGATCACCTGAATGTCCGGCTGGATCCGACGTTGCACCAAGGGCTGGTGGGTCTGGCCCGATGCAGCGGCGCCAGCCTGTTCATGGTCTTGCAGGCCGGGCTGGCCGCCCTGTTGTCCCGGCTCGGCGTCGGAAACGACATCCCCATAGGCAGCCCGATCGCCGGGCGGACCGATCAGGCGTTGGACGACCTGGTGGGGTTTTTCATCAACACTCTGGTTTTGCGCACCGACACCTCCGGGGATCCCACCTTCCGGCAGCTTCTGGCTCGGGTGCGGGAAACCGCGTTTGCCGCTTACGCACACCAGGACGTGCCATTCGAGTATCTCGTCGAGGCTCTCAACCCGGCCCGGTCACTGGCCCACCACCCATTGTTTCAAATTGTGCTCGCCTTGCAAAACACCCCACAAGCCGATTTCGACCCGCCAGACCTGCGGGTCAACGCCGAGCCGGCACCGACCGGTACCGCCAAGTTCGACCTGAGCATTATCCTGTGGGAGCGGCGTGGTGCGGACGGCAGCCCCGAGGGCATCGACGGGTTCTTTGAGTACGCCAGGGATCTGTTCGACGTCGACTCGGTTGAGATGCTTTTCGAGCGGTGGGTGCGGTTTTTGCAAGTGGCGGTCACTGATCCGGATCAGCCAATCAGCGGGATCAACCTGCTCACCAGCGAGGAACACGCCCGGTTGCTAGCCGGCCACAACAACACCACCCACTCAAGCCCCCCAACCAGCCTGCCCACGTTGTTCGAGGCTCAGGTCGCTCGGACACCAGATGCGGTAGCGGTGGTATGCGGCGATGTCACGTTGTCCTACGCTCAGCTCAACACTCGCGCGAATCGGCTCGCGCATGCGTTGATCGCTCGTGGGGTGGGTCCGGAGCGGATCGTGGCGTTGGCGTTGCCTCGCTCGGCTGAGATGGTGGTCTCGATCCTGGCGGTGCTCAAGGCGGGTGCGGCTTATCTGCCCCTGGACGTGGATTACCCGGTAGCGCGGATCGTTTTCATGCTCGGTGACGCGCAGCCGGTGTTGTTGCTGGTCAGCGAGGGGAATGCGGCGTGTGTGCCCGAGGATGCCGGCACGCCCCGGTTGGTGGTTGACGATCCCGGCACCGTGGTGGTGCTGGAGCGTTGTCCCGTCACCGATCCGACCGATCGCGAGCGCGTCACGGCGCTGCGGCCGGAGCATCCGGCGTATGTGATCTACACTTCGGGTTCCACGGGAGTGCCCAAGGGTGTGGTGGTCTGCCACGTCGGCGTGTCCGGCTTGGCTGCGACGCAGGTTGAGCGGTTCGGGCTCGATACACACAGCCGGGTGCTGCAGTTCGCCTCGCCGAGTTTCGACGCCTCGGTGATGGAGTTGTTGATGGCGTTCGCGGCGGGGGCCGCTCTGGTCGTTCCCGCCGGGGACCCGCTGGCGGGCGCGGCGCTGGTCGAGGTGCTGGCCGCGCGGGGTGTCAGCCACGCCGTGATCCCGCCGGCGGCTCTGATGGGTGTGCCGCCGGTCGGCGCAACGGGCTTGCGGACGCTGGTCGTGGGGGGTGAGGCGTGCCCGGCGGAGCTGGTCGAGACCTGGTCGCAGGGCCGGCGGATGATCAACGCCTATGGTCTCACCGAGACCACGGCGTGCGCCACCATGAGCGCTCCGCTGTCGGGCGCGGCGCGGATGCCGCCACCGATCGGCCGGCCGGTCACCAACACCCGGGTGTATGTGCTGGATGCCGGTTTGCGGCCGGCGCCCCCCGGTGTAGTGGGGGAGGTGTACGTGGCCGGGGCGGGGCTGGCGCGGGGTTATCTGCGCCGGGCGGGGCTAACCGCGCGGCGGTTCGTGGCGGATCCGTTCGGTGCGCTGGGGGCCCGGATGTACCGGACGGGGGACCTGGCCCGGTGGAACCCCGAGGGGGACCTGGAGTTCGCGAGCCGCGCGGATGATCAGGTCAAGGTCCGCGGTTTCCGGATCGAGCCGGGCGAGATCGAAACCGCGCTCACCGACCATCCCGACGTCGCGCAAGCCGCCGTCATCACCCGACAAGACCGACCCGACGACAAACGGCTGGTCGCCTACGTGGTGGCAGGCGCTGGCGGGGCCCGTGACGGACAGGCGGAACAGGACCAGGTCGATGAGTGGCACCAGCTGTACGACTCGCTGTACGCGACGTCGGACTCGACGGTGTTCGGGGAGGACTTCGTCGGGTGGAACAGCAGCTACGACGGTCAACCGATCCCCCTGACGCAGATGCGGGACTGGCGCGAGCGGACCGTCGCTCGGATCCTGGCACTGCACCCCCGACGGGTGCTGGAGGTCGGCGTCGGCACCGGGCTGCTGCTGTCCCAGCTTGCGCCGCGGTGTGAGTCCTACTGGGCCACCGACTTCTCGGCCCCCGTGATCGACGCCCTGACCGGTCAGCTCAGCCGGCATCCCGAGCTGGCCGACCGGGTGGTGCTGCGCGCCCAGCCCGCGCACGACACCACCGGGCTGCCCCTCAAGCTGTTCGACACCGTGATCCTCAACTCCGTGGTCCAATACTTTCCCCACGCCGAATACCTGCTCGACGTGCTGACCCGCATGATGGGACTGGTCGCCCCTGGCGGGAGAGTGTTCCTCGGCGATGTCCGCAACCCCCGGTTGCTGCGGGCCTTGGTCACGGCGGTTGCGCTGCACCGGGCCGAGGACCCAACCGACACCCAGACGCTGCGCCGGGCGGTCGAGCACGCCCTCCGTGGGGAAAAAGAACTGCTGGTCGACCCCGAGTTCTTCGCCGCACTGCACGACCGCGTCGCTGACCTCGGCGGGGTGGACATCCAGATCAAACGCGGCCGGCATCACAACGAGTTGACCCGCTACCGCTATGACGTCGTGCTGCACAAACACCCGATCACCCCGCTACCGCTGGGCCAGGCCCCCCAGTTGGACTGGGCCCGCCAGGTTGGTGGGCTACCGGGGCTGAGCGAGCATCTGGCCGCCCAGCGCCCGGCACGGCTGCGTGTCACCGGTGTGCCCAACAACCGGGTAACCCACGAGGCCGCCCTCGCGCACGCATTACAGGCCGGCAATCCCCTGACCGAGCTGTTGGAGCACCCGCACAACCCCAGCGGACCCGCCAGCCCGGAGGCGCTCGACCCCGAGGTGTTTTACGAACTCGGGCAGCGGTACGGCTACTGGGTGGCCCTCACCTGGTCAGCGACCGCGCCCGACGCCCTGGACATCGTGTTCGCCGACGCGATCCAGACGACGTCGGCCGTTCCCGTCGACCTCTACACCCCCGCCAGCGCACCGGGGACGCCGCTGTCATCCCCGCTGTCACCATGGACCAACAATCCCATGGCTGGGCCTGGAACGGGCACACTGACCGCCTCGCTGCGCGATTACCTGCGCCAGCGGCTGCCTGAGTACATGGTGCCCGCCGCGGTGGTGGTGTTGGATTCGTTCCCCTTGACGCCGAATGGAAAACTGGACCGCAAGGCCCTGCCCCCACCCGAATGTGACCGGGCCAGCACCGGCCGCGCACCGAGAACACCACACGAGCAGCTCTTGTGCGAGCTGTTCGCCGACGTGTTGGGCGTGACCGGAGTCGGCATCGACGACGACTTCTTCGACCTCGGTGGACACTCACTGCTCGCGACCCGCCTGGTCGCCCGGATACGCGCCACCCTCGGGAGCGAGCTCGGTGTCGAGGTGCCGCTCCGGGCGTTCCTGGACCAGCCCACCGTCGCCGGGCTGTCTCGCGCGATCTCCCAGGCGCTGGACGCCAGGAGCCCGGTCGCCGCACCGGCGAACCCCGGCTGCGACAACGGCGCCGTCTCCGCCGAACAGGACGCCCAGCTGGCTCCTGATCTCGTGTTCCACTCAACGCCACCCACGGAGGAGACGCCCCGCCTGATCCTGCTCACCGGAGCCACGGGATTCGTCGGCGCGTTCCTGCTGGCCGCCCTCCTGCGGCAGACCGACGCCACCGTGCACTGCCTGGTGCGAGCCGCGCACGACGCGGCCGCCGACGAGCGGCTCCGCGCCGCGCTGCACCGGTTCAGGCTCGGCTACGACCCCGACCGCATCGTCGCGGTGCCAGCCGACCTGTCCCTACCCTCGCTCGGTATGGCCCCGCACCGGCTCGAGCGACTCGCCCGCCAGGCCGATACCATCGTCCACTGTGGAGCATCGGTCAACTCGATGCGCGGGTACCGGCACCTGCGCGTGACCAACGTGTTCGGCACCCACGAGCTGCTCCGCCTAGCCGCCGAGTGCGACATCCGCGTCTTCCACTACATCTCCTCAGCAAGCGCCGCCCAGCCGGGTGACGCCGGATACGGCTTGAGCAAGTGGGCTGCCGAACAGCTGGTCATGGCGGCGGCGCGGCGCGGGCTCACCGCGTCGGTGTATCGCCTACCGCGTGTCTTGGGGGCATCGGACTCGGGCGTCTGGAACGAGTCGGACACGATGGCACGCATGATCCGAGGCAGCATCGCGCTCGGCGCGTTCCCCGCGCTCGGCACGCGTCTGGACGAGGTCTGGGTACCGGTCGACGCGGTGTCTGAGATCATCAGTGGCTTTGTGCACCGCTCGCGCGAACCGGCCGGACTGAGCATGTTGACCGGTGCCCCGGTCAAGTACGCGGACGTCCTGGCCTGGACCCGCTCGTTCGGATACCGCTTCGAGATCCTCCCGGCGACAGACTGGTTGAGCAGCGTGGCGGAGGACCCGCGCAATCCCGCCCACCTGGTGGCCGACGAGGTGATCAACACCTCCGGCTCCTCGGCCGCGGACCGGCCGACCGATACCGTCGAAGCCGTTCCGGCGCCATCGGTGTCACAGCACATGTTCCATCGGATCCTGCAGCGGATGATCCAGGACGGCTTGCTCCCGGCGCCAACGGGCAGGTAACGGCGCGCGCCGCACAACTCAGTCGAGGGTGGCTCGCTCGGCGGCGGCTTCAGCGTCCAGACGAGCGCCGAGGCGGGCGAAGCAAGCATGGGCGTTTGCCCGCTCCAGCCGGGCCGCTTCGGGTTGGCCCACTCGGTCCAGCGCGGTGGCCAGCAGCACCCGGGCGCGGGCGCTCTCGTAGGGCGATCCGGCTTCGCGCCACAGCTCAACACCCCGGCGCAACGGTCGCAGCGGGTCGCCCTCGCCGGTGGCCAACGCCAGCTCACCGCGAGCGCACTCAGCCGCCGCGAGCAGCGCCTTGCTGCCATAGATCCGTGCTGACTCAGCCAGCTCAGCCGCGGCGGCACGGGCCGTATCGAGATCGTCGACAGCCAGCGCGATACTCACCTGATCGGGAAGTAGTCGAGTGCGGCCCAAGCGGTCCCAGCCCTCGCCCACCAGCGGCGCGTTGATCAACGCGGCGGCCTCAGCGGGGCGGCCGCGCAGCAGTCGCAGCCGGGCCAGACCGGGCAGCGGGCTGGCCCCTAGCTCCTCAGCCTTGGCGAAGGCCGCCTCGGCGCTGGCCAGGTCACCGAACCGCAGCCGGATCTCACCAATGCTGGCAATGGCAAGGCCGGCGTGGACCAGGTCAAAGCACTGCATGCTGACGCAGCCCCGGCGGGCCTCCTGCTCGGCCAGCGCCCAGGCACCGCGGCTGATCATGAGCTCGATGCCGTGGATCTCGCAGTCGCCAGGGAGCCTGGCCAGCCCGGTGCCCGCGAAGCGGTCCTCAATGGCCTCGGTCCACTCTTCGGCACGGCGGTAGTCACCCAGCTCGTAGCAGGTGAGGATGGTCCGGCAGAAGACGTCCATAGTATCGATCTTCGGGAGTTCCCCGCCGACGGCCATCGCCATTCCCTCGTCCAGCAGGGCCAGCCCCGCCTCGACCCGCCCGCAGTGGATGAGCAGTGAGCCCTCGAACGCCATCCCCATGGCCTGTAGCCCGGCGATGCCGTGTCGCACGCCCGCCTTATAGGTTGACCGGGCGGCGGCCAGGGCAGCCTTATGGTCACCGCTGCCCCACGCGAGGTAAGCGCTCACCCAGGACAGGTAGCCGTGCTCGGCGCAGTCGGGTTCCTGCTCGAGCAACCGCTGGGCGCGCTGATACCAACCACTGGCCACCGCGGACTGCCGGCGACATGAGTAGAACAACCAGAGCATGACCGCGGCCAGCGCGGCCCGGCGGTGCTCGCCTGCCTGCAGGAAAGCGTAGTGCGCGCGCTGCCTGGCAGGCAGCGACTCCCGGTAACGCCCCAGCCAGAACGCCGCCTCAGCCAGTCCGTCGATGTCCTCCGCGACCAGCGGCGCCGCCTGGTCGGCGGCGGAGAACAGCTCGTAGGCACGCCGCCAGTCGCGTGCGGCCAACGCGGCGCGGGCCGCTGGCAGCCTTTCCTCCGGTGCTGGCAGCCTTTCCTCCGGTGCTGGCGGCCTTTCCTCCGGTGCTGGCGGCACCGCCGTCGTGAGCGAGCGCTGTGGTTGCGGCGGGCGCCAGTCCAGATCGGTGCGCTGCGCGAGCACCGCCTCCTGGAGCCGGACCAGCTCCGGGCTCGGGTCGATGCCAAGCTGCTCGGCGAGCTGCTCCCGCAGCCGCGCGTAGGCTCCCAGTGCCTCGCCTTGGCGCCCGCAGCGGTACAGCGCCCGGATGAGCTGGGCCCACAGCCGCTCCCGCAGCGGCAGCTCGAGCACCGCCTGGCTCAACTCGCCGCACAACGCCGCATGCCGCCCCAACGCGAGGTCAGCCTCCACCCGATCTTCCACCGCGGCGACGCGCAGCTCAGTCAGCCGGACGATCTCGGCTTGGGCGAAGAGCTCGACACTGAACTCGGCCAGCGGCTCACCGCGCCACAGCGCCAGCGCACCGCGCAGGGTTTCGGCCGCCCGCACCGGATCGGAGGACAGCGCGTCATGGCCATCCCGGGCCAACCGCTCGAACCGCACGGCGTCAACCGCCTCGGGGGTAACGCTCAGCACATACCCGGGACCGTGAGTCCGAAGCATGCCATTCTTGGCTCGCGGAACACGATCGGGCTCAAGTGCCCTGCGCAAGTGGGACACGTAGGTCTGCACCGTGTTCGCGGCGGTGGCCGGCGGCTCGGTGCCCCAGAGCACCTCGGCCAGCCGGTCAGCCGAGACCACCTTGTTGGCGTGCACCACGAGCACGGCCAGCAACAACCGCTCCTTGGCGCTGGAGACCTCGACCCGACGGTGCTGATCTAGCACCTCCAGCGGACCGAGAATCGCGAACTCCACAGCTTTCCCCCCGGCCTGTTCCCCTAGCGCTTCAGTCGTTCTCCAGTGGCCCTGGACACACTTCGCAGCACAGGCTACCCAGGACACGGGAGCGACAATGGCCGAGAGCGTAGACGTCACGAGTGGCTGGTTAAACGCCTGTCCATCCTCGGCACACAACAATCATTCCCCAGGGGGGTGGCGCTGTCCGATGAGTCACGCCGCACCTGCCGCCCGGGCGATCACAATCACCGCCGCGTTGGCTGATCTGGACCTGCGCTCCAATGATCGCGTACTGATCATGCTAGCCGATGGGGTCGGCTTCGTCGAGGCCTTCGTCGACGTCACCCGGTGGGGCGCGGTGCCACTGTCGGTGAATCCTCGGCTGGCAGCGGCCGACGTCGCGGCGATCGCCGCCAAGACAGGTGCTCGGCTGCTGCTGACTTCGACGAAACGGCTCCAGCACCTGGCCGAGCTGGACGCCGGGCCACCGGTCCTGGTGGATGGGCGTCGGGGCCTCTGGGCCATCCCGCTGCACCCACGCTGAGCGGGTGACGGGGACCCGCCGGTCAGGGGGCGGCGGGTCCCCGTCATACCTTCGGAAGAAACTGTCACACCTTCTGGAGAAACTGGGCGTGCTGCTCGTCCAGCAGGTCAGCGGCTAGCCGGACCAGCCCGGGGTGGGCTCTGAGCTCGGGATCGGCCTGGACCAGCCGCTGGGCGGTCTCCCGCGCCTGGCCGATGAGGTCCACATCACCCAGCAGCGAGAGCAGCTTGAGCCCGGACCGGCGGCCGGACTGCACCGCGCCGAGCACGTCTCCCTCGCGGCGCAGCTCCAAGTCCCGCTGAGCCAGCTCGAACCCGTCGGTGGTGGCGGCCACGGCGTCCAGCCGCTCCCGGGCGGCGCTGCCCGCCGGAAAGTCGGTCACCAGCAGGCACAGTCCGGGATTCGCACCCCGGCCGACCCGACCGCGCAGCTGATGCAGCTGGCTGACCCCGAACCGCTGCGCGTCCATGATCACCATGACGGTGGCGTTGGGCACGTCCACCCCGACCTCGATGACGGTGGTGGCCACCAGCACATCGATTTCGCCCGCAGCGAAAGACCGCATCACGGCGTCCTTGTCGCCGCCCGGCAGGCGGCCGTGCAACACCCCCAGCCGCAGCCCGGCCAGCGGGCCTTCGTCGAGTTGCGGCACTAGGTCGAGCACCGCTAGCGGCGGGCGCTCGCCATCCTCGCTGGCGGTGACAGCGTCCTCGCCGGCCGCGTCCGCGCCGCCGATGCGCGGGCAGACCACGTAGGCCTGCCGGCCAGCGGCGACCTCCTCGGTGATCCGCCGCCACACCCGGTCCAGCCAGCTAGGTTTCTCCCCGACCGGCACCACCGTGGTCGAGATCGGTGACCGGCCGCTCGGGAGCTCGCGCAGCGCGGAGATCTCCAGGTCGCCGTAGACGGTCATCGCGACGGTGCGCGGGATCGGCGTCGCGGTCATCACCAGCACGTGCGGGCTGGTACCCTCGGCCGCCCTGGCGCGCAGCGCGTCGCGCTGTTCAACGCCGAAGCGGTGCTGCTCATCGACCACCACCAGCCCCAGGTCGGCGAAGGACACCCGGTCCTGGATCAGGGCATGCGTGCCGATCACGATCCCGGCCGCGCCGCTGGCCGCGTCCAGCAGCGCCTGCTTGCGGGCCCGGGCCGGCAGCGAACCGGTGAGCAGCACGATCCGGGTGGCCTGCTCGGCGCAGCCCAGCTCACCGGCTCGGCCGTGCGCACCCAGCATGTCCCGCAGGGACCGGGCGTGCTGCGCGGCGAGCACCTCGGTAGGCGCCAGCAGCACCGCTTGTCGCCCCGCGTCGAGAACCTGCAGCATCGCGCGCAGCGCCACCACGGTCTTGCCGGACCCGACCTCACCCTGCAGCAACCGGT
>JBOHFJ010000002.1:0-42995 GCA_050699655.1 Pseudonocardiaceae bacterium
CCCGCCATTCCCACGAGACAGACTGCCCTCAGCTTCACCCGGCTGCCGTGACAGCCCGGCGACGGGGGTCTCTCACCCCCATTCGGAGAACACGCGCCTCATGGCGCACGTGTCGACAGTGGTGGGCGTGGCACAGTCCTGGTGGCCGGTCGCAGCCGGGGAAGGCGCATCCGCCATCCCGCGCCACGAGCGCTCGGCGCAGGGGCAGCGGCACGGTGCGTATCGCGCGGCCGACGTCGAGGGGTTCGGATGCTCCGCCCAGGACGACAGGGATGATTTTCGCGTCGCAGGCCCACCGTCGGGCTTCGGATGCGCTGAGGTGGGTGCCGTAGTCCAGGGTCGCGACGCCCAGTCCGGTGCGCAGGGCGTCCCAGTCGAGGGTGACGGTGAGGTGTGGGGGTTCTCCGGCGGTGGTGGGGCAGTCCTGGGCGGCGCGGGCGAGCCCGCAGAGCTCCAGCAGGGCGTCGGCGTTGCGTTGGTCGGTGGTGCGCTCATCGGGGATGCCCGCGGTGGCGGGGCGGGGTGAAGCGAATTGCTCGATGAGGGAGCGGAACGCGGCGCTGTGCTCGGGTTCGAGGAACCCGTCGAGTCCGAGTCGCCCGTCGCGGCGTTCCCGCAACCGGAGCTCTCCGGCGGCGGGGGCGGGTTCCTGGTCGCGGGGTTGCCGGCCGTCGGGGTCGAGGTGGGCGAGGATGTGGCGCCCGATTTTGTGCAGTGAGGTGGGGTCGAAGGAGCGGGCGTAGCGGGCCAGCTCGGCTTCGGCGGTCTCCCGGTCGGTGGCGCTGACGGAGGTGGGGATGGCGTTCATTGTTTCGGTGATCACTCGGACCTGGGCTGGGCCGATCTCCCCGGCGGCCAGCGCCGACGCCGTGTTCGGCAGCGCCGGTGGCAGCATCTCTCCGCTCAGGGTGCGACGGGCGGTGAGCTGAGCGGCGTGGGTGACGCGGGTGCCGGCTTCGGTGGCCGAGAGGTGCAGCATCCCGGCGAGCAGCCGCTTCGTCGTCCCGAACCCGACGGTGGCGGCGATGTTGCGGGAGTCCAGCTCGGCGACTGCCTCCAGCATCACCGAGTGCAGCATCCGCGAGACCGCCTCAATGTCCCGGACCTGATCCCGCAACCCCGTGTCGTCACACCCGGCGATCACCGTGCGCCACTGGTCGAGGCCGGCGACCATCGCCTGCCTCGGATCCATCAGCGTCCGCAACACGCCACCATTGTCTACCTCACCCCTGACAATTTCGGGGGTGCGAGCGGGAGACTCGTGCTTGCCGTTCGCGCGCGCTAAGCTGCCGACATGGGTGCGGCATGATCGATCAGCGTTACAGCATGGCGGCCAGGTGCCCCCGCTGTGATCACCGGGCCATTCTGTCGTTGGCGGCGGCCAATCGCTTGGTGTCGGCCTCCGGGCATCTGCTGGATTGCTTCCGGTGTCCGGTCGGACACGGCTGGCACGTGCGGTATCCGGGCATTGACGGCGGCGCCAAGGCACACCGGCGCGGATGGCGCTAGGCGCCCAGCGCGGATGGCGCTAAGCCGCCCAGCGCGGATGGCGCGAGGTCGCCCAGTACGGCGTGGCTGTAGTTCACGGCGCTGGAGCGCCCCAGCCGCTCCAGGTGGTGAGTGCTGCGGACCTGGCGGACGGTGCCGCTGCGGGCGCGCATCACCAGTGATTCGGTGATGGCGCGGTTGGCTCCGTAGCGCACTCCGTGCAGCAATTCGCCGTCGGTGATCCCGGTCATGACGAAGAATGCGTCCTCGCCGTTGACCAGGTCGTCGACCGTGAGTACCCGGTCGAGGTCGAGCTCGGCTTCGTCGGCGCGCCGTTGCTCCTCCTCGCTGCGGGGATGCAGCCTGCCTTGCAGCACCCCGCCGAGACACTGGATCGCGCAGGCGGTAATCACGCCCTCCGGGGTGCCGCCGATCCCGAGCAGCAGGTCAACACCAGAGTTGGGAGTCGCGGCCAGCACCGCCGCGGCGACGTCGCCGTCGGTGATGAACTTGATCCGCGCACCTGCGTGGATCACCTGGAGCGCCAGCTCGTCATGCCGCGGCCGGTCGAGCATGCAGACCGTGATGTCCGCTGGCGCGCACCCCTTGGCGCGGGCCAGCGCGGCGATGTTCTCCTCAGGGGATTGCCGGATGTCGACCACACCGACGGCCTCGGGGCCGGCGACGAGCTTGTCCATGTAGTACACGGCGGACGGGTCGTACATCGCACCTCGGGGTGCGACCGCGAGTACTGAGACCGCGTTGCCCATGCCTTTGGAAGTGAGTGTGGTGCCATCGACCGGATCGACCGCGACATCGCACGGCGTCCCAGTTCCGGAACCGACCCGTTCTCCGTTGTACAGCATCGGGGCGTCGTCCTTCTCGCCCTCACCGATGACGACGATGCCATCCATTGTGACGGCTCCCATCATCGCCCGCATCGCCGCCACGGCGGCGGCGTCGGCACCGTCCTTGTCCCGGCGGCCAACCCACCGCCCGGCCGCCATCGCGGCCGCCTCGGTAACCCGAAGCAGGTCCAACGCCAAGTTCCGATCCGGTGCCTGTCCCATACCAACAACCTAAGAACACCACCCCCAACCCCACCTCCCTCGCTCGGAGGATTCCCAGGGTGAACACGAGGGGAAGCCGGGGTGGGGGAAGATGTGCGGAATGTTGCGGGTGGGGGGGGCGCGTGCGGCGTTGCTGGTGTTGGCCAAGGCGCCGGTGCCGGGGCACGTGAAGACCCGGCTGTGCCCGCCGGCTACCAGCGCCCAAGCCGCTCGGATCGCCGCGGCGGCATTCCTGGACACCCTGGACGCGGTGCTGGCGGTCCCGGACGTGACGCCCGTAGTGGCGCTGACCGGTGATCTCACCCGGGCGGTGGACGCCGCCGCGCTGACCACTCGGTTGCGGAGCGTCACAGTGTTGCCGCAACGCGGACTGACGCTGGGTCAGCGGATCGCCGCCGCGTACGCCGACGCCGCCGAGGTGGTCGAGCAACGGCCGGTGTTGCAGCTCGGGATGGACACCCCGCAGGTCGACGCCACACTGCTCGGCAAGTGTCTCGACCTGCTTGACGCGGACGGCGTGGACGCCGCGCTCGGGCTGGCGACCGATGGTGGCTGGTGGGGCCTGGGCTTGCGCCGGCCCGAGCTGGCCGAGCTGATCGCTGACATTCCGACCTCGCGTCCGGATACCGGGGCGCGGACGCTGGCCGCGCTGCGGGCCTCCGGCGCCCGGGTGGTCGCGCTGCCCGAATTGTCCGATGTGGACACCTGGCGGGACGCCACCTCGGTGGCCACTGAGGTGCCCGATGGCCGGTTCGCCGCCGAAGTCGCCGCCGTCGCCGCGTCGGCCGCGCTGGAAGGCAGTCGGTGATCGCCGACTAGACCACGGAGCCCGCTGAACGCGGGCAAGATGGTAGCTGTGGAGGCTGGGGCGTGGGAGAGCGTGGAGAGCACAGCGGGCTGGCTGCGTGGCAACCGGTTCGGGCTGTTCGTCGTGGCGCTCGTCGTCGGTGCCGGGGCGGGCCTCGGGGCGGTCGCGTTTCGGTATCTGATTTACGCGTTCACCTGGGTGGCCACCGGTCACTCCGAGTTCGGCCAGCAGGGCCGCGTCGGCAGTGCTCACCTGCCTTGGCTGGGGATCGGGTTCTTCGTGCTGGCCCCGGTACTCGGTGGGCTGCTGTACGGGCCGCTGATCCACCGCTTCGCCTCGGAGGCCCGCGGCCACGGGGTGCCGGAGGTGATGATCGCGGTCGCGGAGCACGGCGGCCGGATCCGCCCGCGGGTCAGCCTGGTCAAGGCGGTGGCCTCCGCGTTGTGCATCGCGGTCGGTGGCTCGGTGGGCCGGGAAGGCCCGATCGTGCAGATCGGCTCGGCAATGGCCTCGGCCCTGGGGCAGTGGGCGCGGATGCCGGAGGGCCGGCTGCGGATCCTGGTGGCCTGCGGCGCCGCCGGGGGGATTTCCGCGACCTTCAACGCCCCCATCACCGGGGTGTTCTTCGGGGTGGAGCTGATCCTGCGGGAGTTCTCCATCGAAACGACCTTCACCGTGATGTTGTCGTCGATGATCGCCGACTTGGTCAGCCAGGCCTTCTTCGGCACCGGCCCGTTCTTCGCCGGCCTGCCGCCCGGGATCGTCCTGCACCATACTTACAGCTACTTGCTGGTCGCCGTCCTGGCGGTGCTCGCCGCGCTGCTCGGGCTGGGGTTTGTGAAGATCCTCTACCAGGTCGAGGATCTCTGCGACCGGGTGTGGCGCGGGCGCCCAGAATGGGCTCGCCCCGCTGTCGGCGGGGTCGTGCTGGGCCTGCTCCTGCTGGCGATCCCTCAGCTGTACGGGGTGGGTTACCCGGTGATGTACCAGGCTTTCGCCGGCAACTACGCGCTCTGGTTCCTGGTCATCCTGGCGGCCGGCAAGATGATCGCCGCCAGCCTGACCATCGGCATCGGTGGTTCCGGTGGGGTGTTCGCGCCCTCGCTGTTCATCGGCGCCGCCTCCGGCATGGCCTTCGGCGAGATCGTCGACCATCTGGCGGGCCCGGCCGCCGGGCAGCCCGCCCTCTACGCGGTGGTCGGCATGGGTGCGGTGTTCGCCTCCGCCGCCCGAGGGCCGCTGACCGCGCTGGCCAGCGTGGTGGAGATGACCGGCGATTTCACCCTCACTCTGCCGGTCATGCTGGCGGTGGCGATCTCCACGCTGATTTCCCGGGCGCTCCGTTACGGCACGATCTACACCACCAAGCTGCTGCGCCGCGGCACTGACATTGACCGGCCCCGCGCGCACGCGGGCCTGCAAGCGGGTCAGGGCACGCACAACACCTCGCCATGAATGACGGCGTACCACCCGTCTTCCCGCTCGGCCCAGTGGCGCCAGGCGGCCGCCATGTCCTCGAGGTCTTCGCGGGTGGCGAGGTTGCGGTCCACCGCTTGTTTCCCGAACGCGGAGCTGGTGACGCGCTCCGCCCACAGGCCGCCCCACCAGGCGCGTTCCTCCGGAGTGGCGAAGCACCAGGTGCTCGCCGAGCTGGTGATCTGGCTGAACCCGGCTGCCCGGGCCCAGGACAGCAGATGGCGTCCCGCGTCGGGCTCGCCCAGGTTGGCGCGGGCGAGTCGCTGATACAGCTCCAGAAAACGGTCCAGACCGGCGTGCGGCGGATACCACGCCGCGGTCGTCATGTCCGCGTCTCTGGCGGCGACGATCCCACCTGGGGTGCACACCCGTCGCATCTCGCGCAGCGCCGCGACTGGCTCCGAAAGGTGCTGTAACACCTGGTGGGCGTGCACGACGTCGAACCCGTCAACCGCTGGGAAGCTCAGGCTGTAAACGTCGGCCACCGTGAAGGAGACGTTGCGCGCGCCCTGGCGCGCCGCCTCGGCGCGGGCTTCCCCGAGCGGTGCGGGATCGTTGTCGATACCGAGTACGGCGCCGGGTACCACCCGTGCGGCCAGGTCGATGGTGATGGTGCCCGGGCCGCAGCCGATGTCCAGCACCCGCTGGCCCGGTCGCAGGTGGGGGATGAGGTACGCGGCGGAGTTGGTCACCGTCCGCCAGCGGTGCGCGCGCAGCACGCTGTCGTGGTGGCCGTGGGTGTAGGTGTCTCGCTGATCGGGCACCTGTCGAGCCTGCCAGACAACCGCCTGTCAGGCTGGTCGTCTCCTGAGTCGCAGGTCACATGTAGAGTGGCAAAATATTACTTTTAGTAAAAAAATACTACTCTTAAGAGACGGTACCTAAGCTATTTAGGTGAATTTCTGGGTCGAATCTCTGGAAAAAGCCCTACCTTCGGTACCTATGAGCACCACGTCTGAGTGGCTGGGCGTCCTGGGTCGGGAGCGGGCCCGTCCCGCGCGGGTGCGGGAGTGGCCGCACGCGTGGTGGCTGGCTGTGGGGACGGTGTGTTTCGGCGCGTTCATGGGTCAGCTCGATGCCAGCATCGTCACCTTGATCTACCGGTCGCTGCGGGTGCAGTTCCACTCGTCGCTGGCCGGGGTGCAGTGGGTGTCGCTGTCTTATTTGCTGGCCCTGACCGCGTTGTTGATTCCGGTCGGGCGCCTGGCTGACATCCATGGCCGCAAGCTGACTTATTTGTACGGTTTTGTGGTGTTCACCGCCACCTCGGCGGTGTGTGGGGTGGCGCCGTCGCTGGGGGTGCTGATCGGTGCCCGGGTGGTGCAGGCCTTCGGCGCGGCGATGTTGCAGGCCAATAGCGTCGCGCTGGTCGTGACCAGTGCTCCCGCGAATCGGATGCGGGCCGCGTTGGGGATCCAGGCTGGTGCGCAGGCCATCGGCCTGGCGTTGGGGCCCACCCTTGGTGGGCTGCTGGTGTCCACCGTGGGGTGGCGGTGGGTGTTCGGCATCAACATCCCGGTTGGTGTCCTGGGCGTCGTCGCCGGGATCTACCTGCTGCCGCGTACCCGCCGCCGGGCTCCCGCCGCCGGGTTGGACCGCTCCGGGCTGCTGTTGCTGGCCACCGCGACCACGAGCCTGCTGCTTGGGATGTCGGTCGCCTCGGGATTGTCGCTGCCCGGTTGGGTCGCCATCGTGCTGCTGGGTCTGTCGGGCGCGGCTATGGTCGGCTTCGTCGCGCGCCAACGCCGGGCCGCCGCTCCGCTGGTCCAGCTCGCCCTGCTGCGCTCCCGCGCGGTGAGCGCGGGCTTGCTCGGTGCTCTCTGCGGCTACCTCGTGCTGTTCGGGCCGCTTGTGCTGATCCCGGTCGTCCTGACTGACGGCGGTTCCTCCGAGCTGCGCGCCGGGTTGGTGCTTACCGCCCTGCCCGCGGGGTTCGCGCTGGCCGCGGTCGGGGTCGAGCGGCTGTTGCCCCGCTCCTTGAGTGACCGCGGCCGGGCCGCGCTCGGCGCCGCGGTGAGCATCGTCGCCCTCGCCGGGCTACTGGCCGGCCCGCTGACCACGCCGCTGAACACGGGCTGGTTGGTGGCGCTGCTCGCCCTGCTCGGTGTCGGGCTGGGCACCTTCACCCCAGCGAACAACACCCTGGTCATGGGGGCTATCCCAGCCCGATCCGCCGCCACCGGTGGCGGGTTGGTCAGCATGACCCGCAGCCTGGGCACCGCCCTGGGCGTCGCGCTGGTCACCCTCGCGCTCAGCCTCGGCGCCAGCGGGCAGCACATTCTCGACGGCCCGCGGGCCGCCGTCCTCATCCTGGCCGCCGCCGCGGCGGCAACCCTGCTCTCGGCCGCGCTCACCCCCGCGGCGAGTTCCGCTGCCAGTGGCCAGGGGAAGGTCGGTCCACCAGATCTCGGTCTGTGACGTTCCGCACTGTCCATGCGTCACCGCTCATCTCAGTCTGTGTTCCGTTTGGCGCGTTAAGCGTCACAACAGCCACAGCTGCCTCTCCCGTCACACGAGCCAACCCTGTGAAGATTACAGTCCGAGCTTTGGTTACGCAAAGTGACTAGGCTGACGGAAGGCAGGTAGATCCCTCAATGCAGTTTCCCCTCGTTGCGGCAGGGTTGACGGTCGGCTTCCTGGTCGGCCTCATCGGCATGGGCGGCGGTGCGGTGCTCACCCCGCTGCTGGTACTGCTGTTCCGGGTCTCACCGTTGGCCGCGATCTCCAGCGACCTGCTCACCTCCCTGGTCATGATGCCCGTGGGCGCGGCTGTGCACCTGCGCCACGGCACGGTGAACTGGCGGCTCGTCCGCTGGCTGGCGGTGGGCTCGGTGCCCGCCGCGGTCGCCGGCTCCGTGCTCATCGGCTCGATCGGGCACGTCCCTGGCGTCCAGGCTGACCTGCGGCTGGCCATCGGCATCGCGCTGTGCACCTCGGTGGCGATGACGCTGCTGCGGCAGGTACTCGACCGCCAGAGCACGGGGGAGCACGACCACGAGCCGCTGATCGTGCACCCGCTGCGTACTGCCGCGATCGGTGTGGTCGGCGGTTTCGCCGTCGGCATGACCTCCGTCGGCGGAGGCTCACTGATCATCGGGCTGCTGCTCATCGCTTACCCGAGGAAACTGCGCGCGGTCACGCTGGCCGGTACCGGCATCGTGCAGGCGATCCCGCTGGTGGCCGCCGCCACGGTTGGTCACCTGCTCTACGGCGACGTCCACCTGGCCGTCATCATCTCACTGCTGATCGGCGCGCTGCCCGGTGTCTACCTCGGCGCCCGGCTGTCCACTCGGGGTCCCTCCGCCGTGATCCGGCCGTTGATCGTCGCGGTCCTGCTCGCCTCGGGCCTGACGCTGCTGGAGGTGCCCACCGCGCTGGTACTCGTCGCGGCGGTCGCCGGACTGGCCACGACGTTCTTCCTGCGCGCGCCGCGACCGGCGCCGGTGACCCGAGAGCTCGAGCCAGTGGATGCCGAATAGTCCGATGCCCTACCATGTGGTGCCATACCCGATGGTGCCGTCGAGGTAGGCGTGGGCTTGCAGGGTGTACAGCTCGGCGTAGCCGCCGCCGTGGGCCATCAGCTCCTCGTGGGTACCCTGTTCGGTGATGCGGCCGTGGTCCAGGACGATGATCTGGTCGGCGTGCCGGATGTTGGCCAGCCGGTGGGTGATCAGTACCGTGGTTCGGATCGGTCCGGAGTTCGAACCGTTGCGTGGCGTGTGGTCCGTGCTGCGCAGTGACTGCAGCGAGTGGAAGACGGCGTGCTCGGCTTTGGCGTCCATCGCGGCGGTGGGTTCATCGGCGATGAGCAGGGGCGCGTCCCGGTACAGACCTCGAGCCACGCTGATCCGCTGCCACTGCCCACCGGAGAGGTCGCACCCGTTCTGGAATGCCCGGGACAGCACGCTGTCCCACCCCTGAGTGAGCTCGGCGACGACGGTGTCGACGCCGGAGTGGGCCGCTGCGGCGGCGAGCAGGCCCCCGTCGGGGTCAGGACGCTCCCACCGGCCGATGCGGACATTGTTTTCGGCGGTCATCGGCCACCCCACGGGGTTCTGCAGCACGACGGCGAGTTGAGAGTGCAGCTCACGCTGGTCGACCTGGGCGATGTCGACCCCGTCCCACGTCACCCGGCCCTGATCGGGGAGGTAGAGCCCGGTGATCACCTTAGCGAGGGTGGACTTGCCCGAGCCGTTCTCCCCGACTAGGGCGATGACCTGGCCGCGGCGGATCGTCACGCTGACCCGGTCCAGAGCGGGATCGTCCTTGCCGGGATAGGTGAACGACACATCCTGGACCTCAATGAGCGCCGGATCGCGCGGGAGCCGCGCCGCGCCAGCGGGCCGGTGGTAGGAGTGGGCGGCGGTGAGGCAGTTGGTCAGCATGTCGAGGTAGAAGCTGTGCTCATACAGGCGGTTGGCGGCGAACACGGTGCTCGACGTCGCGGTGCTCGCGGTGCGCATCGCCACCGCCGCCACCCCGGCCAACGCCAGTGGCATCGCCGCGCTGTGCAACAGCAGCCCGAGCACGCCGTAGGCCAGCGCCGTGCCGACCCCCGCCAGCGTTCGCCCCACCAACCGGATGCCGGTCTTGCGGCGCTCCACCGTCACGGCCTCCTCGGTGAGCTGCGAGCCGATCCGCCGGTGCTCGCCGAGCAGGGTGTCCTGGGTGGTGAAGGCGCGGACCTCGGCCGCCTCGGCCCGGCCGGTGATCAGCTCGCTGGTGATCCGCAACCGGCGCCGGCGTGAGATCATCCGCACGAACGACTCGTAGGACAGCTTCGCGCCCAGCAGGCTGGCCCACCCGTGCGGCGCCGCGGCCAGCACCACCACCGGCGCCAACACCGGGTTGAGCAACCCCGCGGTGACGATCGCGGCCCCGAGCGAGATCACCGCGCTGAGCAGGTTCCCGGCATCGGTCACCGCCCGCCCGACACTCTCCACGCCCTGCATGGACGCCCGGTTCACCAACTCCACGAAATCCGCGTCGTCGAAGGCGACCAGCTCCACCCCGATCACCGCCGTGTGCAGCTCGTCTTGGGCGCGCAGCTCCACCTGCGGGGCCAGCACCCCACCCACCGCGCCGACCGCCGCCTCCAGCAGTCCCCGGACCGCGTAGGTGGCCATCACCAGCGCCAGCGCCGGGAGCGCCGCCAACACCCGCTGCGGGGTCGGGCCTTGGGCCAGCAGCTGGGTGAACACGTTCGCGGTGGCCAGCAACCCGAACGCGGTGGTGCACCCCGAGGCCAGCTCGACAGCGGCGGCGAGCAGCGTCAACCGCGGCGAGGTCCGCCACGCCAGACGCAGCAACGACCCCAGCGCCACCGGTGCTGTGCGCAGCATCCGGCCCGTGCCCGAGCCGGCCATCTCCTCGAACACCCGCGCCCAGGACGGGGTCCGGACATCCTCGACCCCGATCAGCGCCGGCCCGCTGACCTCAGGTGAGCTCGCGCCAGCGGAACGCCGCAACCCCATGATGTCCTCCACCGACAGCGCACGCCCGTTGTCACGTGGACTCTACGTGCCATCCCGGGAGCGACGCCGGTGTTTTCAACCCGGGAGCGTCGAGCACGGCCGTCGGGCTACCGGTGCCCACCAGGGTGGCGATCCGGTGCCGCAGGTGCGCGACCTCATCGAGGTGCTGGTGGGCGGCGGCGTAGTGGGCCAGCTCGCGCAGTTCCTCGGCGGCACGCCGGGAGCGGATGGTGCCGGCGATGTCGAGTGCCGCGTGCCCGAGGGCGGCGGCCTGGAGCGGGTCACCGGTGACCATCGTGAGACTGGCCAACTTGGTCAGACAGAGCGCCTGGGAGAGGGTGTCACCGGTGTCGGTGTACCCGGTCACCGCCGCCGTGAGTCGGTTGGTGGCCTCGCCGGGGTCGCGGCCCAGTATCGCCAGGTCGGCTAGGCGCTGCCCGGTGAGTAGGGCATGGCGCGTGTCGGTGTAGTAGGCCATGAACGAGGGCTCATTGTCCGGGGTGACGTGCGTGAAGTGCTCATCAGCGGTGCCGATGGCGGTCAGGGTCTCCTGAACCCGGCGCATCTTGGCCAACACGCGGGCTCGGCTGGTGTGCACCATCGTCCGGGCGGCCGTGGTGAGCCGGTCAGGGCGGACCAGAGCCAGTTCGGCCAGGGTGAGGCCGTCGTCAAGCCGCCCGGTCATGATCGACTGTTTCGTCATGTTCGACAGGATCTCGGCGCGCAGGTTCCAGTCCTCGGCCCGCTCGGCACAGGACCACGCGAAGCCGTACACCCGGTGAGCCTCATCATCGGCGTTGGCGTCCACCGCCGTGTACCCCGCCACACAGGCCAGATCGCCGACTGCGGCGAACAACTCTGGGCGCAGCCGCTCCGGGCAGGTCGCCCTCAACAGGCCAGCCGACCAGCGCAGCTGGCCCATGACGGCTTCCCGGACCAACCCACCACCGAAGGTGCAGTACTGCGACTCGAACGCCCGCGTGGCGGCGCGAGTCTGTTCGATCTCGGTGGCGCCGATCCGGGCGGGGATCGGGGTGGGCTCGCTGTCCCCCAAGGCTTCCAGGAGGGTCGCGAGCGGTTCCAGACCGGCGAGGGCGCCCACACCCAAGGCGGTGGCGTCGTGGAGGAACTCTTGCCGTTTCACGGGGTCCAGTTTCACTGCCGTACGGCGGGAATGGGCGTTGACGAACCCCAAATCGGAATCAGTCGAGACACCCAGGATCGCCCGGAAGGCTTCCCGATATAGTTTACCAGGCCAGATGGATTCTCCCGTTTTCCACCTGGCCAACGTAGTTCGCGCTGGCCTCTGTCTCCTTCTGTTTGTGGTGGTCATAGATGTAGGCGTTGACCCGCTCGGCGAGCTCCTCCCGGGTCAGGCAGTAGCCTGGGTGGGTGGGCGATTCGGTGTTTTCCCGCGCACCCTTGAACTGATCATTTGCCGTGGCCAAGGCCCCGCCCCCCTGTCAAGTGGTCCGCTGAGCGCTGTGGTGGGCGCTGAGCGTGTCTGGCGTGTCGTGTCCCGAGGTGTACCACGGGGTGTTTCCGGGCAACGAGGTCAGCTCGTGGGTCGATGCGGCGGGAAGACGCAGCGGGCGACGGTGGCGTCGTCGCCGGTGAGTTCCGGATCGGTGGCGGCCACCATGCCTGGACGCTAGCAGGCGTGACACCACCACGCTGTCTCGTGAGCGGTACCCGATAACGTGAGCGGGTGACCGATGGGGCGTACCGATGCGTGGCCCATGCCATCGCGGGTGTGTTTCGAGCTCTGGACCTGCGAATCGATGTTGTCGGGCAGGAACACATCCCGGCTACCGGGGGCGGTGTGGTGGCGATGAACCACATCGGGTACCTCGACTTCGCGCTCGCTGCCCTGCCGTTCTGGCGGGAGCATGGGCGGTTGGTGCGTTTCATGGCCAAGCAGGAGGTGTTCGCGCATCGGGTGGCGGGGCCGCTGATGCGCGCGATGCACCACATCCCGGTCGACCGCATGGCGGGGGGGAAAGCCTTCCGGGTTGCGGTCGAGGCGCTGCGGGCGGGCGAGCTGGTGGGGGTCTTCCCCGAGGCGACGATCAGCAGCAGCTTCTGCCTGAAGGAGTTCAAGTCCGGTGCTACCCGGATGGCGCGCGCCGCGGGTGTGCCACTGATCCCCATGGCGCTGTGGGGCAGCCAGCGGGTGTGGACCAAGGGCCGCAAGCCCACGGTCCGCGCCGCGCGGCACATCCCGATCCGCATGACCATCGGGGCGCCGCTGCGGCCCGAGCGTGGGCCAGCGGCTGATGCCGCGCTGTTCGAGGTGATGAGCGGCCTGCTCGAGGCGACCCGCGCGCGTTACCCGGACGGGCCAGGCGACGATCCCTGGTGGGTGCCAGTGCACCTGGGTGGCACCGCTCCGACGTTGCAGCGGGCCGCCGAGCTGGAGGAGATTCGGCGGTCAGCTCGGCGCCGGGAGCCTTCGGGCTGACCGCTCGTGGGCCTCGGCGCGGCGCTCCGCGAACCTGCTGGCTTGCCCGTCGAGCTGGGTGAGGAACGCGGCCAGCTCGATACGGGCCTGCTCGCCCCGCGCGTCGAGGTTTTCCAGATCGAACACGCCCCACTGGCGCAGCAGTGGCCAGATCACCTCGTCGTGGTGGATACGCAAGTCATAGATGCCGGCCCGCGCGATCTGCGCGGCCTTGCGGGCGAAACCGGGGATGACGATGCCCGGCATGTGGAAGTCGAGGACCTCGTCGGTGATCGCGCGCAGGGTGGGGCCGGGGGAGATGTCGAGGGCGGCTTTGACGAGGTTGCGGTAGAAGACCATATGCAGGTTCTCGTCGGTGGAGATTCGGGTGAGGAGCCGTTCGGCGATGGGGTCGTCGGCATGGCGGCCGGTGTTGCGATGGGAGATGCGGGTGGCGAGTTCTTGGAAGGACACGTAGGCCAGGACGCGCAGCAGCGGCGCCTCCTGGGTGTCGTAGCCGGTTTGCATGACCTGCATTCGGGCTCGTTCCAGTTCCACTGGGTCGACTCCGCGGGTGACCAGGAGGTAGTCGCGGATGCAGTACGCGTGTCGACCCTCTTCGGCGGTCCAGCGGTGTACCCAGGTACCCCAGGCGCCGTCGCGCCCGAACGCGCGTTCGATTTCCCGGTGGTAGCTGGGCAGGTTGTCCTCGGTGAGGAGGTTGACCTCCAGCGCGGTACGGGCGATCGGGGACAGCCGCGACTGCTCGGGGTCCCAGGGCTGGCCGTCGGGGCCGGAGTAGTCGCGGCCCAGGCTCCACGGCACGTACTCGTGCGGCATCCACTCCTTGGCCGCGGCCAGGTGCCGGTGGAGATTCTCGGTGACCACCGGCTCGAGGTCGCGCAGGAGCCGGTCGGTGTCCGAGGTCGTCGTCATTGAGATCCTCAGCGGCAGATCGGGGAAGTCCTAGCGGCACCACCGTATCGCGCCGAGCGGGGTTGCCCGGTGCGTGGTCGAGCCAGCGCGGACCAAACCGGTAAAGTCATGATCACCATGAAAAAACTCATCAATGACCCCGCCGATGTCGTTGCCGAGGCGCTGCTCGGGATGGCTGCGGCCCACCCCGAACTGCGCGTCGACCAGCGGCACAAAATTGTTTATCGGGCGGGCTTCCCGGTGTCGGGGAAGGTCGGGCTGGTGTCCGGTGGAGGTGCTGGCCACGAGCCGCTGCACGCCGGGTTCGTGGGCGTGGGGATGCTCGACGCGGCCTGTGTCGGTGAGGTCTTCACCTCGCCGGTTCCCGATCAGATTCTCCGGGCGAGCGCGGCCGTCGACGCGGGGGCCGGCGTGCTGCACATCGTCAAGAACTACTCCGGCGACGTGCTGAACTTCGAGATCGCCGCCGAGCTCGCGGCCGAATCTGGGCTTGAGGTCACCTCGGTCGTCATTGCTGACGACGTGACGGTGCGCGGTGACCCGCACCCCCCCGGCAATACCCCCAGACATGTCACTGGACATGTCACTGGGCGGCGGGGGGTCGGTCTCACGGTGCTGGTGGAGAAGATCGCCGGTGCCGCGGCCGAGCGGGGCGCCAGCCTCACCGAGGTGGCCGAGCTCGCCCGGCGGGTGAACGCCGCTGGCCGGAGCATGGGAGTCGCTCTGACCTCGGGCACGGTGCCCGCACTCGGCCGTCCGACCTTCGAGCTGCCGGACACCGACATGGAGATCGGTGTCGGCATCCATGGTGAGCCGGGCCGGGAACGGCTGCCACTCGCGCCCGCCGCGCGAGTGGCCGAGTACCTGCTCGACCCGATCCTCGCCGACCTCGACTTCACCGGTGGCGCGGGTGTGATCGCCTTTGTCAACGGGCTGGGCGGCACTCCGCTGATCGAACTCTACCTGATGTACCACGAGGTGGTGGGCATCCTCGAGCGGGCGGGGGTGCGGATCGCGCGCTCGCTGGTCGGCTCCTACATCACCAGCTTGGAGATGGCCGGGTGCTCGGTCACCCTGCTCCGGGCCGACGATGATCTGCTGCGATTGTGGGACGCGCCGGTGGGCACCCCGGCCCTGCACTGGGGTTGGTAAGCATGGACGCTCTGGTCGACGCGGCGTCGCTGGCCTGGTGGATTCGTGAATTCCGCCGTGCCATCGTGGTGAACAAGGGCCTCCTCACGCGGCTCGATTCAGCGATTGGCGACGGTGATCACGGCATCAACCTGGATCGCGGATTCGCGGTGGTGGTCGCGGCGCTGGACAGCCAGCTTCCTGAGCACGCCTCGGAGCTGCTCAGGGATGTCGCCATGACGGTCATGAGCGCGGTGGGTGGCGCCAGCGGCGCGTTGTATGGCACCTTCTTCCTGCGCATGGCGACCGCGGCGGGAGCGCAGCGCTCGCTATCGGCCCTGGAGTTCGCCCGGGTCTTGCGAGCTGGTCTGGACGGAGTGTGCCAGCGGGGCAAGGTGGCAGCGGGGGACAAGACGATGGTCGACGCGCTGGCACCCGCCATTGATGCGCTGGATGTTGCTCTGGCCGGTGGTGCCGGGCTCGGCGCGGCCCTGCGGAGCGCGGCCGCCGCCGCCGAGGCCGGTCGCGACGCGACCGCGCTGCTGCCTGCCCGCGGCGGCCGCGCGAGCTTCCTCGGCGAGCGCAGCGTCGGCCACCAGGATCCCGGCGCGACGTCGGCCGCGCTACTCATCGCCGCGGCCGCCACGGTGTTCGAGCGCGGTGCCCGGTTCCCCCGCTGAGGTTACCGCCATCGGGTGCGTATCCAGAACGTTACTGCCTCGTTGCGGTAAGTAATCCATAGTGAAAAGGCGTCTGCACTTGCATTTTCCCAGGCGTTGTCGGTGCTGAACCGTCACGAAGTCGAGCTGTAGCTAGCAGTCATGCGTGGTCTGTGAGCCGCGTCAACCGGGGGCGCAATGATGAAGTTTCCGTTCCAACCTGACCGCCGAGTCGGGCAGCGCCGCCGCCACGCGCGCACGCCGCAGTCAACTGCCGCGCTGTCGGCGACACTGCCGGTGCCGGGTGGCGCGGTGCCGGTGTGGTGGCTCGCTTCCGCGCTGGCGCTTTCGCTGATGGTGATCACTGTCAGCGAAAGCGGCGGGCACGGCGGCCCACTGCTGGCCACCGCCCGAGTACTGCGTGGCACCGTTACCTCGACGGTGACCGGTACCGGTTCGCTGCACGCCATCACCGAGCAGAAGTTGGGCTTCCCTGCGGGCGGGAGGCTGACCGAGCTCGACGTGTCCGTCGGTGATCGGGTGACGCCGGGCGAGATTCTGGCCAAAACCGACAACACCGCGCAACAGGTTTTGTTGCGCAAGACCAAGGACGAAGTCGTCAAGCAGCAGGCCGTGCTTGATCAAATCAAGGCCGGAAACCAGGCCGAAGGCTCCGTCGCTGAACTCAACCATTATCGAGACCTGCTCGACGCGGTGCGGAACGCGGCTGCCCAGGCCGACCGCTTCGACGCCGCGGCGATAGATCAGGATTTGCGTGAGTTGGAGTTCGACAGGGCGGATCTCGCGCGGCAGCTGAGGCAGCTCCAGATCGATCAGCGGCAATGCGACCAGTCCTCCTCCCTGCTAGGGCTGGGGACGTCCACCACATCCGCCGTACCGCCAACAGTTCCAACGCCGCCAGCAACCCCAGCAACCCCAGCCCCACCAACCAGCCCCACCACCGGGCTACCCGGGACCACTCTGACCGCGTGCCAGGATGCCGAGAGCAGGCGGGATCTCGTTGCCGACGCGCAGCGCCGCATTATTCAAGACGAGGCCGCGATCGATGCGGCCCGAAAGAAGCGGGACCTCGACCGGTCGGTACAAGAGTCCGTGATTGATGGATCCAAGCTGAACGTCACTGTCGCCGAGAACAAGGCTGGCCTCGCGTCCACCGACCGGCGCTACACCATTGAGGAGGAACAGCAAGTTCTCGATCAAGCCGAGGCTGACGTGGTGACCGCGCAGCACGCCTTTGACGCGACGATCATGCATTCTTCGTTCTCCGGGATAGTCGATCGCATCAACGGCGGCGTGGGGCAGGTTGTGAACGCGTCGTACAACACGGCGTCTTCAGATTCGGTACGCCAACCCGGCGATGCTGGTGCCTTCATTGTGCTGAAAGACGTCAAGTCCTTCCAGTTGGTACTTCCGTTCAGCCAGGCTGACGTCGCCGGGATGCGGCCGAACCAGCCCGCCGAGGTAAGTTTCGACGGCGTTGCGGGCCTGAGCCGCCAAGGGATCGTCACCTCGATCGAGCCGGTCCAACCCGCCGTGGGCGCTGGCACCACCTACCTCGTGACGGTGGTCCTCACCGAGCTTGACCCCAGCCTGAAGGACGGGATGACCGCCCAGGTGCACCTGGTCATCAGCGCGGTCGACAACGTGCTGGTCGTGCCCACCTCCGCTGTCCACCGGCACGGCTCGACCGGCACGGTCTCCGTGCTCCAGCCCGACGGCACGCGACGAGATGTTCCCGTCGAGCTCGGCGAGGCCGGCAAGGAAACCACCCACGTGGTGTCGGGACTGCGCGAAGGCGACCAGGTGGTGCTGCCCCGGGGGTGACCACCGCAGAGGTCCGCTGACTCCACGGACTCGATGGTGATCCCGCCGAGGGTCTACCGAGCCGAGAGGTTGCCACGCCCGCCGGGCGCTCGTCAGACCAACCGCCGGTTACCGTTGCCCGATTTGCCCTCCGCTGGTGCCTCCTGTGGTTTTTGACCTGGGCTCTGCCGGTCCCGCAACCTGATCACCCGTGCCACGACCAGCGCGAGCGGGATGGCCACCAGTACCCAGGTGGCGATCCCTAACCCGATGACTGCGGTCATGCTCATCACAACCCCCCAATGTTGAACCTGGTCCCAACGTCGAACCTGGAACCCACATCGTGATGCTATCACGCGGGAGTGGTTTAACTTCAGATCGTAATAATCGCGCGCTATGTAACGTTTTCAACGTCAGGGTCGATTTACCAGAGACGCTATGTGAAGAGATGGTTGAATGAGATATGTGAGCGCCCAGGGTCCGCCGATAGTAGTCTGGCGTCGTCACCTCAGCCGTTTGGTGATTTCGGCGTCGGCCCCACCCAACCGGGATGCGCCGCAGTCGCGCGGCCACGCTGGGAGACCCGGTATGCCCAAGCGGTGGCCGTCGTGGATCTTGCGGCGATGGCCGTGTCGCTCGGGCTGCACAAATGGTGGGGGGCCAGCCGCCAGGGCATAATCTTCGGATCGCGCTCGGCGTGAGCCTGATGACACTGGTGGGAAGCGGCCGGTACCGCGTGGTCTGCGGTCGCCTCGACAGAGATAGGTGACCGGCTGGCAGCCGCCCTGCTGGTACTGCTGCTCGCGCCAGTGATGGTCGCGCTGGCGATCGCGGTACGCGGCGGAGGTGGACCAGTCTTCTCTCGACAGTCCCGAGTCGGCAAACACGGCGAGTACTTCTCGATGATCAAATTTCGGTCCGTGGTGGTGAACGCCGATCGCCGGCAGTCGGAATTCGTCGCTGTCAACCAGGCCGCGGGCCCGTTGTTCACGCTGCGTCGGGACCCGCGGGTGACCCGAGTGGGCGCCTTCATGCGCAGATACTCGCTCGACGAGTTACCCCAGCTGCTCAATGTGCTGACCGGGTCCATGTCGCTGGTCGGCCCGCGGCCACCGTTGCCAGTGGAGGCCGTCGGCTACTCCAGGGACGCGCAGCGGAAACTTCTCGTCAAGCCAGGGCTGACCGGACTGTGGCAGATCAGCGGCCGTAGCGACCTGTCCTGGGAAGACGCAGTCCGACTGGATCTACGCTACGTGGAGACTGGTCCCTCGCGCTGGACGCATTGATCATTTGGAGAACGGTCGGCGCGGTCCGGCGCGGCACCGGCGCCTATTGACTGGGCCAGCAACTGTCCGTTCCGCGTTTCCTATCGGTCCGCGAAAGGGAACTCTGGGTCACCCGCTAGTCCCCGTGTGTCACGTCCAGCACGCGAATCTTTTCCGCGGGTGATATCAACGCCCTTGTTGTAACGCCGGCAGTGGTCACGTCCGATAACCGTGATAGATGACCGGCCGTCGCCGGGAAAGGGGACGTGCCTGGTGCGGAACGTAGTCAGCTTCACGGAAGCTCCTGGTGCGCGGCGCCGAATTTCACTCGCTGGCAGGGATTACTAGCTTTGAGTGACGATGTGGTGCGCTTGTCCATGGTCGGACAGATCCTGCGGAAACGGTGGCGGTTGATGCTCGTTCTCGCGACGTTGGGTGCGGTAGTCGGTGCCAGCGCCTCGCTGCTGTGGCCGTCTGCTTACGAGTCCAGCAGCCGGGTGCTGGTGCTGGGCGATCCGGACAAGGCCGAAGTGCTCAGCGAGGCCCAGATAGCGATGAGCCTGGTGGTCCTCGACCGCGCGGCAGCTAGGCTGAAGTGGGGCGTCGACGGGCCTGCTCTGCGCGACTCGGTGACGGCCGGAGTCGCCGACGGGGACGTCATCGAGATCAATGTCAAGGCGAACAGCCCCGATCGGGCGCGTCAGCTCGCGGAAGCGGTGACCCAACAATACATCGCGTTCGCAGGTGAGCTCATGACCAAGGCCAGCAGTGTCTCCGGTGAGGTGCTCACATTGCGCAGGGACAGCCTGCAAAAGCAGATCGCGAGCATGAACCAGCGCATCAGTGAGCTACAGGGGTCGGTCGGGTTGCTGGACGCGGCCAACGCGCAGGGCGCCGCGGCGCGCGCGGAGCTGCAGCAACTGAATGGCAGTCAGACGGCCGCGGCGAAGGAACTGGACGACCTCGATGCAAGTATCGCCTCAGCTCAGGGGCAGGCCGCAGCCAGTGGGCAGGACTTCAGCGTCATCGAGCCACCGCTGGCGCCGCCAGCTCAGCTGACCCCGATCCGGCTCCAGCTGGTTGCCGGCGGGGTAGTGCTCGGCGCGGTGCTCGGCGCCTTTGCCCTGGTCGCGGCGCACCAAACCGACCGCCGGTTGTGGCGCGGCCCGGAGATCGCGGCCGCGCTGGGCGCGCCGATTCTCGGCACCGTGGGGGCTTGCGCCGAAGCGGCGGTCACGTCGCCCGCGAACGGTTCGTCGAACGGGCGGGACCCCGGCACCCGGCGGCCCTTGCTCCAGCGATTGCTGCGCGACGGCGCCCCGTGGGATGTCGAGCGGATCACGGGGCATGGCGACCCGTCACTGGATTACCTGCGCTACCGCCGGGTGCTGGCCCGGCTGCGGGGAGCGCCGGAGGACTCGGTCAAGATACTTGTCATCGTCGTCGATGATGACGTGATTGCTTCTCGAGCGGTGGACCGGCTCGCGATCGAGGCCGCCAGTCACCCGACTTCGATCAACGTGGACGTCAGCGCGAGCGCGGATCAGGACCGATCGACACCCGCCGCGGTGCTCAGCGTCGTGCCCGTCTCCGCTGTGCGGCCGACCATTCCCGACTCGCCCGACGTGTCGGGGGTTCTGGTGGTGGTGACATCGGGGACGAGGACCGCGTGGGAGCTGCTCGCTGTCGCGGAGGCGTGTCACGACGCGGGCCATCCGGTCGCGGGGGTACTCATGGTGCTGCCGAGGGTCGCCGAGGACGAGGACGTCGACCGTGAACAGTCGCCGCTGAGTGCGGCGGTCGGACCGACGCGCGACCGCGCGGACAGGGGTCCGGCGTGACGCGGGGCGCCGCGGCGATGGTTGAGCCGTTGCTCGACCTGGAGCGCCTCGTGGCGGGAGTTCGCTGGCGACGGCGTATCTGGACGTCTTTCGCGCTGCTGGGGCTGTTCGTCGGGGTGCTGCTGACCGTCCTGTTCCCGCCCCCTCCGACGGCGGCCACTCGTCTGCTGGTTGTCCATGCGGAAGACCAGCAGACGAGTGAGCGCCAAGTCCTGATGGACACCGACGTCGCGCTCTGCCAGACCAGCGAGGTCGCCGCGGCGGCGCTCAAGAAAATCCAGGTCAACGAGCGTCCCACAGACTTTCTCGCCACCTATCAGTGCGTGGGCGTGACTCCGAATGTCCTGGAGATCACCGTAGCGGGAGCGAATGGTAGCGACGCGGTGCGCCGGGCACAGGCTCTCGACGACGTTGTCATCGCCGACCACCTCAGGCGAACCCAGGAGGCGTTTACCGCGCAGTCCGCGGCACTGCTCGACGCACGAGGACGGCTTGAAAGCAACCTCGCGATGGTGAACAACTCGATCTCCGCGACCACCACGCCCGCCCAGCTCAATGAGCTGACCAGCGTCCGGGAAGGGCTCGCGGCGCAGATCCAGAACCTGCAACAGCAGGCTGAGAAGGTCAGTATCGGAGCCCCCGAAGTCGCGGCGGGAACCCAAGTCGTGGACCCGCCGATCGCGCTCCCGGCCCACCTGCCGCGGACCGGCATCATCAACACCGCGGTGGGTCTCGTACTGGGTCTGGGCCTGGGGCTCGCGGTGGCCACGGTCCTCAGTGTGACCGGGGACCGTCCTGTCCTGCGCCGCGACATCGCCGCCGAGCTGGGCGTGTCGATTATCGCCCAGTTGCCCAGCCCGCCTCGCGGTCCTCGGCGGTTGCGTCGCCGCGCGGGTCATGTCCGGGAGCGGCGACGGGTGGCCGCGACGCTGGCCCGTGTTGTCCGCGACGCTCTCCCGTCGATATCGCTGCTCGAGATCGGGTGTCCGGGCACAGCCGCGGCGCTCGCGCTGGACATCGCCGCACAGCTCACTCCCGAGCATCCGGTGACGGTCGTCGCCGACCTGAGCCGTGAGCGTCTGAGCGAGGCCGCTGCGGATTCAGATAGTCCGGCCAGGATCGTGGACGTTGCCGATCTGCCCCTCGACCAGCCTTCCCCAGTCCGGGGGTCGGAACTGTCCCTCGGGGTCGGATCGGTCGGGCCCGAGGCGTCCTGGGCTGACCTCGGCCGTCTCGGCGCCGCGACGCTGCTGGTCGTCCGTGCCGGCTATGCGACCACGCTCGGGCTGCACACCATCGCGCGCCAGCTTGCCCATTCGGAGATCTCCGCGATCGGGGTGGTGCTCGTCGCGCCCGATCCCAGAGACCGCTCCGACGGCACGCTGTGGGACGCGCTGCACGCGGCCTTGCGGGCCGGCAACGCCCTGTCCGTGCTGGAACCTTCCGCCACCTCTGATGAAGAAGTAGGGATCCCATGAACGTCACACTGTTCGGACTGGGCTACGTCGGGTCGGTGACCGCCGCCTGTCTGGCCAGCCGCGGCCGGCACGTCGTCGGCGTCGACATCGACGCGGCCAAGGTGGCGGCACTGAACGAGGGCCGGTCACCAGTCGTCGCCGAACCCGATCTGTGCCCGCTGGTGGCCGCGGCGGTGGCCGCGGGTGCCCTGCGGGCAACCGAGTCGGTGCGGGTCGCCCTGCGCTCCGCTGACCTTTCCCTGGTGTGTGTGGGCACCCCGTCGGCCGGCAACGGCAGCACTGACCTGGCCCAGATCCGCCGGGTCGTGGGGGAGATCGGGGCGGCGCTGGTGGACTCGGACCGTCCGCACACCGTGGTCATCCGCTCGACTGTGCCGCCGGGCACGGTCGAGGAGGTCGTCGTGCCGCTGCTCGAGTCGGCCTCCGGGCGCACGGTCGGCCCTGACCTCCAGGTGGCGATGTGCCCCGAGTTCCTCAGGGAGGGTACGAGTGTGGCGGATTTCTTCGCTCCGCCCTTTCTCGTGATCGGTGGCACACCCGGGGCGAGTGCCGCGGTGCGTGAGCTTTTCGGATTCCTCGACTGCGCCGTGCACGTCGTCCCGATCCGGGTGGCCGAGAGCATCAAGTACGCCTGCAACGCCTTCCACGCGCTCAAGGTGGCCTTCACCAACGAGCTCTCCCAGCTGTACCGATCGTTGAAGGTGGATGCCCGGGAGGTGATGGATGTCTTCGTCCAGGACCATGAGTTGAACATCTCTTCGGCCTACCTGCGTCCCGGTTTCGCCTTCGGCGGCTCGTGCCTGCCGAAGGACCTCCGCGGCCTGCTGCACCTCGCCCGGATGAACTCCGTGGACCTCCCGGTGCTGCAGGGGACGCTTGTCTCCAACGAGATGCTCATCCGCGACCTCGCGGCTCGGGTCCTGCACTCCGTGAACGACGCTGCGGAGGGCGGCGGCACGAACCGGCGGGTCGCGCTACTCGGTTTATCGTTCAAGCAGCAGACCGACGACCTGCGGGAGAGCCCGAATGTCGCGCTCACCGAGATCCTGATCGGCAAGGGCATCGACGTGCGCGTCCACGACCCCGTCGTCAACCCGGCCCAGCTGAGCGGGACGAACCTCCATTACATCCAGTCGCACCTTCCCCACCTGGAGAAGGTGCTGCACGACGGGGCCTCCCACGCCCTGGAAGGCGCCCAGGTCGCGGTGGTCTCGACGGCTGACCCGCACGTGCGCGGCGCGCTGGTGGCGGCCAGACCGCGCGTCGTGTACGACCTGCACGGTCGGCTCGGCGCCGACGTCGAGGCGCTCGAGGGCTACCAGGGCGTGGGGTGGTGAGCGTCATGCCAGCTCGACGCGGCCGGCACGTCTGCATCGTCGTCCAGAACCTCCCGGTGCCGTTCGACCGGCGAGTCTGGCTTGAGTGCCAGACGTTGCGCGATCACGGGTACGAGGTGTCGGTTGTCTGCCCGAAGGGCAACGGGGACCCCGGCTACCAGGTGCTGGGTGGCATCCACCTCTTCAAGTACCGGCCGTTCCCACCGCTCACCCGGCAGGCGATGTTCGTCGCGGAGTACGCGTACTCGATCCTGGCCACCCTGCTGAACCTGGCCAGGGCTTGGCGGCGTCGGCCGTTCGCCGTCGTGCAGGTGTGCAACCCACCGGACGTGCTCTGGGCCGCCGTTGCCCCTTTCACGCTGTTCTTCGGCGTCACGATGGTGTTCGACCAGCATGACCTGTGCCCTGAGCTTTACCAGTCCCGCTTCTCCCGGCCCCGCACCGGTGTCCACCGGGCGCTGCTGCTGACCGAGCGGATCACCTACGCCCTGTCCAAGCACGTCATCGCCACCAACAGCTCGTACCGCGAGCTGGCGCTGCGGCGTGGCCGCCAACGCGACGCCGACGTCACGGTCGTTCGCACCGGCCCGGACCCGGACACGCTGCGCCGAGGGGAGCCTGACCCCAGCCTGCGCCGGGGGCACCGGTACCTGCTGGCCTACCTCGGAGTGATGGGCCCGCAGGACGGCGTCGACCTGGCACTGCGCGCGATGCACCACATCGTGCACATCCGTGGCCGGTCCGACGTGGCCCTCACCCTGATCGGTGACGGTGACGCCGCCAAGGATCTGCGGCGGCTGGCCGTCGAGCTGCGGTTGGACCCCCATGTGGAGTTCACCGGCCGGGCACCTGACTCGTTGGTCGCGCGGATACTGTCGACTGCGGACATCGGTCTGTCGCCGGATCCGAAAAATCCGCTCAACGATGTCTCGACGATGAACAAAACCATGGAGTACATGTCTTTCGAGCTCCCGGTCGTGGCCTTCGATCTCATCGAGACACGCGTCTCGGCCGGGGAAGCGGCGGTATATGCTGAGCCGAACCTGGTTGAGCATTACGCTGACCTTATCCTTGAGCTTCTGGAGGACGAGACCCGGCGAAAGAAAATGGGCTCGGCGGGTCGCCGCCGTGTCGAGGAAACACTCTCGTGGAAACACCAGATGCCCTCGTATGTGGGAATCTACGACCGTCTCTCCCAACGCTGAAAGGCTTCAGAAAAACCAATGTGTGGCATCGCTGGTACCTTTCTCTGGCCGGAGGGCGGCCCCCTGACGGATCGTCTCACGGAGATCATCGCGCATCGTGGGCCGGACGGTATGGGCCGTTATGAGCATGCCGCTGGAGAGGGAGAGGTGCACCTGGGCCATCAGCGTCTGTCAATCTTGGACCTGTCCCCGACCGGGGCGCAGCCCATGGTCCGCGACGGCTTGGCGCTGACCTACAACGGCGAGCTCTTCAACTATCGGGAGCTGCGCGAGCAGCTGAGATCCGCGGGTGTCCGCTTCCGCGGGTCCTCCGACACCGAGGTTCTTCTTCAGGCGTGGCGCCGTTGGGGGATAGGGTGCCTGCCGCGGCTGCGAGGCATGTTCGCCTTCGCCGTCTTTGACGAGCGAACCGGTGAACTGGTCCTCGCCCGTGACCAGCTCGGCATCAAGCCGCTGTTCGTCCTGCGCCGCGGTGGGGGCCTGGTCTTCTCTTCCGAGCTCAAGGCGCTTGTCGCCACGCTCGGGAAGTCCCTGAGCGTCGATGACGCCGCGCTCGTGGCATCACTGCTGTACTACTGGGTCCCCGACAGTCGGTGCGCCTTTCGGGAGGTGGAGAAGCTGCAGCCGGGCACGTGGCTGCGGTGCTCACCCGACGGTCGCGTTGAGCGAGGCTGCTATTGGTCGATCCGTGATGTCGCGCAGGAAGCCGCCGAGCTCCCGGCGCCGGACCTCCACGCCGTCATCGCCGATTCGACGCGCCGTCACCTGGTCGCTGACGTGCCCGTGGCGACGTTCCTTTCTGGTGGGCTGGACTCGAGTTACCTCACCGCTCTCGCGTCGCGTCACCAGGCGGGCATTTCCGCCTACACGATCGGGTTCCGGCCCGAGGACGCACGGTGGGAATCCATGCCCGACGACATGCGATACGCCCGGCGGGTCGCCGAGCGTTTCGGCGTCGAGCTCCACGAGATCGAGATCGCACCACGGATCCGCGACCTGTTTCCGACCATCGTCTACCACCTCGACGAACCAATCGGTGACCCGGCCGCGATCAACACCTTCCTGATCTCCGCCGCGGCCCGTGCGGCCGGCGTCAAGGTGCTGCTGTCCGGAATGGGCGCGGACGAGCTGTTCGGTGGTTACCGCAAGCATCTGGCGAACGTCCTGGCCGTGCGGTACCGGGGGGTGCCCGGAGTACTCCGGGGGCCCGTGCGGTCGGTGGTCGAACGCTTGCCGGTGGCGACGTCGCGGCGCGGGTATCGGTCCGTCCGGTTCGCCAAGCGCTTCCTGTCCTTTGCCGAGCTCTCCGAGGAGAGCGCCTTCCGGCGCAGCTACACGATGTACGACCGGCTTGAGCTGCTGGACCTCGTGGACCCCGGGCTCGCCGACGTCGTCGACGAGGTGCTCACCGAACATGGCGACGTGTACTCCGATCAGGCGCTCGGCGACTTCGTCAACCGGATGTGCCTGGCCGACGCGCGGATGTTTCTGCCTGGCCTGAACCTCGCCTACACCGACCGCTCGAGCATGGCCGCGTCCACCGAGGTGCGCGTGCCGTTCGTCGACGTGGAGGTCGTGAAGGCCGCCTTCAGCCTTCCGGGTCACCGCAAGGTCGTCGGCCGCCAGGGCAAGGCCGCGCTCAAGGAGGCGGCGCTGGCCATCCTGCCGCGAGAGATCGTGTACCGGCCGAAAGGCTTGTTCAGCGCGCCGCTGCGGGCCTGGATGAGCCGTGACCTGGCCCCGCTGGTGCAGGAGGTGATCCACGACGGCCTGCTCGTGTCGTCCGGGTTCCTGCGGCGCGAGCCGCTGCGGCGCCTCGTCGCGGAGGATGCCTCTGGGCGGCAGGACCGGTCGAAGCACCTCTGGCACATCTTGACCCTGGAGTACTGGTATCGCAGCGCGAAGGAGGCTGGTGCCCGTGAAATCCGAGCCGCGTAGGTGGGTGACGCCATGAAACAGGTCGCGCAGAACTACAAGACGGGCGAGCTGGTGCTCCTGGACGTCCCGGTCCCAGGGTGCCAACCGGGGGGTGTGCTGGTCCGCACCCAGTACTCGTTGATCTCCACCGGCACCGAGCTGATGAAGGTGAGCGAGGCCAACATGTCGCTGCTGGCCAAGGCACGCGCCCGGCCGGACCAGGTAACGAAGGTCCTGCAGAGCGCGGCCAGCGCTGGGCCGGGCGCCACATACCGCAAGGTGGTCAACCGGCTCGACTCATACACCCCGCTGGGCTACTCGTTGTGCGGGGTGGTCGAGCGAGTCGGCGCTGGTGTGCATGACGTGGCCGTCGGGGACGTCATCGCGTGCGCGGGCAGCGAGCACGCGCTGCACAGTGAGATCAACTGGGTGCCTATGAACCTCTACAGCCGGGTGCCCGAGGGGGTCGATGCCCAGCACGCGGCCTTCGGCACGGTCGGCGCGATCGCCCTGCAAGGCGTGCGTCGCGGGGAACCTCAGCTGGGGGAGGTCGCCCTCGTCATCGGGCTCGGGCTCATCGGGCAGCTGCTGGTGCAGTTGCTCACCGCCACGGGGGCTCGGGTTATCGGGGTCGAGCCGGCGCCGGAACGCTGCCAGCTCGCGGAGCGGCTCGGAGCGATCGTGTGTGGCGGCCCGGGCTCGGATCTTGTCGACAACGCCGTCCGCGAACTGACGGATGGTCACGGTGTGGATCAGGTCTACCTCGCGGCGGGCGGCGCCAGCAATGAGCCTGTCGAGCTCGCGGCGCGGCTGAGCCGCGACCGGGGCAGGGTCGTGGACATCGGCAAGTGCAGCCTGGACCTGCCGTGGAACGCCTATTACGACAAAGAGCTGGATGTCCGCTTCTCCCGTTCCTACGGCCCCGGCCGCTACGACCCAGGCTACGAGCTCGAAGGTCGGGACTACCCGATCGGCTACGTACGCTGGACGCAGCGGCGTAACCTGGAGTGCTTCCTTGGCCTCCTCGCCAGCCAGCGGGTCGATGTCGGCCCGCTGGTCTCCCACGTCGCGGACTTCTCGGCGGCGGTCGAGACCTACCAGCGTTTCAAGGAAGGCCAGCTGCGAGCCGTCGCGGTGCTGTTCCGCTACCCGCCTGCCTCAGCACCGCCTGCCGTGATAGCACCGCCTGCCACAGCACCGCCGAACGGCACGCACGAAAAATCGCCAGCACAAAACTCCCGGCGCCCGGCGCGCCCCGGCGGGCCGCTGCGCGTCGCGTTCATTGGGGCGGGCAACTATGCGTCGGCCATGTTGCTGCCGCACCTGGTCGGGCGCGCTGACGTCGATCTCCGACAGGTCGTCACGACCTCAGCGCTGTCGGCAATCAACGCCAAGCGCAAGTTTGGTTTCGACTCGGCGTCCACCGACGTCCTCAGTATGCTCGCGGACCCTTCCGTGGATGCGGTCTTCATCGTGACCAGGCACGGCTCCCACGCTGAGCTGACCTGCCAGGCGCTGCGGGCCGGGAAGGCTGTTTTCGTGGAGAAGCCGCTCGCGCTCACGCAGGCGCAGCTGAGCGCGGTGCTGCTGGCCATCGAGGAGTCGGGCAACGAACGACTGCATGTCGGCTTCAACCGCCGGTTCGCGCCATTACTCCGCGAGGCCAGGACACGCTTCGGGCGCCGAGTGGGGCCGGCGTCGGTCCGCTACCTCATCAACGCCGGGCGCCTGGAGCAGCGCAGCTGGTACGGCCGGCGGGAGAGCGAGGGCTCGCGCTTCGACGGTGAAGGCGGGCACTTCATCGACACCGTCAGCTGGTGGCTGGATGCCGCCCCCTCGTCGGTCTTCGCTTGCGCGACACCGGGACAGGCGGATCTGCAGATCGTGCTGCGGCACACCGACGGGTCCACCGCCGCGATCACCTACGCGACGACCGGCAGCACCCGGTTCCCCAAGGAGACTTTTGAGGTCGTCGCGGACGGCAAGGTCCTGCGTTTCGACGACTTCCGGCGGAGCACGCTGCACGGCCGCACGCGGTGGACCGCTCCCCGGATCCCCCTGAGAATGACGCTGACGCGGGACAAGGGCCAGCGCGCCCAGCTCGACGCGTTCGTCGATGCGGTCCGCTCCAGCGGACCCATGCCTGTCCCGGCCGAGTCACTGATCGCGACCACCCGGGCCACCCTGGCGGTGCACGAGAGCCTCGCCACCGGGGCCCCGGTCGACCTGGCCGCGGCAATTCTGTCCCGAGGCGTCCAGCCATGATGAGCCCCGGTTGGTACCTGCGCCGCTTGTCCAGGATGAACCCGGAAGAGATGCTGTGCCGGGCTCGGGCCGCGGTGCGGATCCGCCGCTGGCGGCGACTCTTCGAGGAACCCTTCCAGCCTGAGCGGAGCTGCCTGCGCACCCGGCGGTTCGCGACGGTGCTCCCCGAACACGTAGCGGGGAGCGTCCCGGACGGCGCGAAGGCACGTGTGACGGCCACCGCGGCGCGGCTGATGGACGGGCACGCGGAGTTCTTCGGTGTCGCACGCGAGGACATGGTCAGCCCCGACTGGTCATTCGACCCGAGAACGGGCCGGCGGGCGCCGGCGGGCGCCTACGCCTTCGACATCGACTACCGCGACGAGCTGGCCGTCGGGGATATCAAGCAGCTGTGGGAGCTGTCCCGCCACCAGCACCTCACAGTCCTCGCGGCGGCCTTCGCCGTCACCGGGGACGACCGGTACGCCTGCCGGGTGGCCGAGCACCTGACGTCCTGGTGGGCCGCGAACCCGCCGATGCGCGGAGTGCACTGGGCCAGCGGGATCGAGCTCGGCATCCGGCTGCTCTCCTGGGTATGGGTGCGCCGGCTGCTCGAGGGCTGGCCGGGCGCACCGGAGCTGTTCGAGAACAACCCGGAGGCCCTGTGCCAGATCTACCACCACCAGCGGTGGCTGAGCGCGTTCCCGAGCATCGGCTCGTCGGCGAACAACCACACCGTGGCTGAGGCCGCCGGGCGGCTCGCGGCGGCGTGCGCCTTCCCGTGGTTCCCCGAATCGGGCCGCTGGCGTACCGACGCGAAGCGCCTGCTGGACGAGCAACTGCGGCGCAACACCTTCCCAACAGGTGTGAATCGCGAGCTCGCGACCGAGTACCACGGCCTGGTGCTGGAACTGGGCCTGGCTGCCGCGATCGAGGCCGACGCCTCCGGTGACCCAGTTGCTGAGTCGACGTGGCTTGTGCTGCTGCGCATGTCCGACGCGCTGGCGGCCCTCGTCGACACGCGGTTGCGGCCGCCTCGGCAGGGAGACGGCGATGACGGGCGCGGGCTCGTCCTCGACGGTGCGGGCACCGACCGATGGGCCTCATTGCTGGCCACCGCTGAGGTCCTGTTCGGGCGGCTACCGTGGTGGCCGGAGACGGGACGCCACGACGTGTGTACTCCGTTGCTGACCGCGCTGACGCGGTCGCGGTCACCGGTGACCAGCCGCCCCGAGCGCCGGCCTTTCCACTTCGCTGATGCCGGGCTCACGATTCTGCGGGTGCCGCGCCGCGACGCCGATGGTGAGCTCTGGTGCCGCTGCGACGGCGGCCCGCACGGATTTTTGGCTATCGCGGCGCACGCGCATGCTGACGCCTTGTCGGTGGAGGTTCGGAATGACGGGGTCGACCTGCTCGCTGACCCAGGTACCTTCTGCTACCACGGGGAACCCGCGTGGCGGTCTTACTTCCGTTCCACGCTTGGCCACAATACGTTGGAGCTCGACGGTCATGACCAGTCCACCATGGCGGGATCGTTCATGTGGACGCGGCATGCCCGCAGCCGTGTTCTCGTTGCCTGCGAGAACACCGGTGGGCTCGCGCGCTGGGCCGCCGAGCATGACGGCTACCGCCGCCGCGGCCGTCCCGCCGTGCACCGGCGGTCGGTGGAGCTGGATAGCGGGACACGCGAGCTCAGGGTGCGCGATGAGGTAGTGAGCCGGCACCGCCACTCGTGCCGGCTCACGTTCCACCTCGGCCCCCGGATCACCGCCGAGCTGGCGGGGGACAAGGCACACTTGAGTTGGACACACGCAGGGCGGCAGCGCGCGGCCTTACTCGAGCTGCCTTCGGAGCTCTCCTGGACGGCCCACCGCGGTGAGACCAGCCCACCGTTGGGTTGGTACTCCGCCGGGTTCGGGCGTAAACAGCCGGCCGTAACCCTGCTCGGGAGGGGTTTCGTCGGCGGTGACACCGCTGCGCTGACCACACGAATTCGTTTCGGCCAGTGAGCCGTCTGGCGATATTCGCCGCCGTGGACGCTAGCGGCCGCATTCGCGCTAGTCCCATCGTCGGTCGTCGCGGCTCGGCTCTGGCGTTGGCGGATCAACTCGTGTCGTCGGCGTCGAACTTCGCACTCGGAGTCCTCGTCGCACGCACGGGCGGCGCCAGCGCCCTCGGGGCCTTTGGTATCGCGTTCCTCGTGTGGCTGGCGGTACTGGGGGCCAATCGCGCACTGGTATGCGAGCCGATGACGGTAGTTGCATCGGCTGGCGGCGACGCCGACCCGCGTGAGGGCTGCTTGGCCTCGCTGGTTCTGGGTCTGGCGGTGGCGGTCCCGCTCGCGGCGGGGGCGGGCATGTTGCTGCTCGCCGGTTTCGACCCCGCGGTTGCCCTGCTGGCCTTGGCACCGTGGATTCCTAGCCTGCTCGTGCAGGACTACTACCGATCAATGTCGTTTCGCCTGCAGCGACCGGATCGCGCATTGATCAGCGACGTATTGTTCACCCTCACGCAAGGAGCGGTGACCGCGGCGCTGCTGGCACTCCATATGACAACCGTCTCGGCGTTTCTGGCGTCGTGGGGACTCGGGGCCACTGTCGGCGCGTGGAACGGGATCGCACTGTCGGGCCTGCGCAAGCCGCTGCGCCGGGGAGCGGCACACCTTCGAGGCCTGTGGCGCCAAAGCCGGTGGTTCCTTGCGGAGTTTGGCACGGGGTTCATCGCCATCCAGGGTTACCTCTTGTTGGTGCCAGCGCTGGTCGGTACAGCTGAGTTCGGTCAGTACCGCGCCGGGGTGAGCTTGATCGGACCGGTGGTCGTGATCTTCGTGGCCGGCGGGAACATCGGGCTTCCTGGGTGCGTACAGGGGTTGCGAGACGAAGGGATCTCAGGGCTCGACAAGTACACCCTGCGGTTGACCGCCGCGGTGGTTCTTCTGACGGTACTGTACTGTGGTGCCGTGTCGGTCTTCGCGGCACCGATACTGCGGTTGGTCTACGGTGAGCCGTTCACCGACGCTACGGTGGTCACTCAGCTCATTGCTCTCAACTATGTCATCATGGGCGTAGGCTTCGGGTGTAATCAGGCGCTGAAGGCGACCAATCAGATGAAGCGACTCTGGGTAATGCAGGTAGCCTGCGCCATCGTCTCCATCACCACGACACTCGTCCTTGTGAGTTCATTCGGCCTCATTGGGGCCGGCTGGGCCAGCGTCGTAGCTGGGTGCGTACACGCGGTGGGCGTCATCCTCGGTTATCAACGAATGCGCAAACGTCGTGTCCATTCACGGGTTGAGCCGTGATGTCCGGCCTTGGCGGGTGTGCGACAGTCAGACGTAGACGGTGAGCACGAGCGTGGCGACCCAGACCACCGCGAGCATCTGCAGGGTCCGGTCGCTCAAGGCGATCTCTTCGGGCTCCCCGCCGTTGCCCTGGTCCACGTCGACCGCGTAGCGCAGAACGGCCATCACGAACGGCGCCATCGAGATCACCGACCACATCGAATAGTGCCGCGCCGCCAGACTCTCAAAGGCCCACAACCCGTAGGTCGCGACCAGCACCGTGGCCGACATTCCCCAGACAAACCGCAGGTAGGATGCCGAGTACTGGTCCAGCGACTTGCGGATCTCCACCCCGGTCCGGTTGCGTAGCTCGATCTCGGCATATCGCTTGCCGGCCACCATGAACAGCGATCCGAACGCTGTGGTCAGCAGGAACCACGGCGAGAGCACGATCGCCGCGGCAGCAGCCCCGGCGATCGCCCGCATGAGGAACCCGGAGGCGACAATGCACATATCGATGACGGGTTCGTGCTTGAGTCGCACGCAGTAGGCGAGTTGTACCGCCGCGTACACCGCGATGACGATGGCCAGGTTCGTGGTGGCCAGCGTCGCCACCGCCAGCGCCGCGGCCAGCAGGACCACCGACATGCTGATCGCCAACGCCGGGGACACCACTCCCGACGCGATCGGCCGGTTGCGCTTGGTCGGGTGAGCCCGGTCGGCCGCTACGTCAAGGGTGTCGTTGACCAGATACACCGCCGAGGCCGCCAGCGAGAACGCGGCGAAGGCGAGGCCCACTTTGGCCAGCACGTGCCCGTTCAGTAGCACGCCACCGGCGAATGGGGCCGCCACCACCAGGACATTTTTTACCCATTGCCGCGGCCGGCTCGCTCTGACCACGCCTATGAAGACCGATAACCGGGTCCGCGTCGCGCGCTGCGCGCGCAGTTCCGCCGCCGTGGCCATGTCTGGGCTCCTCGACTGATAGATCAGTTTGGACGCGCCTGTGCGTCCATCTCCAGAAGGTCGTCGGGCGCGATGTTCTCCTCGTATAATCGCGTTCGGCTCGCCATTGTTACAAGGGAGTCTGTGCGGGAGATATCCATCGAAGAGTAACGGACCGGGTACATCCGGTACAGACATATGCCGTAGCCGGCACCGACGGTCGGCCCGCAGCATGGGAACCGTAACGAAGTCGACGGCTAAAACGAATCTCAGATATGCGTCTGATCCAGCTTGACAACGGAACGTGACGACCCTCTCGCAAAACTCGAAACTGCCGGGAAATCAATCAGGTGATCAAAAAATGCCGCCCAAGCGTGTAGCCACCGCTGGCATCGCCGACGACCCCTGCACAGCCGTTGCCAGGACACGGCGGGTCGCGCGTTGTCGAGCTTGGTGGTCGCTCGCTATGGTCACCGTCGTCCTGCTCGGCGGGTGTCAGCCGGCTCTCGAGGACGTGGGACCAGCCAGCGCAGCCCGGCCCGGAGCCATCGCGGCCGTATGTGACCACCAGGCTCCGGGGCCGTCGGTGCCCCCAGCCGGTGCCGTCGTCGTCAATCCGGCCGTGGACAACGACCTGGCGGACAAGACCAAGGACAATCCGCCGGGGACGACGTTCTGGCTCGCCCCGGGCACGCACACACTCGGGACGGACCAGTTCGGTCAGGTTGCCCCGAAGGATGGCAACCGATACATCGGCGCCCCGCACGCGGTGGTCGATGGGCGTGGGTTCAACATGTACGCGTTCGTGGCTAAGGCGTCGAACGTGACGATCAGTGACTTGACGGTGCGCGGATTCATCCCCCCCGTCGATCAAGGGGTGGTCAACCACGACTCAGGCGACGGCTGGGTCATCACGAATAACACCTTCGAGAACAACAAAGGCGCCGCCCTCATGGCCGGCTACGGTCAGCGGGTGCTCCACAACTGCCTCCGGAACAATGGTCAATATGGGATGAACGCTTTTGGAGGCAATCTCGTCGTGGTGGGCAACGAGATTGTCGGCAACAACACCGACGACCTGGAGCACACCCTGCCGGGAGGCTGCGGCTGCACCGGGGGAGTCAAGTTCTGGGACGTCAACAAGGCCGACGTGAGAAACAACTGGGTACACGACAACCACGGCCCTGGCCTGTGGGCGGACACGAACGACAACGACTTCCTCGTCGAGAACAACTTGATCGAGAACAATGAAGGGGAAGCGTTCATCTACGAGATCAGCTACAACCTGATCCTGCGCAACAACATCATCAGGAACAACACGTTCGGTATGGGCAGGCAATTCGTCGACCGCAACGACAACTTCCCTGTCGGAACCATCTACATCAGCGAATCCGGCGGTGAACCGCGCGTCCCGGCCCGCACCGACAAAATCGAGATATACGGCAACACCCTGGAAAACAACTGGTCGGGGATCACCGCCTGGGAAAACGCCGACCGTTTCTGCAATAGTGCGGCAAACACCTCAACCGGATACTGCACCCGCCTGGTCAGCTCACCGGCCGCCTGCGCCCCACCCGCCATCGATACCCCACCGCTGTTCAACGACTGCCGATGGAAAACCCAACGACTCGATATCCACGACAACACCTTCATCTACTCACCCCGAGTCATCGGCTGCTCCCATGGCCTAGCTGGCCGAATGGCCATCTTCGCCAACTACGGCACAGTCCCAGCCTGGTCACCCTACAAAGCCCGAACTGTCCAAGACGCGATCACCTACCACCAAGACAATATTTGGCATCACAACACCTACTACGGACCCTGGGCCTTCGTCACCTACGAAACCGGCCCCGGCACCCCCCCAGCCACCTGGCGAGCCCAACCCAACGGACAAGACACCGACAGCACATTCATCGACAACTCGCCCCGCCCTTCATGTTGAGTCGGCAGAACCAGCGCTCCGCGGACGAACACCGGAGGATCCGACGATGACCACCGTCTATCGAATCGCACAGCTCCTCGGCCGGCCACAGGTGCGGAAGCTGGTCGTCATCGCGCTCTGGCTTGCGGCTGTGGCCGCCTCGGCCGTCAGGGTTTGGGTCATGCTCCGTCATCCGATCCTGCCCGGGGAGCACTACCGGATATCTGGAGATCGCTACTTTGGCGACTTCCGAGACACCGTTTGGACCCCCGGCCGGTTCCTGCTCCGCGGTGGCAACCCCTACGATCCCGGGACCTACCTGGCCGCCAACCCGTGGGCCTTACCCTTCTCGCTGTACACACCAGCCTGGCTGCTGCTGGCCGGCGTCCTCGCGCCGCTGCCCTACCTGGTCTCGGTAGCCGTTTACCAAGTACTGTCGCTCGGCGTCGCGGTTGTCATGCTGCGGGTCATCTGCAGGTGGAGTTTGCCCACCATTGCCGATATCGCCGTCCCGGCCGGGCTGCTGTGGATGAACATCTGGTATCCAGGACGTGGCGCCCTGTCCACCCAGGTGGGCAGCGTGTTCGCCGTGCTCGGCATCGCACTCGTGCTGCGCTCGCTGGCGAGGCCGGCGCCGCCGAGCAGCGGACCGGCCGACGTGCAAGCCCCTCGACCTCGGTCAGTCATCGACCGTGCCTGCGCGGTGGGGGTGGCGCTCGCCTTGGTCAAGGCGCAATTCGGAGCAGCTGTTGTGGTCGGGTTCGGGTTCGGGCGATTCCGTGAGGTGTGGTGGGGCCTTGTCGGACTGACTCTCCTCTCAATGCCGGCGCTGATCCTCTGTGCGGTGGCCGCCGGGGGCCCGATCGAGTTCGCGCGATCGGTGTTGCGGGATCTCGCGGTACTGAATTCGAACGCCTCTCCCACGGGGCTGGCCTACCCCGGCCAGCTGCGTTTCGACATCATAGGCCAGCTGGCGCGCTACGGCCTGGTCAATCCACCCCTCTGGCTCCAGGCAGGTGTTCCATTACTGGCGTTCGCCGCCGCGCTGGTCGCCGTCCGCCTGACCCGCGATCCGCTGTTGGTATCGGCCGTCGTCTGCACGTCAATACTGATCGGCTTCTACCACTCAAGGTATGATCTACTTCTCTTGTTCATACCTATTGCTGTCGGAGCCGGTATGGTGGTCCGCGGCGAGCTCACCAGTACCGCTCAACGGATCACAGTGGGTGCATTGGTGCTCGTGGTGCTGCACCTGCACACGGTGTCGGCGGCCTTGATACCTGGGTTCGACGTGCGGGCGGGCGACACCGTCGACCTCGTCCTGGTTGTGATCGGGCTGGTGGGCGCGATGTACAGCGTTCTGTCAACACAGCGCCGGTCGTCGGGCGTCGATGTGATGCCGAAGCAGCCACTCGTGTCGTGATCGTCGGGCCGCTGTCGGAGAGCGGCCCGACGGATCAACTGGTCCCTCTCACCTGGTTCAGTTCCAGATGTCGCGGTGGACGTTGAAGATCACCCGCGAGCCGAGCGGCTCGAGTGCGATGGGAAGCTCCTTCATGTGGGTCAGCCGTTCACGCACGGCACGTTGGTGTTCGACCGGGCAGGTGACCAAGAGGAAGCCACCGCCACCGGCCCCGGTCACCTTGGCACCCGACGCTCCGGCCGCGAGCGCCGCCTCGATGGCGTCGTCGATCTGCCGGTTCGACACACCCGCAGCCAGCATTCGCTTCGCCTGCCAGCTCTTGCACAGGGCGGTGCCGAGGGCATCCAAGTCTCCGCTGCGCAGTCCGCCCGCCGCCGCACCGGCGAGGTCCCGGAGCTGGTTGAGCTGGGGGATCCGGTCGCCGACGTTCGCCGTCTGCTCACCGAGAATGGTGTCGGCGCTCCGGGTGATGCCGGTGAAGAAGAGCAGCAACTCGCCTTGAAGCCGCCGACGCAACGGCGGCGGCAGGCGAACCTCGTCGACGACAACCCGGTCACCTGGTCCGAAATGGATGTCGCGGATCCCGCCGAAGGCAGCCACGTACTGGTCCTGCTTGCCGACCGGCTTTCGGCAGCGATCGATCTCGATGGCGCAGGCCCGTTCGGCGAGTTCCTCGGCGGACACCTGCTTGCCCTGGTAGGCGAAAAGAGCGTGCAACAAACCCACCGTCACCGAAGAAGACGAACCTAGGCCCGATCCCCCCGCCGACGGGATGTCGGCGAGCGTTGTGATTTCCACGCCGTCACGCACCCCGGCCATGTGCATGGCCTCCCGAACGAGCTCGTGCTGAAGATCCTCGACCCGGGAGACGATCTCCTTCTTCGAGTAGTTGACGTAGATGTCCTCGTCGAAGCGCTGCTTGACGATCACATACACGTACTTGTCGATGGCCGCGTTCAGGACCCGACCGCCGTGCTCGCGGTAGTAGCTGGGCAGGTCGGTCCCCCCGCCAACGAGTCCGATGCGCAACGGGGTCTGGGTGACGATCACGATGCACGCCTCGCTTGCCACTCGTCCCGGGCGCGCTCCAGCGCGGCCGGGGTGCCGATATCGATGAAGTAGCAGCCGCCAATCGGCACGGCACGCGCCCGGCCGACGAGCCGCGGCAACAGGTCGTGGCCGATGTCCTTCGGCGGCGGTCCCGCGATCACATCAAGGGCGCTCGGGTGGAACGCGTACATGCCGGCATTGGCGAGGTCGCTCTGTGGATCGGCCGGCTTCTCGACATATCCGGCGACGCGACTGTCCTTCACCTCGACAACGCCGCACTCCCAGGGCCGCGGCGAGCGGAACAGCGAGAGCGTCGCGATCGCACCGCCTGCGCGGTGCGCGTCGATGAGTGCCCTCAGGTCAAAGTCGGTGAGGTTGTCCGCGTTGATGGCGAGGAACATCTCCTCGCCATCAACGAAGCCGCGGTTGGCCAGGAGTGTGCCGGCGCTGCCGAGCAGCTCTGGCTCCTCGACCAGCCGCACCGCCGGTGGGCCGCCGCGGGCGGCCACGTGCGCGCGCACCACAGGGGCGAAATGGTGCAGGTTGACGAGCACCTCGTGCACCCCAGTTGTGGCCAGCGCATCCAGCCAGATGTCGAGAAGCGGCCGGTCGCCGATCCGGAGCATGCACTTCGGAATGCTGTCAGTGATCGGGCGCAGCCTCGTGCCCAGCCCGGCCGCCAGCAGAAACGCCTTCATCGCTGGGTCCTCGTCATCGCTGGGCCTTCCGGACGACGCCGAGCGCCCGCATCTTCGCATCCGCCTCGGCCAGAATCTGATCGAGACCCGCCATCCCTTCCAGCCAGGCCGCGTACTCGGCCACCGAGTCCGCCGGCGTCCGCCGGGGCGCCCAGCCGAGCTGCTTGAGGGCGTCGATATCGGAAAGGATGTGCCGGGTATCTCCGAACCGGTACTCACCGCTGATCCGGCCGGGCTCGTCGGACCCGTACTGACGGCGCACCACGTCCGCAAACTGTTCGGTCGGGTAGCCCGTTCCGCCGCCCACGTTGAAGACCCGGCCCGCCGCGCGGTCGTCGGTGAGCACGAGCGCGTTGGCGTCGACCACGTCGTGGATGTTGACGTAGTCGCGGACGGCCTGGCCGTCCTCGTACAGGGTTGGGGCGCTGCCCTGGAGATAGTGCAGGCAGAAGATGCGGCACGCGCCCGAGTACGCGTTGTAGACCGACTGCCTGGGGCCCTGCACGATGCTGTACCGGAGGGCGACCGTCGGGATGCCGTAGCGGCGGCCCAGATTCACCGCCACCACTTCTTCGGCGTGCTTCGACATCCCGTAGGCGTTCTGCGGGTTCGCGATCCGCTCGGGTGTTCGGAGCATCTCGACCGGGCCACCGCACATCGGGCAGCTCAGGTCCCATCGCGACTGCTCGAGCGCCGATTCGGGCCGCATGTCGGGCGTCTGCTCACCGTGATCGGGGCAGACGTAGAGACCCTCACCCATCGCCGCCTGCGACGAGGCGACCACGACCCGACTCAGATCGAGCCGCTCGGCAACGATGAGCTCGTACAGCAACGCCGTCGAGGTGACATTGACGTCGGTGAACGTAGCGAAGTCGGGAAGGTAGTCCTGGTAGGCGGCGAAGTGGTAGACGGCATCCACGCGCCGCAGGAGGTTGGCGACGAGATCGCGGTTGCGGACATCGCCGACGAAGAGCTCGACGCCGGGTGTGAGGTAGCTGGGCTTGCGGTCCCGATGTACCGGGGCGGTCAGCGCGTCCAGCACAACCACGTCGTGGCCGAGCGAGACCAGACGATCGCAAGTGTGGGACCCGATGAACCCGGCTCCGCCGGTGACGAGAATCCTCATTATCGGCCACCTCGACGCGGTCGGCGGGAATGGACCTCGCGGTACACGGCCAGGGTGCGCTCGGCCGTAGCTGCCCACGTGAACTCACCCGCTCGCACGGGGCCTTGAGCCCGGAGCCGCTGACCTTGCGCGCCGCAGGCCTCGACGATGGCACTGGCGATCGACTCGGGGTCCTTGGGGTCCGCCAGCAACGCCGCACCACCGGCGGTCTCGGGCATCGCGCTGGTGTCCGAGGTGACCACCGGGCACGCGCACGCCATGGCTTCCAGGAGGGGCAGGCCGAACGTCTCGTTGAACGAGGGGTACACGAAGACATCCGCCGCCCGGTAGAAGCCGACGGTCTCCTCAAGCGGCACGCCGCCGACCCACACCATGTCCCCGGCTATGCCGAGCTCGTCGGCGAAGGCGCGGAGCTCGGTGACGTACTCCACGTCGCGGCCGGGGCCGACCACGACGAGCTGCCGTCCGCCGAGCTCCGCTTTTGCCGCCGCGAATGCGCGAAGTAAGCCGCCGCAGTTCTTGTACGGCCACAGTGACGACACGAACAGCACGAAGGGCTTTGTGATTCCGTACTTCGCGCTCACCCGGCTCCAGGCGTCGTCGCGGTCACCGGGTCGGAACAGGTCGTGGTCCACCGCCTCCGGGATCAGATGCAACTTCGCTGGATCGACGTCCAGGTATCGCTGCACCTCCTGCCGCAGGCTCTCCGAGTTGATGATGATCGCGTCGGCCATCCGGGCGGTACGGGGATAACTCATGCGCCGGTACAGGCGCGCCGCGGGGCGGACCGACGTCGGCGCTGTGTAGGCGTGCAGTGTCTTGAAATGGATGACGAGCGATCGTGCCGGGCTGACCAACGGCGCCATCAAGGTGTTGAACACATCGATTCCCGCGGGTGGAAGCCGAACCGGAGCGTAAAGGTGCTCGGTCAAGGTCCGCAGCGGTGGCCGCTCGTTCGACCAGGGAAACGTGATGTAGTGGACGCCCGCGCCGTAGCCCTCATGCAGCGGCCGCGACTTTGGACTGACCAGGAGATGCAACTCCTCGTCGCCGGTGAGCCGCTTCGCCATCTCCGGGATGACGCGGGTCCAGAACCAATGGGCACCCGATGGATTGGCCGGATCGTCGGTGAGCAGGTTGATGGCGACGCGCATGTCGTCAGAAGATCTGGGACGTGACGGCATCAGCGGTCATCCTTGACTGCCGAATGTACTGGGCCAGTAGGTGCATACATGCTTGATGGGTGTCCTCGACGATCCCGTAGTTGGTCGAGTCGACGTGGATCGATACCGTAGCCCGCCGCCTGGCCGGCCCGCCCGCGAACCCGGTCAACGCGATGGTCTGCATGCCGTTCGCGCCCGCCCAGTCAAGTGCTCGAACAATGTTCGGCGAGCGGCCCCCCGACGACACCGCGACAAGGACGTCGCCCGGCCGGGCTTGGGACTGCAGCTGGTACTCGAAGATCCTCTCGTAGCCGAGGTCGTTGGCGATGGCACTGAGCAGCTCGACGTTCGTGCTGAGACTGTAGACGCGAGTAGTGAGGTCAGTGCCGTTCCGGACGCCCTTCACGTGGTCACACTGCAGATGGTTGGCGATGGACGCGGAACCGCCGTTCCCACAGGCGAAAACGGCCGCGTCGCGATGATAGGCCTCGACGAGGATCTCGGCGGCACGGTTGATGTGCTCGAGATCGAGAGTGCCGAATGCGCGGGACAGTTCGGCGACGTACTCGCCGCCGAAGGCATCGGCCCGGTCGAACTGGTGCGCCGGAAACCGGGGCGGAGCGCTCTCTTGTCCGGGCACAACGCCACCGCCGACGCCACCACGGTCAAGGATGCACTCGACAGCGGCCGCAAGATCCGGGAACGAGGCCACCTCCGGATCGATGGGGCCGGCGGGGCCAACGGACAGGGGACACGCCCCGACGGCCTTGGCGAGACCGATGTCGACGGAATCGTTGCCCACCACCCATGATGCCGAGAGGTCCAGGTCGAGAGCCTGCGCCGCCGCCAACGCCATACCCGGACCGGGCTTGCGATCGGCGCTCGTGCGGGTGAAAGCTTCGACGAGGCCGTCGGGATGGTAGGGGCAGAACAACCAGAGATCGACATGCGCTCCCTTGCGGGCCAGCTCGGCGATCATGTACTTGTGCACCTGTTGCACATCCTCGATCTCGTAATAACCGCGAGCGACACCAGCCTGGTTGGTGACCACCACCACCGGGATGCCAGCCGCGTTGAGCGCGGCAATCGCTTCGATCGAACCCCCGATAAATTCAACCCGATCGACTGATCCGACATAACCGAGGTCGACGATGATCGTGCCGTCCCGATCGAGAAGAACACCTGATTTACTCACGGTTACTACCTTTCGCACTTGAGTGCGGAATCAGCTTATCCATCGAGACGAGCGGTGCCGCGCACTACTCTAATCTCGTTGTGGTCGCGGTTTTTGTTACGCCCTCCCGCTGCGTGGCGGAATGCGGCTCGGTGCCAGCGGCGGCGCGGGCGAGCAGGGTGACCGCGACGGCCAGGTTCAGCAGGTACGGGGACGCGTCGCCGAGGCCGACCTCTGTGTACGAGGCGAAGAGGCAGTAGGCGATGAGGAACACCGCGCACGCGCGCGCCGGGGAGGGCGGCCGCAGCGCGACGGTGGCGAGCAGGCAGCCAAGGAACGCGACCACGAGCGTGATGCCTACCCAACCCTGCTCGTGGTAGATCGACAGCCAGCTGTCGTCGATCGGGAGTCCGGCGAAGGACTTGTCCGTCAGGCCGACGCCGATGAACTGCTCGCTGAGGGTTCGATGCTTCGCCAGCAGGAGGTCCCAGACCTTCTCCCGGCCCGTGAGCGTGGAGAGCTGCTCAGCGTCCTCACCGCGCGCCAGCCAGGTCTGGACGGCCTGACCGACGGTCACGTAGACCACGCCGCCGAACCCGATTCCGGCGGTGAGGCAACGCCGTGCTCGCGCGTTGGTGAACGCCATGCTCAGGCTGGCGATGAGCAGCGCGGTGAGCAGCCCCAGCAACGCGGTACGGGTGTGGCTGAGCAGCAGGAGGCCCACCGCCGGCAGCGTGATGAGGGCCGCGCTGCGCCCGTCGATGTTCCGAGTCATCCACAGAACCACACAGAGCCCTGTGACGATGGCGCAATACAGGCCGACCTGCGTTGCCGGGATGGGCCAGATCGTGCCTCCCAGCCGGCCGTCGGGGTCGGCGAAGGCTTTCCCCGGTGAGATGATGAGGCCGGCCAGCACGCTGAGGAGCACCGCGCCCAGCGCGCGCAGGTGGTAGCGGGCGAAACACAGGTCGCCGCGCCACCATCTCGAGAGCAGCCACAGCGTGGCCACGAACACGGTCAACCGGAAACAGCGGAAGAGTGACCCGTACCCCGACTCCAGCCGCAGGCTCGAGGCGATGCTGACGGTGGTGAGCAGGCTCAGCAGGAGCAGGTAGGCGCTCGGCCGCACCCGGACGCGCGGGTTGAGGACCAGAGCCAACCCGAAGGCCGCCACCAGGGCGCCCATCGTGATTGCTTGGCCTGCCGGGCGTGGGATCGGGATGATCATGCTTGACCCCGGCAAGAACCCGAGGACGTTGATTACCAGGAGGAACCAGATCCCGGCGACGCGCCGCGGTGGCGCCGCGGGGTCGTCGGGTGCACTCGCCGTGGGGAGGGCGACGAGCGCACCCAGCTCACTCACGCCGGCCCGCCTCGCCGATGGCCGTGGTCCCGGTCCGCCCGGCCGGAGGGGCGCGCGCCCAGCCGCACCCAGAGGTGCCAGCCGAGCCAGCGCTCGGCGGGGAGCCGGCGCACGGGCAGTGGCGGGGCGTGCATGTAGCGGGTGAACGTGTCGACCAACTCGAAGTCGGGGAAGTCCGCGAGGACCTCTCGGGGTGAGTAGACCCGCGCGTACGGGTTGAGCGGCCCGTCTGTACTGCGGTGGGTGAAGTTGTCAAGCC
>JBOHFJ010000003.1:0-42570 GCA_050699655.1 Pseudonocardiaceae bacterium
CTCCACCGCTGCGACAGGGTGGCCTTGGCGTAGCGCTGCGACTCCTGCGCGATCGCATCGACGAGGTAGCCGACACCCGCGCCGTCCAGCCACCGCCGCGCCGCCTGGTACAGATCCTCCGGCGACCAGCCGCGCGCCCACACCGCCGTGACCAGCGGGGTCACCGCGCACTGGGCTGCCGATCCGATGAGGCTGGGCGCCTCGGCGCACCGGTCGGCCACCATGGCGCCGATGCGCCCCGCCGCCTCCGCGTCACCCGCCCAGTGCTCGTGCGCGGCACTGAGCAACACGGTCGAGATCGTCTCGACTGACGGCCGCGCCCGGGCCGTCCCGGCACGTGGAGCGCTCGTGGCCCCCGCACCGAAACCCCCAGGCCCAAAACCCGCCGGCTCAAAACCCCCGGAACCAACGCTTCCGAATCCGACACCCTCGGATCCGACACCCTCAGATCCCGCGTGGGCCCGGCGACGTGCCCGACGACGCACCGCCGCGGCAACCCGTCGCTCCCGATTCCGCTGTGCCACCGCATCCTCCCGCCTGAAGCTCAACCCGGTCGGCGAGCAGTATGGAGCGCACCACCGACAATTCCGCCAGGCGTGGCCGGCACCGCCGCGGATCGCCCCGGACAACGGTGTGTCGCGCTCGGCGTGTCACGCGCATGCACGGTATGCCCACCCAGCGCGGGACCAGCGCCCGCTGCCGTCGACACCGACGCGGCGCGCACCGCCGCACAAACCACAAGACGACACCCGGTGTGGTGTGCGACGGTAGACAACACCGGTCCAGCCGGTGTCCAGGCGCACGTTCCGCTAGCCGTGGCGAGCGAGAAAGGGGCGGCGGATCCCATGATGTCAGCGGCAGCGAGGCGGCAAGCCGGTGAGCACGCGGTGGTTCTCGGCGCGAGCATGGCCGGGTTGCTGACGGCCCGGGTACTCGCCGATGTTTACCGCCGGGTCACGGTGATCGACCGGGACGTCCTGCCAGAGAGCGCCGTGCCGCGCCGCGGCGTGCCGCAAGGACGCCACGGACACATCTTGCACCCGCGCGGTCGCGAGGTGCTCGACGAGCTGTTTCCCGGTTTCACGACCGACATCGTCCAGGACGGGGCCGAGCTCGCGGACACGATGGGCGGTGTGCGTGGGATACTGTCAGGTCACCGGTGGCGGCAAGCCGACATCGGGCTGCCCATGCTGTTCGCCAGCCGACCGTTCCTGGAGGGCCAGGTCCGCGCCCGGGTGCGGGCGCTGCCCGGCGTCACCTTCCTGGAGAACGCTGACATCGCCGGTCTGGCGACGTCGTCCGACCGGCGACGGGTCACCGGGGTGCGCTGCCGGCAATCAGGCACCGGCCGGCCGAGCGGCGGGGAACCGGAGACGATCTCGGCTGACCTCGTGGTGGACGCCACCGGCCGCGGCTCGCGGACGCCGGTCTGGCTACCGACGTGGGGCTACCAGCGTCCGGCCCAGGACCAGGTCAAGATCGGGCTGGGCTACGCCACCAGAACCTACCGACTGCGTCCAGGCGCGCTCGGACCGGACAAGGCGATGCTCATCGCCGGCACGCCGGCTAACCCGCGGTACGGCGTGGTGATCACACTCGAAGGCGGCCGGCACCTCGTCGGGCTCGGCGGCATCCTCGGTGACCACCCGCCAAGCGACCCGGCCGGCTTCGACGCCTTCGCCGCCAGCCTGGGCTGCCCCGACATCGCGGACGCGATCGTCGGGGCACAGGCACTGGACGACCCGGTCGAGTTCCGTTTCCCGACCAGCGTGCGGCACCGCTACGAACGGTTGCGCCGCTTCCCGGCGGGCCTGCTGGTTCTCGGTGACGCGGTCTGCTCGTTCAATCCCATCTACGGCCAGGGCATGACGGTGGCGGCCAATCAAGCCTTGGCGCTGCGCGGGTTGCTCACCCGCGGCAGCGACCCCGCACCGCGGGAATACTTCCGGGCCATCGCCAAGACGATCGACTCGCCTTGGGACATGGCGGTGGCCGCTGACCTGGCCTACCCTGGGGTGCCCGGCACCCGCACCGCCAAGGTCCGGCTTGCCAACGCCTACCTGCCTCGGCTGCACGCGGCAGCCGCCCACGACACGACCCTGGGCGCGGCGTTCGTCCGGGTCGTGGGGCTGCTCGAGGAGCCCGAGACGCTGCTGCGGCCGGACCGCGTGCTGCGGGTGTGGTGGACCAACCGGCGCCACCCGGCGCGGCCCGCGACCATCGGCACACCGCAGACACCAGCGAGGTCGCGATGACTACTTCCCACGACAACATCACCGTGCTCGACATCCTCGACCCGGCGTTCCGGACCGACTCTCCCGAGGTCCGCGCCGCCGCTGACGCCGGTTGGTGGGCACGCACCCCGACCGGTATCGCGGTGCTGCGCTACCAGGAGTGCCTGGTGCTGCTGCGGGACCGCCGGCTGCGCCAGGGCAGCCTGGATGGCCTGGCCGCCCAGGGCGTCACCATTGGCCTGTTCGCCGACTGGCTGCGGACAATGCTGCTCACCCTCGAGGGCCGCGAGCACCAGCGCCAGCGCCGGCTGGTGAGCACCGCGTTCACCCAGCGCAGTGTCGATGCGCTGCGGCCCTTCATGCGGGCCAAGACGCACGAGCTGATCGACGGCTTCGCCAGCGACGGTGGCTGCGAGTTCATGACCGCCTTCGCCGACCCCTATCCGGCCTGGGTGATCGCCGAGCTGCTCGGCATCCCCGCTGAGCGCTTCGACGCGTTCCTCGGCTGGGCCACCGACATCGGGTTGGGTTTCAGTCCGGTCGCCGTCGCCGAGCAGGACCGCATCAACGCGGCTCTCGCGGGCCTCTACGCCTGCTGCGACGAACTGACCGCGCAACGCCGCGAGAATCCCGGCGAGGACCTGATCTCCGCGCTGATCACGGCCGAGGCCGACGGCCAACGCCTCAGCGCGCAGGAGCTGCGCGTCATGGTCAGCGGGCTGGTCTTCGCCGGCCAGGACACCACCCGCAACCAGCTCGGCCTGGCGATGACCACCTTCGCCCAGTACCCCGAGCAGTGGCGACTGCTCGCCGCCCGACCCGAGCTGGCCGGCGCCGCCGTCGAGGAACTGATGCGAGTCAACCCCACCGTCCCGGTCATCGCCAGGGTCGCCACCGAGGACTTCACCTTCCACGACGTGCACATCCCGGCTGGCACCCATGTCGCGCTGTTCGTGTCCGCCGCCAACACCGACCCCGCCATCTTCGGTGACGCACCGTTCGACATCACCGCGGCGCGCGCCACGCAGCTCACCTTCGGCGGCGGCATCCACTACTGCCTGGGCGTATCGCTGGCCCGCACCGAGATGCGCGAGGCGCTGCCAATCCTGGCCGCCCGACTCGGTGACATCGCGCTGGCCGGGCCTATGCCCGCACGGCCGCACCTCGGCATCACCGGCCCCATCACGCTGCCCCTGACATTCACCACGACGGCGAATACCAGATAAGTCAAGAACCAGACCCGCATGACCGTGGGGGTTGGACATGGACGCCCGGCAATTGGGAGTATTTTCTTGCGGTCGTCGACCCGGTGGTGTCAACCGGGCCGCACAGGTCCTGCACCTCGCCCAGCCGTCGCTTCCCAGGCGATCCGTTCACTGAAGCGGGACCTGGGCACTGCGTTGTTCGACCGCGTCGGGCGGCGGGTCGTGCTGACCGACCTCGCTGGCACAGCGGGCCGGGACCCTCGTGCTGAACCTGGAACCGACGGCGCACTATGTACACATGTCCACCCGCTTTCACATTGCCCTGATCCCCGGCGACGGCATCGGGCAGGAGGTCACCCCAGCCGCTTATGCGGTGCTCGACCTGGTCGGCAGCCTTTTCGGGATCGAGTTCAGCTACGACCAGTTTGACTGGTCCTGTGACCGCTACCTGCGCGAGGGCACGATGATGCCCAAGGACGGACTCGACCGGATCCGCCACCACGACGCCATCTTTCTTGGTGCCGTCGGAGCGCCGGGCGTCCCCGACCACGTGTCGCTGTGGGGACTGCTGATCCCGATCCGCCGCGGCTTCCACCAGTACGTGAACCTCCGGCCAATCAGGATATTCCACGGCGTGGATAGCCCGCTGCGCGCGGCCGCCGCGGGTGAGGTGGACCTCGTCATCGTCAGGGAGAACGTCGAAGGCGAGTACAGCGAGATCGGTGGTCGGTTCAACCGGGGGTGCCCGGACGAGATGGCCGTGCAGGAGGCGGTGTTCACCCGAGCCGGTGTCACCCGCGTGCTTGACTACGCGTTCACATTGGCGACCGGACGTAGTGGGCATCTGACCTCGGCAACAAAATCCAACGGGATCGTGCATACCATGCCGTTCTGGGACGAGCTGGTCGCCGAACGTGCCGGTGACTACCCCGGTGTGCGCTGGGACCAGGAGCACATCGACGCGCTGTGCGCCAAACTCGTCCTCAACCCAGGCCAGTTCGACGTCATCGTCGGCTCCAATCTGTTCGGCGATATCCTCAGCGACCTGGCTGCGGCGGTCTCGGGCAGCATCGGCATCGCCCCCGCCGCGAACATCAACCCGGAGCGGGAATTCCCGTCGATGTTCGAGCCGGTGCACGGCTCGGCCCCGGACATCGCTGGCAGGGGGATCGCGAACCCGATCGGGGCGATCTGGACCACCGCCATGATGCTTGAGCACCTCGGCTTGCCCGATGCGGCGGCGAGAGTGACCAGCGCGATTGAGGTCGTGCTCGCCAAGACCGATGTGCGCACCCCCGACTTGGGCGGAACCGCGACAACCACGGAATTCACCGCCAAGCTGCTGGAGTTCATTGCCGCCGGCTGGGACAGGAGTCTGCGGGCATGAGCGTTCCGCTGCCGTCGTCATTGCATCGCCAAACGGTGCAGGCGGGCGAGGTGACCATCAATACCGTCGTTGGCGGGGACGGCCCGCCGGTGCTGCTGTTGCACGGCTACCCACAGACCCACCTGATCTGGCACCATGTGGCACCGGCCCTGGCCAAATATCACACCGTGGTACTCACCGACCTGCGCGGCTACGGCGACAGCGACAAGCCCGCTGGGGGTCCGGGTCACGAGGAGTACTCGAAACGCACGATGGCCCACGACCAGCTGCTGGTGATGCGCGAACTCGGCTTCGACCGGTTCGCGGTGGCCGGGCACGACCGTGGCGCGCGGGTTGGACATCGCCTAGTGCTTGACCACCCAGACTCGGTCACCGGCCTGGCCGTGCTGGACATCGTGCCCACCCGCCACACGTTCCAGCACGCCGACGCTGCGTTCGGGCTGGATTACTACCACTGGTTCTTCCTGGCGACCGGCAACGGCATCCCCGAACGTCTCATCGGTAGTGACCCTGATTTTTGGATCCGAGCCAGAATGGGCACCCGGCATCACGGCGGCACCGTGTTCGACCCGCAGGCTCAGGCCGAGTACGTTCGGTGCTTCTCCGATCCGGCCGCCATCCACGCCTCGTGTGAGGACTACCGGGCTGCGGCGTCGATCGACCTGGAACACGACGAAGCCGATGCGGCACAGGGAAACCTGGTCAACTGTCCGGTACTCGCGCTGTGGGGACAGCACAGTTTTATCGGCAAGAGCTACGACGTGCTTGATGTCTGGCGTCGGTACGCGACCGATGTCAGGGGCCAGGCCCTGCCCTCGGACCACTACGTCCCAGAGGAAGCTCCCCAGCAGACCGTCGACTCCCTGCTTCCCTTTCTCTCAGAACTCAACCCATAAGGTCGCTCATCAGCGCTGGCTCATGCGCTCGCCTCCCCGACCTGCAGGCGCCACAACGAGGCGTATACGCCCTCTCGCTCCAGCAAATCATGATGCGTTCCCCCTTCGGCGACCACTCCACCCGGGCCCAAAACATAGATCCAGTCGGCATGACGGATCGTCGACAGACGATGCGCAATAACGACCAAGGTTCGGTCCCTCGCGAAGTCTTCAAGTGCCCGTTGAATGGCCGCCTCCGTCTCGTTGTCCACCGCCGACGTCGCCTCGTCGAGAATGACGATGGGTGCATTCTTCACGATCGCTCGCGCCAATGAGATGCGCTGTTTTTGGCCACCAGATAAGGTGGTGCCACGCTCACCAACCATGGTATCATACAGGAATGGCAGGGCCCCGATAAAACCATCGGCCTCAGCCAGCCGCGCCGCGCTCGCCACCCGCTCTGGGTCAGCATCGAAACTGCCGTATCTGATGTTGTCCCGCACTGTCCCGTCAAACAAAAAGGCGTCCTGGCCCACGAAACCAATCACCTTCCGCAGATCGCGCAATCTCAACTCACGAATGTCGAGGCCATCAAGGAGCACTCGCCCCGACGCGACGTCTTCCAAGCGCAGCAGAAGCTTGGCGATAGTCGTCTTGCCGGCCCCGGTGACGCCAACAATGCCCGTGGTTTTCCGAGGAGCGATGCGCAGGGACAGGTTATGCAGGATCGGCGGGCGCCCTGGATAGGCGAACGTGACCCCGTCAAGCACCATCTCGCCCTGGACCTTCGCCACTTCCAGACCTCGGCCGGTGCTATCGGACTCCACCGGGAGGCGACGAAGATCGAGCACCCGTCCCAGCGCCGCAACCATCTCATGGTACTGCTCAACCACGCCCCCAAGTGCCGGCAGCCGCCCGAGAAGCAGATAGGGCAGACCAATCAAAGCATTGTAGACGTCAAACGAGAGCGCGCCAGTCAGCACGTCGAGGCCGCCAGACAGGAAGATCCCCGCTACAGAAGCCATAGCGCACAATCGCACCGTCTGAACGTAGCGCGTGGTACGCGTATCGACTTGATGATTACTCTGGCGATACGCCTCACTGAGGTGGCGAACACGGTCGATCTCGTACTCTTCAGCGGCAAAGCTCTTGACGGTCGCGCTCGCCTCCAAATTATTGATCAGTTGACTGTTCAACAGCGCCCCCTTCTCGGCACTGATCGCGTAATCTGGCACCGTATTCTCTTGATGGGAGAAAGACAGCCAGGCAATGATCGGTACCGGCAGGAGAGCAACCCAGGCAAGTCCTGGAGCAAAGAAAAGGAACACTGGAATGAAGGCGAGAAAACTAGTCCCAAGTTGAATAAGATTGTTCGCCGAGGTAGCGAAAAAGCGACCCAACTGGTTGATGTCGTCGGTCAGCACTCTGGCGATCCTGGTTGTCCGCTCGCCCTCCAGGTGCTGGAGTCCGACTCGCTGGACATGCGCATACATCTCTGTGCGCCATTCATGCTGCACAGACTGGCCGAGGTCGCGCCAGAGTATACCCGCAGCGAATGACAACGCGGCGATAATCGCACACACGAGGGTTATTACTCCGGCCAAGAACCAGAGCTGACCGGAAGCACTGACCAACCCCAGGCGCACGAGAGCGACACTTTCGCCATTGATGAGGACCAAAAAAATCCAGCCGAAAAAAACATAGATTGTCATTTCCAAGATCTGCCCAAGAACAGAAAGAAGTGACGCCAGATAGAACTTCCTCTTGTGTGACCTAACAACGCATAGAAGGGGATTGCGCGTTGATCCCAACGCCGCTGCCGAGGAATTTCGAGAACGGTTGGATCTTCGCCAAGCACGCCGGACGACGACCACAGTCGCCACGACGACGACCCCCAGGCGCACTACCGGCGGAGGACCAAGAAACCCACCTAGAGCTACGATTAGTACCGCGCCGCCGACAAGGGTAAGTGACGGGTTGGTGTAATATCGGCGGCTAACCCGCGCCGATGCCACACGAGACTCACGACTCAGGGAGCGAGTGGGTTTTATGGCCTGTCGGATAGCCAGAGCAACAGCTTCCCGGATAAGCTGGCTAACCGCCTCTCCGCTCAGCGCCGCGTCGTGGTAAACAAGCAACCGACCAGTGACCGGGTTCGCGCCTATCACGTCGACGCCCGGTGATTCTCGGAGCCTTGCCTCCAAGAGTTTGGCGACATCAGGCGAACCCAGCACCGCCCCAATGTCCCACCGCTGGCGCCCCCCAGTGATCGAACGCGGCCGTATCGCGAATTTCTCCCGCCCGCGCCCCACGACGGCGCGCCCTGTTGTTGATGCCATATTCCACAGTCACCAATTTCGAAGTCGGCGGCCCATCAAGGCCCCAGAAAAGTCATGTGGATGGGGATACCCAAGCGGTAAGAAACCCGTCCCACACCGACACAGAATGACATGTAAAATGCGACGCCGCTCCAGCCTCCCGCAGCGCGGACAGATAGTCAGCCTTTTGCCGATCTCCAAGTCACGGGTTTCTCTGATCATGATATCGGTACGCAGAGCTCTTCATCCCCCTTTGCGGTACCGCTTGACTGCGAGGTTGGCTCTCAAGGGCGCGACCCTGCTGAGGAGCCAATTCTCCGTGTTTGCGTCTCCGTGTTTGCGCAGCTAAAAGACTGACACGCAAATTTTACCCGCGCAACAGGTGTGACGCAAGTGCCTAGTGGGATTGCACCCGTTGGTGTTGGGTGCGATGGTGTTGGGTGCGATGGTGTTGGCCATCAATTCGCGGCTGGCGGTGCGGGCGACCGTGAGATCCCCGTCACGATTCGGTGAGTGGTCGGGGGTTGCTGTTCGTAGCGGACGAGGGGGCTGAGGCCTGTGTCAGCTCAGGAGGTCGCCGAGTCGCGCAACCAAGACAGGGTGAACTGGTATTCGGCTGTCATCAGCTTAACGACATTCGCGGTAATCATCTTCTCTACTTTGCCGCCGAACAGTGGCAGCGGGACCTCAGCCGTGAGCTGGGCACCAAGCACGCATCCGGCGGGGTCAGGCACGAGACACATCGCAACAGTCATCGTTCCAGGAATCCCATCGACCACCGCATTCACACTGCCACCTGAGCTGATCCAGATCTCAGTACGGCGGATCGTCAATCCTTCGGGCAGCACCGAACGGAGAAAAGACGGCAACGTATCGCCAGGAACAGCGTGGAGCATCACGGTAGTGACGCCACACTCGTCCTCCTGCCGCGAAACCAGCTCCGCGTGTGGCCCACCGACCGCGCGCAGCTTGTCACGCACGTAGTCCGGGTCGGTGAGGACCTCCCGGATCCGCTCCGGCCGCTCAGGGTACCGGTGCCGCAACTCCATTCGGCTGGCCATGGCGCGGATACTACCGCGCGTGCCCGTGACGACGGACCCCGCGACGTGCGCACCCCTGCCGCTGGGTAACCGCAACGATAACACGGACCTGCGGCAATGCGGTGGAGGCCATCGGCGCCGCTGACGAACAGCTATTGCTCTGCCGGCCCAACCTTGCCACTACTCACTGCCCATGGCATCAATGAGGCTCTGAGGCCGCATATCGATCCAGTGTTGGTTGATGTAATCCAGACAAACCGGGCGAGTATCTGGAAGATGAGCGATGGTCCAGCCACCTGGCACTTCAATGAAGGCGGGCCAAAGAGAATACTGACCCTCATTGTTGATCAACACGAGATAAGTACCGTCAGGCTCTTCGAAGGGGTTTGTCATGGTTCTCCACTCTCGAAGAAATATTTCTCGTAGCCCACCAGAGACTTGAGACAAAAACTCCTCCGCGATTGGCGAGAGTCGCAGGGCGTACCGGAGACGGGATCGGCTGATCCTCAGATCACAGCCAAAAACCTGCCCACGCGCGACAGGCCATAGAGACCCCCACAAGTCGACAACACCCGAAAAACAGCAAGATGAAAAGATGTCAACCCGTGAGAATGATCACTTGAGTGCCCCGTCAGGACCCCAGCTACCCAGCCTTGGCGGCACTCACCTCGGCGGCGATCTCCTGAAACTCCTCACCCGCTTCCGCAGCCGCCTTCTTCGCCTCCAAGACGAGTCCCACCGTCGCCTTGACCGTGCCCCGCACTATCGGCTTAATAATCTTCACCACCAACGGAGCCGTCACGACACCAACCACGTATGGAGCTAGAACGGGCGGAAACATCTTTCAGATCCCCCTCTGTGGGTACTTACGCGCATGCCGGGTCAGTCGATATCGCATGAGCGCATGTAGCGAACTTCAGCTACCTTCGAGCTTAGCTCGATCGCTCTCGGCAATCAAGGTTCGAGGGAGCCCAGGGCAACATCGTGATCACCCAGCCACCCACGACCACTACTTTGAGCAGTCACAGCGATGGTTTCATACGCCCTAATGGGTATTTTTCGGTCACCACTTGGGGCGTTGGCTACTTTCAGTGAGCAAGTAGTCGCTGTCAACTTATGGTTAGCGGCACCGTTAGATTGGCGGGGTTGAGGTGTTCGGTTGTCTGACGGGGTTGGGTCAGACTGGGTTCCATGGGCAAGGACTAGTGTCAGGTTGATGGGTGTGGCGTGCCGAAGGCAAACATTCAGCCGGTGTGGGCTGATGTTCGTGGGTGGTGACATGGCACACCGCAGCGGAACCATATGATCAACTCATTGTGGACACCCACCGGGTCGCCCCGAGCCCCTGGTCGTGGGCAAGGTTGGCCTCATGGATCAACCCGCGTAGCGCCTCGGCGATCTAGGCTGGCCAGTGAGCCTGGGGATAAATCTCACCGGTGCCGGTGAGATCACGGAGCAAATGCTGGCAAGACAGCTGGTGGGTCAACGGCCCGAGCTGGTCGGAGTCGTAGTTGGCGTAGGGATCGTGCACGATCACTGAGCCGATGGGGACGGGGAGGACGAAGGCCGTGAAGGTGTCCAGAGCCTGGCTAGCTTCGCCGGTAAGGCCTCATTCGCCTCGATCAAGTCCACGATCTCCCCGGCCATCGCGGTGATCTGCCCATCCGCAGCGACCAACCGCGCTCCCTGCCACCGTCGCACGACACACTCCGCAAAATGGCTGAATGTTTACCGTCAAGGGGTGTGGAGGTGTTACCGCTGTTCACCACAAGATGAGGAGAACCTCTTCATCGCGGGTTCTTGCCGTCTCGTGGGGTGGCGGGAATCGGGTAGGTGCGGCGCATTGCTGCGCCGCACCGTCTAACCTCAGTATGGCGACTGCGGCGTTTCCCCCCGGCGCCGAGACGGATCTCCCCCAGCTGACCTTGTCAAGGTCGCCTGCCCGGAATACGTGGAGGCGCGCCAGTTAATGCAGTGCGGCGTGGTGTTCGATGCGGCTTTGGACTGGTCGTAGTAGGCGCGGGTATCGGGCGAGGCGTTGAGCAGGTTCCTCGCACCCTGGTGACAGAAATCCGCTCACGACGGTCCCATGATCGAATTTGGCGACAAATCGACAATGCCGTCAATGGCGCACATGACCATCTAAATGGTCTTGGAAAGCAGTAGCGGAGACGTCAGATTTCGTCTCGGCTGCGACAAATTCGGCGCCCGCCTCGGCGGCGATATCTTGTAAATCCTCAGCCGCCTCCGCAGCCAGCTTCTTCACCTCCAAACCAATCCCAATGGTCGTCTTGATAGCGCCCCGCACTAGCGGCTTAATAAGCATTCCCACTAGCGGGGCGGTAACGAAACCAATCAGGTACGGCAGGGCGGTCTTGTAGGGTGAGGCCATCTTATATTTTTCTCCAGTTCTTGTGTCAGTTTTGCCAAGCTCGCACGCCCGCCCTGCATACAGATGATTTTCCTATTTGTATATCATCCGTAAGCGGAACGATTGAAATTCCTTCTACAATATGAAGTGTCACGACCCCCTGAGGTGTTTTTTGATCATCACCTGCGGTATCGAGGGTTCTTTCGACGTGGAGTTCGTAGTGGCCGCAGCGACGCTCTGGATGAACGCATTCCCTACAGTGGCTACTCGTTCGCGGCAGAGTTGCTTGACACCGCGTATGGGTCGTGGCCATGTCAACCGGCCGTGGTCGGCTTCGATCCGGTTTGTTGGCGTAGGTCTCGGTGTGGCGCTGGGGCCCGGAGCCAACTCCTCGCGGACAAGCGGGTAGGCCGCCACCTTGTCGGTGGTGGCCTCGACCATGTCGATGACTCGCCCGAACTGATCGATTGCACAATACAGGGAGACCCACCGCTCAACAAGCTTGACGTAGGATTCATGCATGAACCATCGATCCCTTGGGCAGTGCGGACACGGTGGTGCCGCGTCGATGAGCAGCGGCGGGAGCTCTTGCACCCACCGGAACACGGTGACGTGAGTCAAACCGTATTCATACACCACGTATTGACCAGCATGAACACGGCCCGGACGGCACTGTCAGGTTGGCGCTGTGCCGCTCCCGGCAACGGGCCACCCGCAACGGGTTGATGCCATGCACCGGGTAGCCGGTGGCGACCAACGCCGCTACCTGGTCGCCTCGGTGTCCTTGATGCAGACCGGATCGCGTCCAGCACGGCGCGCCGATCATGGTCCATCGGTCGGCCGCCCGGGCCACGGCGCAACTCGGCCATCACGGCCCGGGCCTCCGGTCCCAGCAGCTCCCACTCGGCAACTGGCCTTCGTGGCATCGACAAGGTAGACAGACATCCTCGGGCTTCTGGTAGGTCGAGTAGGTGGTACTCCTCGGCTACCAGCAGCCCGTTCTCATGTCCGGCGCGACACGCCACTGTGATCAAATCGCTACCCACGCGTCACCCCGGACGACCCAGCCAACATCATTTACCAACAGGCCCTCAAGGCGTCCATCACCGCCACATCAGCGGGTCGGAGCCGGAGGTTCGGACACCGTAGGGTGGTCAACTACGGCTCGGCCGACCACGGAGTAGAGGACATCGTTGGGGCCATCGGCGATGCGGAGTCCTCGAATATCGCGCAGAAACCGCTCGAACGGCTGGTTGACAGCGTAGCCCTCCGCACCGAACAGTTGAATGGTGGTGTCTACGGCGTGGAAGGCGACGTCGGTCGCCAACGCTTTCGCTCCGCAGGCACCCACCACGTCGGCATCGCCTCGGTCCATCCGCTCCAACAGGCCAAGGCACCATGAGATCGTCGAGTCGACCTGGACAGCCGAATGTCCCAGTCGATGAGCCGCAACCGGGATGTCAGCCAGTCGGCGCTGGCCGATCCGTCGGGAGCACAGCCGCTGCCTGGCACTACTGATCGCACCAAGTGCAGCGCCCAGGCAGGCTAGGCCCATCAACAAGCGCCATTTGGTGAAGTGCTGATCGAATATGCGACGTCCGCCGTCGGGGCTACCCAGTAGAAACGTCTTGTCCAGCTCGACGTCGTCGAAATGCAGATAGCCCCAGCTCCACCCGCGCATTCCCATCGGCTCGATGTGCTCCCTGACTACGCCGGACGTATCACCAGGAACCCAGAAAGCACAGAGTGGGTCTCCGCGACGCTCGTCGTTCGATGGCTCTTCCCACCTGCCCGGCGGGGAGAACTTGGCGAAGACCACGAAGCCCTCTGACTCGTCGATCCGGCTGAGCAGGCCCTTGGATCCGTTGAGAATCCATCGGCCAGCGCGCTCGGCCACTCGGCAGCTCAGACCCGCCAGGTCAGTACCACCGCTAGGTTCGGTGCTTGCCACCCCCACCAGTTGACCGAATCCCAACACACCGTTCACCACTTTATCGACGAGCTCCGGTTGGCCGTGTCGAACCACCATCTCGGCGTGTCCGAGCCCAAACACTTCCCGCGCGTCCGGATCACGCATGCCGACCACCAGTGTTGCGATCCCCAGCGCGAGGTTGCCCAGTCCCAGCCCGCCACGTCGGGATTCCAGGTCAACTCCCAACAATTCGGCCTTTGCCGCATTGGCCCGAAGTTGGAGCCACTGCCGAGGAGCGAGTTCCACAGCGGGTGGCTGGTCAAGCTGCTCCCTGAGGAAGACGTCGACGCTTGCCGCATAGGGCAGCAGATCTTCTCGATGCGAGATGTATCGATGGATGACTTCTACTGCATGCATGGGATCCCCAGCTGTGTAAATGATGGTAGTAGTCGCGGAACTGGTCATTTTTCTGAAACCATTATACGAGCTGATGCATGAACTTGACGAATCTGCATTTGGAAGTTTCGCCAGAGATCCAGGCTTGTCGAACGCGAGGAAAGTCACAGACGTGCAAGTTCGAAGATCACCTCGCCTACCGCAACGTTGATCCAATATTTGTGGAGTAACCGCCAACCACCCTCTTCGAACACGGACTCCCAGTCAGCTGTGGTGGGCAAGGATACCCCCATCATGTCATGCGCTAATTCGAAGCCGAGCGTGAACACGGGTAGGTCGCGGTCGGCGACCCCGACCGTCCGTGTGGCATCCCCAAGTAGGAATCGGCGGACGTTCGGAAACAACGCACTCAGGCGTCGAAGAGCGTTTACACACTGTCGCTTCGGCCAAAAATCGTGGCCCATCATGAAACACATAAGAAGCTTGACGTCGATAAATTCTGGACGTCGCTCCAGCGTCAGCACGTCCGCTTCCAGAAAAACCACGCGATCGGCCAGGCCGGCGTTTTCGGCCTCCGCTGCGGCCACTTCCAGTGAGGGCCGGGCGATGTCAATTCCCAGGCCATGCGTTCCCGGATACTGGCGAAGGACACGCATTACTCGTTCACCGCTTCCACAACCCAGATCCGCCACGACGGTGAAGTCGAAGTCCAGTCCGTCGACTGCCTTCCAAAACCACGGGTCATAGCAGAAAGTGTTGATCTCGCGGCAGGCGAACGCGATCGCGGCCGAGTCCCGTTGGTAGAAGTTGCCAACCCGGTTCTCTGTGCGGAGCGCGGCCGGCATCTGCCGGAAGAGCTCTGCGCTACCTCTGGCCAGCCAGTGAAAGAAGGACCGCGTCCGGTACACCTCGGCGAAGTTCGCGGCCGGAACCACCTTGGTGTTGTCGCGTTCCACGACGTCCACGGCAGCCAACGCCCGGAACATCCCCAGGGTCGATGGGAAGTCGAGCCGCCGGCTGGTGGCGAATTCGGGTACGTCCAGCACGCCACGCTCTTTCAACTCGTCCAGCGCACCGAGTTCCCAGGCCGCACTAATCGCTGACGCCGCTACCGCCGAGTTGTAGATGTGCGCCGTCGCTTTCCCAGTGTCGTTACCATTGATCATTATTAGACCTTCTTTGGTCATAGTGGGCCGGGCTCATGGTGCGTATGTATTGACGCAGTAATTGTTCGGTTACGCCGTGCGCGACGATCGGTACGAAGCCGTCGAGGGGTTTCTTCGTCCGTGGTGTTGGGTTGTTCTTGTCAGGCGGGTTGCTGGCCGGGCGAGGGGGTAGCGCCGCGTGCAGTACTTCGTATTCTTCGATAGATTGATGTGCGAGCTGGCGGCGCCATTCGAGGCGTGGTTTGTACTCGATGTGGTGGCCGATTCGGCGGGCTTGTTCGACGATCTCCGCCAATGACACTTGACGTTGCGTGGTCATGATGAACGAGCTCCCGGGTTCGGGGTCATGCCTGATCAGTAGTCGTGCCGCGTCGTTGACGGGTATCCAGTCCTCGGACAGTTCATCATCAGGCGCTGTGCCCAGTTTCAGGATACAGCGGATCATGCGCATTAGAATATCGCGGTCGTTGCACCGCCCGGTTTCGCTTTCTCCGGTGAGTCTCGGGATGCGGTAGATTGTAGCCGGGATACCGTGGGCTCGTGCCTCGGCGACCATTTGTTCGGCACGCCACTTGCTTTCCAGATAGCCCGATCCGTGGTTTGACGCCGCAGGGCGATACCCCGCGAGCGAGCTAGTCGATACAAAGCGCAGCGGCTTGCGCCAGATCGTTGCCGCAAGCAAGAGCAACGTCCGGGTTCCGTCCACGTTAGCGGCTGCGAGCGTCTCGTAGAAATGTAACGCATCCACCTGCGCGCCGTTATGGATAATCAAATCGATCTCCGCGGCCAAGCGCTCATACTCGTTCTCCGCTAAACCAAGATACGGACGCCCCAGATCACCCACAACGACACGAATCCGATCCCGAGGAAAGACATCCTCCGATAACCCGTAGCGCTCAAGATTCACTCGAAGTCTGTCCCATGCGTGCCTGGTGTTGCTCGCACGCACCAGGCAGTGCACCGTGCCTGGGTGCCAGGCCAGCGCCTCACGTAGCAAGAAGGCCCCGAAGAATCCCGTTGCGCCGGTGAGCAGCACGTTATCCCCATGGTGGCGGGTGAACGGGGGGAGTTGCTCAGGCCAGACCAGCGACTCCGCAGACCATTGATTGCCGGCGCTGGGTACGGCCAGTGGACTTGGCGCAGCGGGCGCAGCAGCGGCTCGTTCTGGAGACACCAGGGCCGCAGCCAGCTCGCTAACTGTCTGGTACCGGAACAACTCACGCAGCGGGATCTCACGCTCGAACACCTCACGAAGCCGAAAAATCAGGCGTGCCCCGAGCAACGAATCACCACCGAGGTCAAAGAAGTTGTCTTCCCGCCCGACTCGCTCCAGTCCCAAAAGCTGCGCCCATACCTGCGCCATCGTCATCTCCACGACGCCTCGCGGGGCAACGAATTCGGGGCGCACCTCCCCACCCTCAGGCAGCGCGTCGCGGTCCAGTTTGCCGTTGGGCGTCAACGGCAGCTCATCAAGTGCCACGAACGCCGCGGGCACCATGTACTCAGGCAGCTGCCGGCGCAGATAGTCACGTAGCGGATCTACGGGGAAACCACCGCCGGCAGGCACCACATAAGCGACCAGTCGCTGGTTCCCAGATCGGTCCTCCCGCGCGATCACCGCTGCCTGCGCCACCTCAGGGTGCCCAGAGAGCACGGTTTCGACCTCGCTCAGTTCGATCCGGAACCCGCGGATCTTCACTTGGTCGTCGGCGCGACCGACGAACTCCAGTTCCCCGTCAGCACGCCAGCGGACCAGATCCCCACTGCGGTACATCCGAGTTCCCGGCGCGCCATAGGGATCGGCGACGAACCGTTGCGCGGTCAGACCAGGCTGGTACAGATAGCCTCGCGCCAATCCAGCCCCGGTGATATACAACTCGCCTGCCACACCTGGGGGAACCGGTTGCAAACCGGCGTCGAGCACGTATACCCGGGTGTTGGCGATTGGCCAGCCGAGCGCCGGACGGGACCAGTGACCCATCCGCGCTATGAGTGCATCGACTGTGCATTCGGTCGGCCCATAGAAATTGAATCCCGCAACCCCCGCCACCGACCGTAACTGGTCCCACAACTGTTCGGAAACAGCCTCTCCGCCAACCACCACTACCGACGGTTGCCACCGGTCACCACCCAGCAACCCCCTCGACACCAGCAGCTGCACATACGACGGCGTAGCGTCAACATAATCGATGTGACGCTGGGAAACGTAGGCCATTAACCCATCCGGATCGGCCCGTGTCACCTCATCAACCACATGCAACTCATGACCAGCGAACATCCACAGCAGCTGATCCCACGACGCATCGAACGTAAACGACGTCGTCTGCGCAACCCGCAACCGACGACCTCCCACTCTCGTCACCAAAGGCGCGAACACACTCTCACGATGGCTACCAAACAAATTCGCCACACTGTGATGACAAACGACCACACCCTTGGGAACGCCGGTGGAGCCCGAGGTGTAGATCACATACGCCGGATGCTGGGGGGCGAGGGGAGTGATGCGGTCAGCGTTCGTGGGATCAGTATCCGCACAGTTTTCCAGCACCGTGGCAGTGTCGGGATCATCCAGCACCAACCGGTCAGTCAGGTCGGCGTCTGGCAAGCCATCTTCGATCCCGGTGGTGGTCAGCAGCAGCGTTGGTTGAGCATTGCGGAGTATGAACCCAATCCGCGCCGCCGGGTAATCCGGATCCAATGGCAAATAACCCGCTCCCGCCTTGAGCACCGCCACAATCGACACCACCAGCTCCGGTGAGCGCGGCAACGCTAACGCTACGAACTGCTCAGGACGCACACCCCGGGCGATCATCGCGTGCGCCAGCTGATTGGCTTGGGTGTTGAGTTGGCTGTAGGTCAGGGTGACCTCACCAAAGACCACCGCCACCGCATCCGGCGTAGCCTGCACCTGGGTTTCGAATAATGTCGGCAGGCAAGCCTGGGCTATTGGGTGGGCGGTATTGTTGTAGTCGACCAGCAAGCTGGTGCGCTCTTGAGTGGTGAGGATGTCGATCCGGCTGATCGGCCGGTCTGGATCAGCGACTACCGCCGTCAACAACCGCACCCACCGAGTGAAGAGCGTCTCGATGGTGCTGGCGTCGAACAGGTCGCTGGTGTACTCGACGACCCCGGCAATGCCATCAGGGCTACCGTCTGAGCCGCGATGCTCGCGCAGGCTGAAAGCCAGGTCAAACTCGGCGGCCCCGGTCAACGCTGGCACAACGGACACCCCCAGACCGGGTAGCTCGAAACCGGCCAGGGGAGCGTTCTGCAACGCAAACAGCACCTGGAACAGCGGGTGGTGGGCTAACGACCGAGTCGGATTGAGGACCTCAACGAGATACTCGAAGGGCATGTCCTGGTGGGCGTAGGCGGCCAGCGCGGTCTTGCGTACCCGGCCCAGTAACTGCCTGAACGTCGGATCACCGGAGGTGTCAGTGCGCAGCACCAGCGTGTTGACGAAAAATCCGACCAGCTCGTCTAGTGCCTGATCGGTGCGCCCCGCGATCGGGCTACCCACCGGAATGTCGGTGCCCACGCCCAGCCGGGACAACACCGCAGCCAACCCGGCATGCAATACCATGAACACACTCGCCCCGTTGCGGCGGGCCAGATCCACTAACCCGTGATGCAACGTCGCATCCAGTCGAACAGCCACCCGACCGCCCCGATAGGAGGCTACCGCTGGGCGGGGGCGGTCGGTGGGCAGCTGCAGTTGTTCAGGCAACCCGGCCAGTGCCTCGGTCCAGTAGGCCAACTGGGCCGCGAACAGGCTGTCGGGGTCGGTGTGGTCGCCGAGCAGTTGATGCTGCCACAACGTGTAGTCGGCGTACTGCACCGGCAACGGCGCCCACACCGGCTGCTTACCCAGGCAGCGTGCTGTATACGCCTGGGCCAGATCCCGCGACAGCGGACCCATCGACCAGTCGTCACCGGCGATGTGGTGGATCACGATCAGCAATACATGCTCGCCTGGCCCCAGCATGAATAGCTCGGTACGCATTGGTGGTTCAGCGGCAAGGCAAAACCCGCGCTGGGCCGTAACCGCTAACACCTCAGACAGCTCAGCCTCGCTGGTATGGGTGACAGCGAGTGAGGGACGCGCCGAATCGACGTCGAGGACCTGCTGGTAAGGCACCCCGTCGAGCTGAGGGAAGATCGTCCGCAAACTCTCATGCCGAGCCACCACATCCGCGAGCGCGGCTTGCAACGCCTGGCGGTCCAGCTTTCCCGACAGGCGCAGCGCCAGCGGAATGTGGTACGTGGCGCTGGAGTCTTCTAGCTGATCAACAAACCACAGCCGGCGTTGTGCGAACGACAATGGCAGCACATCCGGACGCTCACTCACCGTCAACACCAACCGCGCCTGTCCAGCACCGTCCAGGTGTATTGCCAGGCCGGCCACTGTCGGAGTCTCGAACAGGGCACGCATCTCCAACTCCACACCCAAGGTGGCCCGGACCTGGGCCACCAGACGAGTCGCCAGCAACGAGTTCCCACCCGCATCGAAGAAGTCATCGTCGATGCCGACCGCAACCAAGCCCAGCACCTCAGCGAACAGCTCGGCGAGTAGCTGTTCTTGGGGTGTTCTGGGCGCCCGACCGGCCTCAGCCGGCCCGAACTCCGGGGCAGGCAACGCGTCGCGGTCAAGTTTTCCGTTCGGCGTCAGCGGGAGGTGGTCCACCGTGACCAGTGCGGCGGGAATCATGTACTCAGGCAGACGCGCACGCAGGAACTCACGCAGCAAATCCGGCCGGCAACCGTTGCCACCGGCAGCCACCACATAAGCGACGAGTCGTTTGTCCCCGGGCCGGTCTTCACGGGCAATCACTGCGGTCTGCGCGACATCAGGATGCGCCACCAGCATCGCCTCGATCTCACCCAACTCGATGCGAAACCCGCGGATTTTGACCTGATGATCTACGCGGCCGGCGAACTCCAACTCCCCGTCAGCACGCCACCGCACCAGATCACCTGTCCGGTACATCCGCGCCCCCGCCGGCCCGTACGGATCCGCCACAAACCGCTGCGCCGTCAACCCCGGCCGACGCAAATAACCCCGCGCCAATCCCACCCCACCGATGTACAACTCGCCTACCACCCCCGGTGGCGCTAACTGCAACTCAGCACCAAGCACATATACCCGGGTGTTAAAAATCGGCCGACCAATCGGCGGGGGCAGCGGCGTCGCGGTTGACAGCGGATCGCTCAACGTGGCGAAGTAAGTGGTCTCAGTGGGACCGTAGCCGTTGATCATCCGCCGGTCCGTTGACCAGGTGGCCACCACCTCCGGCGGGCACGCCTCACCTGCCACGACCACCGTCACCGCTGGCGGCAGACCATCCGGCGCTGGCAGTACTGCCAGCGCTGACGGTGGCAACGTCGCATGAGTCACCCCCTGACTCTTCACCAGCGCGATCAGTGGAGCTTCCGGCAGCAGCTGTTCTTTGGGGGCGACCACTAGCGCCGCCCCTGACAACAGGCCCAGGCACAGCTCCGCGAATGACCCGTCGAAGCTGGGTGAGGAAAAGTGGAGTACCCGACTGTGGGTACCGACCTCGAAGTGTTCGATCTGGGCCGCGGCGCGACTGGAAACGCCGGCATGGGTGATGACAACACCTTTGGGTTGACCGGTGGATCCGGAGGTGTAGATCACATATGCCGGGTGCGCGGGGGTGAGGGGGGTGGTGCGGTCGGTGTCGGTCGGATCAGTGTCCGAGCAACCGCGCAACATTTCGATGGTGACAGGGTCGTCGATTACCAGCCGGACGGTCAGGTCAGTGTCGGGCAGATCGCCTTCGGTCTGGGTGGTGGTCAACAGCAACGATGGTTGTGTGTCGTGGAACATCGCACTGATCCGCGCAGACGGGTAATCGGGATCCAGCGGCAGGTAGGCGGCTCCCGCCTTGAGTACCGCCAAGATCGAGACTACCAGCTCCGGTGAGCGTGGCAGCGCCAGCGCGACGATCTGTTCGGGTCCCACGCCACGAGCGATTAGGGCGTGAGCGAGCTGATTGGCCCGAGCGTTGAGTTGAGCGTAGGTCAGTGTGACCTCACCGAAGGCCACTGCTACCGCTTGCGGCGCGGCCACCACCTGAGCCTGGAACAGCATTGGAAGGCAGGTGACCGGGATCGGGCGGACAGTGTCGTTGTAGCTGACCAGCAGCCGGTGGCGTTCTTCGGTGGTAAGGATGTCGATGCGACTGATCAGCCGATCCAGATCAATGCGCGTGATGGTATCCAGCAGGCTCAGGAAGCGTTGATGATGGGCGGTCAGTTCGTCAGCGCCGGACACGTCCGGGTGCGCCTGCAAGGCGACTTGCAACCCTGAGCCATCCCTTCTATCCCAAACAAAAAAAGAAAAGTCGCCGACCAGCGGAGTGGAAATATTGCGCACTGCGGCGCGATACCCAGCAAAACGCAGATCATAGTCGAAAGACATGATGTTAACCAATGGTGCAAAAGATGTCCCGATATTACTGGACAGCCCAAGGTCACGATGGAGATCCTCGCCCCGGTAACGTTGATGCGCTAATAGCTCACCGACTTCCTCCGCCACTTGTCGTATGAGTTTGGACAGGAGCATGTCGGGGCGCACCGACAGTCGCAGCGGCAATAGATTGGACACCATACCAGGTATGCATTTCAGCGTAGGATCTGGGCGAGCCGCGATCGGCAAACCGACCACTACGTCCCGCGCGCCGGTCAGGCGGTGCGAGTAAACCACCGTCGCTGCAATGATGATTCGGGACCAACGCACCCCGGCCCGACACGCCGTCGCTTGCAACCTATCCTTCATGATAGACGGCAGCGATGACACCGCCGTCTTACGGATGAAACTTGCCGGTTTCCTTGATGACCGACCAGTAATACTGACCGGCTCTGGCCGGTCAGCGAAGCGTTTCCTCCAATATTCTTGGTCATGGGTGAACTGCTCAGACTCGCGATAGGTTGCGTCACTGTCCAGTAGCTCGCTCAGCGAACCGAACACATTCTGATCAGCCGCAAACCCCCGCGCGAGCGCCGTGTAAATCGCCGCTAAACGTTGCGCGACCAGGGAACAGCCAAGCCTGTCCATGACGATGTGATGGTAGCTCTGATACCATAAGAATCGGTCGGATCTCAATTTGATCAGCGCGTAACTAAACGGTGCGTCACGAGTGAGATCCATCGGTCGAGCCACGTCCGCCGTCATCCATTTTTGCGCAGTCGCATCCGGATCAGTTTCTCGACTGACATCAACCACCGGAATTAAAAAATCCGGCAACGGCGCAAAAATCTGGCGGGGCCCGTCACTGCCCTCGACGAAACGGACATGCAGCGCGTCGACCTCCCCGACAACCCGCCGCAGGGCCGTCTCGAACAACACTGGATCAACCGGCCCGTATATCTCTATATATTCGCCGAACTTGTAGACCCGATTCTCCCTGTCCAACTGTTGCTCAGCAAACCATACTTCACGCTGTGCAGCCGATAAAAGAGCAACACCATCACGACCAAACACTGCGACCTCCCCGCGACCGCTCGCACAGAGGGAACGTCGACCCAATAACGCCCCCCGCCAACCCGGATCATAAGCTCATCTCGCCGACCCGCAAGCACCCTCAGTAGATGTCCACACCTTCGAGAACTACTCGCCCTGGATTCAAGATCCTGGAAACGCAGCAAGAAACACCACTAGTGGGATCGTCCCGTCCGTGATCGGTGACGCCGCAGGCCGTCATCTCCCCAGCCTCACGCACTCCGAGAACCGCTGGTACAGCTCCCACATCCCCGCCCATACCAGAACCCCCAACAAAAAACAAGATCAAAAAATAAGTCGACTTACGTAAAAAAGATCGCGCATGTCAAGGAAGTGGAATCCAGAACCCAAGGCCTGCCGCCTCACCCGCGCAGGAAAAACATCCTAGATCTTGACAACAGGCAACCTCGCCACTAGTTCGCTGCGTCTCACCGGACCACCCGCACACCCCTGACTACCCAACCTTGGCAGCATCCACCTCGGCGGCGATACCCTGTATCTGCGCACTCGCCTCCGCAGCCGCCTTCTTCGCCTCCAAAGTGAGCGCCACCGTTGTCTTGACGGCGCCCCGCACTATCGGCTTAATGAGCCACACCACCAACGGAGCAGTCACGACACCAACTAAGTAGGGGGCTATAACAGGTGGGTAGATCGCGACGGGTGGGTACATTGTCCGGATCTCCTCCATGGACGCCTAACTCCAATATAGCTCCACTGTATGCACACAACTCTAGCGTATACAGCCATATTATGATCGTAGCCTGACAACTCTCGACAATCAAGACCGCAGGGGTATCACGCAACCCTTGATCCCAACCGGTCGAAGCAATTGATCTTGACGTAGATCGTCGGCGCGTGGGCGAATGTGAGTATCTGGCCGTACATCAGATTCTTGTCTGGTTTGTCAAGATCGAGCCACTGGAGGTGGTAACCTATGGAACGACGTTTCGTGCTGTGGCGCGCATCCGCAGCCCGCGCGGACGCAACGCGACAGACCGTGCGGGTAGACGTGTTGGCCGGGAAGGAGCCGCAGGCACCAGCGGGCGGTAAGGGTGGCTAGCGCCAAAGCCATGCAGTTAAGGATTGGGTCCTGTTGTGAAGGATCGCCGCCCGCGAGGATTCGGGATTGACGCCGGGCCGGCTGATCATGGCGTCGGTGATCGCGATGCGCAGCGTGGCAGGTGAGGAGCAGGGCGTAGATCTCCTGCTCGACCCCGGTCGGGGTGCGGGCGCGCAGTACCCGGCCGCCGAGGATGGTCTGTTTCAGTTCCAGGAAGGCGGGCTCGATCTCCCACCGGTCGTGGTAGAGCCGGACGATCTCGGCGGCGGGACAGTCGGGATCGAGGATGGCAGGTCCCGGGCATAGCTGGTCTCCCCGATGCTGGTCGAGCCGAACGTGGCGTCGATGACGGCGCGGGTGCCACGCGCGACCAGCGCCAGCATGCGGATCATCGGGTATCCGGTGCCGCCGTGGTGGCCCCGCCCCGGTGGAACTCCCGCGGGTTCGCCGGGGTATCCGGGCAGCACATCCATGGTGCCGTCGTGGGCCTGGGGCCGGAGAGCGGGAGCGAGGTACCGAATCGGGGCTGGAGCACGTCCACGGGTTGATCACCCACGGATACCAGCAAGTGCGCGTGGTATTCCAGCGGGGACCGCGCCCAGCTCACCGGGCACCTTCTTTGCGGCGGGTGGCGCAGCTTGGGCAGATCTGGTCGGGGTCGGGTGGCTCGCCGCGCAGGGCTGTTGTGCCGCGCAGGAACTCGGGTGGGCGGAAGCGGATGCCGCAGGCGGCGGTGATGGTGCCGTCGGGATGCGCGAGCGCGGCGTGGTGGGTGTCCCGATCACTGAGCGAGCGTAGGTACCAGCTCATCCGAGCCCCTCGGCCAGCGTGTCGCGGATCACGATGGCCTGGTCATGGTCGAGCACGATCACGCCACAACCGGTGATGTGCGGGTCGAGAATGATACTGGTGCCGGCTTTGATCAGGCGGAAGTTGCGGAAGCCCCGGCAGTCGCCGTGCGGCTGGCGCGCGCTGGGGATCGACCGGGGGTTCTCGCCGGTCGGGAACTCAGATCCTGAAGTCATGGCACCCACTGTGGCAATGCGGATCATGTGACGGAACCGCACGCGACCGGATCTTGTCGGGGTAGCTAGGCGTAACTAGGCGCCTAGCGCCGGGTATCGTCGGGCGCATGGTGCAGCTCGGAGAGAACTTGGCGCGGATCCGTGCCGCTCGCGGGCTCACTCAAGATGAGCTTGCTCAGTCATCCGGGGTCAGCGTTGACACGATCTCGCGCCTGGAGCGCGGCGCGCACGCCACCGCCCGGCGCTCCACGCTGGCCGCGCTCTCCCGTGCACTGGGCATCGACCCGGCCCAATTACTCGGCATTCACCCGCCCGAGCAAGACACCGCCGGGGCTGAGCAGCTTCGGCGCGCCGTGCGAGCGCTAGACCTCCCCGACTTCGCGGAGCCCTTCGAGATGCTGGCGTTGCCGGAACTACACGATGCGGCGTCGGGGGCCTGGTCGGATTACCTATCCGGGCGGCACACCGAACTTCTCGCCGGGTTGCCGGCGCTGATGGTCGACACCCGGCGCGCCGTGCACCACCTCGCCGACGACCACGCCGCCGAGGCCGCGGGACTGCTGGCCACCGCCTACCGGCTCGCGGCCGGGCTGTCCGGGCGGCTCGGGCTGGTCGACCTGGCCGCGCACGCCGCGCACCGCGCGCTGGACACCGCCCGGTTCACCACCCGGCCAGAGCTGGACGAGGCCGCCGCCTTGCGCTACCTGGCGTGGGTACTCGTCCGCCAGGGTGACCTCGCGGGGGCGGAGCGCATCGCCGTCCGCGCCGCCGAGCGGCTCGACGGTGGGCTGCTGACCCCACTCGACGGGGACCGGATCGGGGTGTTCGGGTCGCTGCTGATGAACGCCGCCAGCGCCGCCGCTCGCCAGGGCTCGCCCGAGCGCGCGGATGACTTGCTCCGCGTCGCCTCAGCCGCCGCCGCTCGCTCCGGTGTCGACCGGGCCGAAGAAACCGGGATACTCGGCCCCCGGGTTGCCGCGATGCAAGCCGTGGACCTGGCCATGGACGCCGGAGAACCGGACCGGGCGCTGCGGCTGGCCACGCAGGTGCCCGACGTGACGGGCCCGGTGCCACCGTTCTGGGAGTCCGGACACCAGCTGCACCTGGCCGCCGCCTGCGCCGACCTCAAGCGCTGGGCTGACGTCGCCGGGCACTTGGACGCCGCCCGCACCCTGGCGCCGCAGTGGTCACGAGTGCAGCCATTGGGCCGCACCGTGATCGGGCACCTGCTCGAGCATCGCGGTCGCCGTTCCGAGCGCATCACCGCGCTCGCCGAGCATTACAGTACGTAGGCGAGAAACTTCGCGTCAGCACGACCCGGAAGTGATCCCGCATCCAGGAGATCGCCACCATCAGAATATGATCAAGCCGATAAGTCCCGTGAGGCTGACCGGTGTCAGGGGCGATTGAAGATCTCGTGCGTACCGATGCGGCGCCAGATCACGCGGGGCTCGCCCGGTAACCGCTCATCGCCGTACTCGAAGGTCACGCGGCCATCCGGTGCCCAGGTCATCTCCCACACCTTCAGGGTTGCCTGGACGCGCTTCACTCGCAGCCGAGGGTGAAACTGCTGGGCTTTCAGCCCGGGAACGAAATCGGTCGCGACCGCTGCGCGGAACTGTCGTCGCTGGTCGGACGTGAGCTTCCGCAGCTCGCGGTCGAACAGCGGGTGGCTTTCGAACGTCGGCATCAGCTGCCCGCGTCGAGCTCGTCCAAGTGAGCTAAGAAGTCCTCGGCCGAATAGTGGACGGTGGTGTCTCCCGCGGCGATCGCCTCGCTGGCCTCCCGCTCGCCGGCTTGCCACTCTTCGGTCCAGAACCACCGCTGATCAGTCGGAATGGAGGTCATCCCGCGTAGCCTGACTTCGCCATCGGGATGCACAGTGAACTCCACCTCGTCACCCTCGGACAGGTTGGGTAAGGGCAGGCGCATACGGCAGCAGCGTCGGTCCATACCTCTGAGAGCGCGTCTGTGAACTTGTCAGCCCGCGATGAGTTCCGGCCGGGTCGCGCGTCTGTTCTGGTGACCGTCGTAGGACGTCGTAGAACGCTGCCCGGCACGAGACACCACGGAGGACACCATGACGACCACGCCGGACGACCCGACCACCGCGCTGCCCGGCCGCCCGCCCGTGGTTGACCTGGCCGCCTGGCAGGCCGCCCGTGACGAGCTTCTGGTCCGCGAGAAGGCCCACACCCGCGAGGGTGACGCCCTCGCGGCGGCCCGCCGCCGGCTGCCGATAGTGGAGCTCGACGGGACGGTCGAGGTCGTCGGACCCGACGGCCCGGTCCCGTTCCTGGACCTGTTCCAGGGCCGCGACGAGCACGTGGTCTACCAGCACATGTGGTACGACGGCGCGCCGCACCAGGGGCAGTGCGAGGGCTGCACCACCACGGCCTGGCACCTGAAGGACGCCGTCTACCTCAACGCCCGCGGCGTCTCGTTCGCCATCCTGACCACGGGCCGGTGGGACGAGGTGGTCTCCTACGTCGAGTTCATGGGCTACACCCAGCCCTGGTATTCGGTGCGCGACGTGGACGCGCCGGTCGGCGGCGGCATGGGTTTCCTCACCTGCTTCCGGCGCGACGGCGACCGCGTGTTCCTCACCTACTCCACGACGGGCCGTGGCAACGAGCGGATCAACGGGTCCCTCGGCCTGCTCGACATGACGCCCTACGGCCGCGGCGAGGCATGGGAGGACAACCCCGAGGGCTGGCCCGAGGGGCGGAACTCGTGCTGGTCCTGGCGCTCGGACGCGGACGGGAACGCCACCTGGGGCCCGGCCAGCCGCCCCGTACCGCAGTGGACCCGCCCCGGCGCGACCCCCGTGGAGACTCTCGGCCGGCACGGCCACCACCACTGACGGGCCTTCGTCGACGGCGTCGGCAAAGGTGTTAGGTGCCGGGCGGAACCTCCGGACGATGCGAACGCCCGCCCGCTCGGTCGGTGGGGCTATCCCCCGAACAGGTGAGCGGGCGCGGTAGCGTCCCTGTTGTGGAAACACTGTTCCGAGAGCTGACACCGGCACAGGAGTCCTTGTTTTTGACCCTGTACCTCAGGGGGCTGGACCGCGGGTCGCCTGACCCGATCCTCGGCGACACCGTGTCCGCTGAGATCGCGGACAAGATTGATTACGACTTCACTCGGCAGAAGGTGCAGTACAGCCTCGTGCTTGACTTGGCGCTGCGCACCAAGAAACTGGATGACCTGATCCGGGCATTCGTCGCGAAACACCCCAACGCTGTGGTACTCGATCTGGGCTGCGGGCTGGACCCCCGGGTGCTCCGATGCGACCTTCCGTCGAGCACCGACTGGTACGACGTCGACTTCCCCGTGGTGGTGGGGATACGGAAGCGGTTCCTTCCGCACGCGTCGCATACCATCGGCGCCGATCTCACCACGCACGGGTGGCTGGACGACATCCCCGCCAAACGGCCCACGATGATTGTCGCCGATGGTCTGATGGCGTTCCTGTCCGGCCACGCGTATCAGGCCATGACCCGCGCTCTGACCGCCCACTTCTCGACCGGCGAGTTCGCGTTCAACGCCTACACCCCCTTGGTCATGCGGCTGGGGAACTACAGTGGCACGTTCAAAGCCCTCCACGCGAGAACAGCGGGGGAGGGCATCAACGATCCCCATGAACCAGAAAACTGGGGAGCCCGCCTTGTCCTGATCGAGGAACTGCTCCTCGTCCGCGAGCCCGACGTGGCCAAGTTCCCGCAACCACTACGCGCCTTCACCCGCCTCTGCGCCCACAGCACGCGCATTTCCCGGCACGGAAACCGCGTCATCCGGTACCGCTTCTGACCGATGGCCGCACTGCCCAATGACCGCTACCTCGACGCGCTGACGGCGCAGTCCGCGCTGTTCGCCGAGGCGCTGGCCGGTGCCGACCTCCAGCAAAGGGTGCCGACCTGCCCGGACTGGACGTTGCATCGGCTCGCCGAGCACGTCGGACAGGCCCATCGGTGGGTCACCGCGATCGTCACCCGGCGTTGCACCGCTCCCCCCGATGTCAGCGAACTGACCGCGGTCGCGGCACCCGGGGACCCCGACGGGCTCGGTAGCTGGTTACGCGACGGTGCCGATGCGCTGGTGGCCGCGATGCGGGTGGCCGGTCCACAGACCCCCGTGTGGACTCTGCACCTGCACTCCACCGACCCAGGGCTGGGCGAGAGGGGTGAGTGGATCGTGCGCCGGACCCTGACGGGTCCGGTCTGGGAGCACGGTCACGCCCAGGGTGATGTCGCGGTCCGCGGTTGCGTGGTGGACCTGCTTTTAGTCCTGATGCGCCGTATCCCACCCAGCGTGGCCACGATCACCGTGATCGGTGACGCGGCAGTGTTGGATCACTGGCTTGAGCACACCTGGTTCTGAGCGCGAGGCGCTCGCGTAATGGCCATCGGCATTGAGCTCGTCGACTACCCGGTCCGGGATGGGGTAGGGGGCTGGCCACCAGCGGAGCTGGGCCAGGAGAGGTAAGGCTCGGTCGACAGCACGGACTGGACGCGCCGTTCGTAACTCGCCCCTCCGTGGTCCGGCCCGTCACCGGACCACCAGCCTCCGACACAGCCCCAGGTATCGCCGCGGGATTGTGGGCCGTAGTACATCAGGCCCTCGTAGCAGGCGCGCCACACTGCCATCGCCCAGTCCGCGTTGTAGGCGGTGCTCTTCTGAGACCAGGGCAGGGTGCCGGTCCACACTGTTGACTTCACCTGAAACAGCCCATAGCTGACGCCGCCGTCACCGCGATAGGACTGGTCCCAGTGAGTTTCCTCAACGGCCTGCGCGCGGGCGATCTCAGTGGGGTACCCCCACTTGCATGACGCCCACTGGATGATCTCATCGGTGGTGCCGGTGAACTGCCCGTCCACCCGCTCCTTGAGACGATCCGCCGCGGGACTGGACAAGCTAGCGGTGGCCGCGGGGAACGGCACTGGGGGAACGGTGTGATTCGCCTTGTCATTTTGCGGACGAGGCTCCCAGGGGTTCCGTTGGACCCGAGCGGCGCACTCCTGATCCGAGGGCAACGTCGACCCGGGCGGCAACTCACCGAACAGCCCGCCAGCCGGCACACCGGAACTGATCGGACCCGGCCCGGCGGACGGCTCGGACGCAGCGCAGCCGGCGAGGAACAGCCCGCAGCACACCACCACCGTCGTGAGTAGCGCGGTGGCCTGCCTACCGTGACCTGCCGCCGGAGTCCACAACACCGGGTCAGGCTACAGCGTGATCCTGACAGTTTCGACAGGAAAGTTTGCGTCACCCGCCGACGGCGGCTCGCAGGGACTCGCGCAGCGAGCCCAGGGTGGCGACCACCGCGGTGGGCTCGTAGCCGCAGTGCGCCATGCAGTTGGCGCACCGCGGGTCACGGCCGCGGCCGAACGCCGACCAGTCGGTGTCTTCGAGCAGCTCCGCGTAGGTCGCCGCGTAGCCGTCATCGAGCAGGTAGCAGGGTCGCTGCCAGCCCAGCAGGGAGTACGACGGGATGCCCCACGCGGTGCAGGCCAGCTCCCGCTTGCCCTCCAGGAAGTCCAGGAAGATCGGGGAGTGGTTGAGCCGCCAGCGCTTGCGCCGCCCGTCGCCGAACGCCTTCGCGAACAGCTCGCGGGTTTGTTGCACACCCAGCCAGTGTTCCTGGTCGGGCGCCTTGCCATAAGCGTAGGCCGGGGAGATCTGCATGTTGTCCACACCGAGCTCGTCATTGAGAAAGTCGAGCACCTCGATGACATCATGCGGGGTGTCGGTGCTGAAGAACGTCGTGTTGGTCATCACCCGGAAACCGGCGTCCTGGGCCTGCCGAATCGCCTCGATTGCGGCGTCGAAACCGCCCGCCTTGCGCACCGAGGCATCGTGGCGCTCCCGCAACCCGTCGATGTGCACCATCCAGGCGAAGTCCCGGTGCGGCACGAATTTGTGCAGGTGCTTGGGCAGCAGCAAGGCGTTCGTGCACAAGAAGACGATCTTGCGGCGGGCTAGCAACTCGCGGGTAAGCTCGTCGATCTGTGGGTGCATCAGCGGTTCGCCACCGGCGAGGGAGACCATCGGCGCGCCGCACTCCTCGACGGCGGCGAGCGCCTGCGCAACGGGCATCCGCTGTTTGAGCAGCGCGGCCGGCTGCGCGATCTTGCCGCAGCCGCCGCACTTGAGGTTGCACGCGAACAGCGGTTCCAGCTCGAGCAGCAGCGCGAACTTTTCCCGGCGCAGCAACTTCTGCTTGAGCAGGAAACCACCCAGCTTCAGGGACTGCCGCAGCGGCATGGGCATGGTCAGACCACCTCTCGGGTAGCGCGACGGTGACATCCGGTCATATGGACCGGGCCGAGGCCGCCCAGACAGTGCACGATCCGCGTCACCAGCCGCGGTGGCGTCGACGCATCAGCGATGATGCCCAGCCGGGTCGTGCCCGCCAGCCAGCGAAGATCAATCTCATGCACGTCCTGGACCAGGTGCGCCGGCACACCCACCCGCCGCGCGGCCGGCACCGAGTCGGGCGAGCCGACCACCAGCGCCAGGTCCACCTGGCTGGCGATCGCGCGCAGCGAGCGGGGCGCGGCGAGCAGGATCTCACGCGGGCCCGTCGCCGCCGCCCACCATTCCAGCGCGGGTTGGCACGCCCGCAAGGCCCGCAACGCGCGCACCCCCCGGCGGGGCGTTCCGAGGCTCCACAGCGGATGATCGGGAGTGTCCACAATGGCACGGACCACGGCGAACGGCGCTCCCGCGGTGGCCAGCTGGGCCGACTCCATGTCCACCGCGAGCGCACCGTCCGCGATAGGCGCCCAGGAAATCCGAGGCACTGAAGTGATCGCCCCCACATGCACGATCAACCCCAACCGCCGCAGCGCCCCCGCCAACAACGGCGCCGACGGCACCTCAACCCTGCTACCGGTGCGCTCTGCGCCTCCCGAACTCAACAGCAGCGCTCCGCAAGGTCGGATAAACAGCTCCGCTGTTGAGTTCGGGGGGCGGGGAGCACTCGGCGGGAGGCCTGGCCGGACTTCGGTGGCTACTACTACGTCGCCGGGGCGTACTTGGGGTGTGCGGGTGGCGGCTAGGCCGGCTACTAGGAGCGGGGTGGGGTCCGTCGCGAGCCTGGCGGCGATCGCCTCCGCGCGGCGCGGGCCCATTCCGGTGTGCACCAGCCGCAAGGTGTGCCTGGCACCACGCAGCGCGGCCTGCTCGACGCGCAGCGGCGTGCACAGCACGGTCCGGCTCACGGGGCACTACCCAGATACCGGCCCAGCGCGCTGATCGGGAACACCATCCGGTAAAGGTGGTAATTGATGTAGAAGTCGCCGGGGAACCCGGTGCCGGTGAACTGCGGCTCGTCCCACGACCCGTCCGGACGCTGCCGCTCGCACAGCCACCGCACGCCCCGCTCCACGGCATCGCTCCGCTCGCCGGTGTCAGATCGCTCGCTCCGCTCGCCGGCAGCGAGCAGCGCGAGCAGCGCCCACGCAGTCTGCGAAGCCGTCGAGGAGCCTCGGCCGGCCCAGTCGCGGTCGGTGTACGAGCGCAGGTCCTCGCCCCACCCACCGTCGCCGTTCTGGTGGCGCCGCAGCCACCGCACCGCCCGCCGGATGCACCGGGAATCAGCGCTCACCCCGGCGGCGATCAGCGCCGGCACCACCGCTCCGATGCCGTAGACGTAGTTCGCGCCCCACCGCCCGAACCAGGAACCGTCGCTCTCCTGCGCGGCGAGCAGCCACCGCACGCCTCGCCGGCAGGCGGTACCACCGGCCAGGCCCTCGGCGGCCAGCGCCTCGACGATGTGCGCCGTCACATCCGCCGACGGCGGGTCGATCACCGCGCCGAAGTCACAGAACGGCAGCTTCATGCACAGCGTCCGGGTGTTGTCGGCGTCGAAAGCGCCCCAGCCGCCGTCCCGGGACTGCATACCGATCAGCCAGGCCACCCCGCGATCGATCGCGCCGCGATCAGCCAGCGGAACTCTCCGCAGCGCGAGCACCACCTCGGCGGTGTCGTCGGTGTCGGGGTAGGTGTCGTTGTGGAATTCGAAGGCCCAGCCGCCCGGGGCGAGCGCCGGCCGGCGGACCGCCCAGTCGCCACGCACCCGGATCTCCTCCGCGAGCAGCCAGTCAGCGGACCGGCGAACCGCGGGGTCGTCAACCGGCACACCGGCGTCGAGCAGCGCGGTGAGGGCCAGCCCGGTGTCCCACACTGGCGACTGGCAGGCCTCCAACCGCCGGACCCACCCGCCCGCGGTGCGCTCCCGGATGACGAATCCGTCCAGCCCCGCGATCCCGGCCCGCACCGACGGGTGATCGAGGGAGTAGCCCAGCAGATGCAGCGCGAGCAGCGAGTACACCCACGGCGGCTGGATGCCGCCCCACGAGCCGTCCGCCTCTTGCCGAGCCAGGATCCACTCCGCGACGCGCCGCATCGCCGCCCGCCGCAACAAGCGCACCGGCCGCCGCGCGTAGGCGTGCAGCACCCGGTCGGTCCGCTGGAAAAACCCGGCCCAGGACAGGGGCCGGTCAGCGGAAGGGCCCGCGGCGGCACCGGTGCGCAGCTCGTCGACCCCGAACGGCAGCGGCCGCACCGGGCACACAGTGGCGACGATGGTCAGCGGCACGATCGTCTGCCGGGCCCAGCACGCCCAGTCATAGACGTTCAACGGGAACCAGGACGGCAGAAAGATCAGCTCTGGCGGCAGGTTGGGCAGCTCGTCCCAGGACCACAACCCGAACAGGGCCAGCCAGATGCGGGTGAACACCCGGCTGCGCTCCAGACCCCCCTGTGCCCGGACGAACTCCGCCGCGCTCACCATGTGCGGGGCACACGGCGCGTCCCCCGCCAGGCGCAGCGCCACCCACGCCTCGATGGTGGTGGACAGCTCGCCTGGGCCACCGTGGAAGTTCGCCCAGCTGCCGTCGTCGCGTTGCTGGGACCGGATCCACCGGGCGGCTTCCTCGGTCTGGGCGCCGCCGCGGATGCCGAGGAACTCGCGCAGCAGCAGGTCCTCCGCGTCCATGGTCACGTTGGTGGCCAGCTCCCCCTTCCACCATCCCGCCGCGTCCTGACGCTCGCGCAGCCAGCCGAGAGCGGCGGCCAGCGCCCGTGCCGCAGGCTGGGGTTGGATTGCCGGGGGGTGGACGCTAGCCGCGCCTTCGGCCGCACTGGTCTGGGTCCCACTGGTCTGGGTCATCAGGCCTCCCTGGCGACGATGAAGCGAGCGATCGCGAGCAACTCCGCGCGCGGGCCAGCCTGGATCGGGGCGGTGGTCAGCGCGTCGGTGGCCGCCGCGATGCGGCGCTGGGCCTGCGCCACGGCCCAGCGCCGCCCTCCCGCCGCTTCGATGAGCTCAGCGGCTCGGGAGGGGTCTGCCGCACCGGGATGTGAACTGGCGAACCAGCTGGCCAGCTCACGCCCAGCTGGGCCGCCGTGAGTGAGCGTGTAAGTCACCGGCAGGGTCTTCTTGCGCGAACGCAGGTCGGAGAACACCGGCTTGCCGGTGTTCTCCGGATCGCCCCAGATCCCCAGCAGGTCGTCCACAAGCTGGAACGCGATGCCTAGGTGCGCGCCGAAGGCGGCCAGCGCGTCCACCACCTCTGGCGCGGCGCCGGCCAGCACCGCGCCGATCGCCGCGCTGGCCGACAGCAGAGCACCGGTCTTGCCCGACACCATGTGCAGGCACTCCGCCACGGTGACGTCGTCACGGTGCTCGAACGCCACGTCCTGCACCTGGCCGCGGATCAGGTGACGGGTGGCCTCGGCAAGTAGTCGGGCAGCGGCGGCCCGGTGCGGCGAGGCGCCTTCCAACAGCGCTTCCTGGGCCAGCGCCAACAGCGCGTCCCCGGTCAGGATCGCGCTGGTGGTGCCCCACACCGCCCACACCGTGGGCCGGTGCCGGCGTTCGGGGTCACCGTCCATCAGGTCGTCGTGCACCAGGGAGAAGTTGTGCACCAGCTCGACCGCGACCGCGCCCGGAATGCCCACCCGGGCCGGCGCGCCGGCGGCCCGCGCCGACAGCATAGCCAACGCGGGGCGGACGGCCTTGCCCCCACCACCGCTCACCGGCGCGCCGCCGACATCGGTCCACCCAAGGTGGTAGGACGCGATCGCCGCGCTAGTCTCGTCCAGCCGCGCGATGAGCGCCCGTGTCGCCGGGACCACGGCGTCCTGTGCCCGGCGCAACACCGCGGTCACTGGCGCCCCAGAGAACACCCCAGTGGTCATGACGCCGCCCGCGCGGGGACAGCTACCGAGCTCGCCTCGAGCAGGGCGGTGGCGGCCGCCGTTCCGCTGCGCACAGCACCCTCCATCGTCGCTGGCCAGCCGGTGGCGGTCCACGCGCCAGCCAGGTACAGCCCCGGAGCGGCGGTCGCCGCCGGTGGCCGCAGCGCCGCGGCACCGGGGGCCGGCCGGAATGTCGCCTGCCGCTCGCGGGTGACGAAGAAGTCGAGCACCCGCGCGTCACGCATGCCTGGCAGCAGGGCGGCCAGTGCTGGCAGGAACCGCTCCCGCAGCGCCGCCGTCGGCGTGTCCACCACGTCATCCGCGGCCGAGAGCGACACCGCCAGGTACTGGCCGCTCTCCAGGCCGGCCAGGGTGGTCAGTCCGGATTGCGCGGTGCGGTCGAAGACCCACTGCACCGGCGTGTCCACCCCGGCGATGAACGGCTCGTCGAACACCCGCTGGTCGAGCACCACGTGCACGTTGACGATGGGAACACTGCCCAGTCGCTGCGACCAGCCGGGCGGCAATGTGCGGCAACGCGGCGGCAGCAGCCGCTCCGCCGCGGCCGGCGGCACGGCCAGAATCACCCGGTCAACAATGGTTCGGACACCGTCGTCGGTGATGATCTGCCAGCCGCTACCGCGCGGCTCAATGCCGCGAACCGTGACGTGGGTACGCACCTCGGCGCCCGCGATGCCGAGAGCGGCCAGCGCCGGATCACCGTGCAGCTCCCGCAACGGCACCCGGGACCAGCCGATGTCCGCGGCCGCGGCGTGGGTGAGCAGTCCCTCCTGGAACACCGTGGCGGCCAGGCTGAGCGAAGCCTGATCCGCCCGGGCGTTGAGGGTGGCCACCCCGACCAGCTCCCACAGCGCGGCGATGGCGCGCTCGCTCTGCCCGTGCCGGCGCAGCCAGGTGCCGAAGTTCTGTTCGTCGGTTGCCGGGTTCCTCGGGTCGACCCGCCGCAACGCGACCGCGGCCAGCGCGAACCGCACCCGCTCCGGGAGGCTCAATGGCTGGTACCGCAGCAGTGAGGCGGCCAGGTGCAGCGGCGCGGGCGCTCCGGTGCGGCGCAGCCACACCGGCTCCCGCGCACCCGGCGTGCGCACCGGGATGGCCAACCGCGGTTGCAGCTCGACCCGGTCGGCGACCCCGAGCCGGCGCAGCAAGGACAGATAGGACGTGCAGCAGCGCAGGAACACGTGCTGCCCGTTGTCGACCCGCAACTCACCCCGGCGAAACGAGTGCGTCAGACCGCCCAGCCACGGCCGGGCCTCGAACACGGTGACCTGGCAACCCGCGTCAGCGCAGCGCAGCGCCGCGGTGATGCCCGCCAGGCCACCGCCGATCACCGCGACCCGGCGGGTCATGCCGACAACCCGGTTATGCCCGAGCGCCCGGTGAGGGCGCGCATCGCCACCTCCGCTTTCCGCCACCCGGACAACGACAGTCGCCGGTCGAACACCACGCTGGGGCGCTCGGCGATGCGGTCCAGCAGCCGCAGGTAGATCCCGGCCATCGCGGTGCAGCACGCCGCGCTGCGCCGGTCCAGCAACGGAATCAAGCGCTGCCCATGGGCGTACCACAGTCGCGCGCGCCGCGCACTGTGCCCGATCAGCGCGGTGAGCTCGCCACCGGTGTCAACCAGGTCGCCGCGGGCGTCCAGCGTCAGCCGCACGCCGAACCGATCCAGATCCGCCCTCGGCAGGTAAACCCGGCCGTTGCCAAGGTCCTCCCGGATGTCGCGCAGGATGTTGATCTGTTGCAGGGCGATGCCCAACGTGTCGGCGTACTGCGCCGCCCTCGGGTCGGGACGGCTACCGAACACCGCCAGGCACAACCGGCCCACCGCGCCAGCCACACAGCGGCAGTACTCGACCAACTCCTCGAAGTCGGCGTAACGCCGCCCCAGCACGTCCATCTCCACCCCACTGACCAGCTCGTCAAAGGCACCCAGTGGCAGGGCGAACCGGTCCACCAGCTCCGCCAGCGCGGTGAGCACCGGGTCGTCCCCGGGCCGGTCCAGCTCCGCCAGCGCGCACCGCACCTGGGCCAGCGCGGCGAGCTTGTCGCCTCGGGGCAGCTCGCCATCGCCGATGTCGTCGATCCGCCGGGCCAGCGCGTACACCGCGCACAACGCCGCGCGCTTGTCCGGCCGCAACAGCCGGATGCCGTAGTAGAAGTTGCGGGCCTGCTCCCTGGTGATCGACTCACACAGCTCGAAGGCACCCTCCACTCTGAATGTGACGCCGCTCACCTCACTCACCTCCCGCTTATCAGGTGTCTCAGGACGTCACGGCGGCGGGGGCGTGGTGGGCCGGCCAGGACGTCGCCGTTCGCGCGGTGCAGGGCGTCGAGCGCGGCGCGCCCGCCAGCCAGGTACCCGGCCACCGCTAGCCGCGCCCACCCGTGCAACAACTTGACCAGCGGGGCGCCCGAGTCGAGCAGCTCCGCCGCCCGGGTGACTTCAAAGGCCATCAGCCGGCGCAGCGCCGGGGAGGCGACCGTGCCGTCCAGCTCAGCCTCGGCGACGCCGAACGCGGCGAGGTCTTCCTGGGGCAGGTACACCCGGCCGGCCCGGCGGTCCTCGGCGACGTCCTGCCAGTGCTCGATCAACTGCAGGGCGGCGCAGACCCGATCGGAGAGTTCAGTCACGCCCGGATCGGACACCTCGGCAGTGCCCACTCCAAACAGCGCGAGCACGATCCGGCCGATCGGTTCCGCCGACAGCGCGCAGTAACCGCGCAGCTGCGGGTAGGTCGCATACCGGTGGATTCGCTGGTCGACCAGGTTGGCCCGCAGCAGCGACTCGAACGGCTCACGGTCCAGCCCGCGGGCTTGCGCCACCGGCACCAGAGCCAGCAGCACCGGATGCTCGGGCCGCCCGTTGTCCCAGACCAGCGCGAGGTCCCGCCCGAACTCCCGCAGCAGCGCCGTCCGATCACCGGGGGCCTGATCACCCAGGTCGTCGAGGACCCGGGCGACCTCGTACACCACGACAAGATCGGCCCGTAGCCGCCGGGGCAGCAGCCACAACGCGACGGGGAAGTTCTCGGCACGGCGCTGCTGGCGCAGCGCACGATCGCGGACGCCCGCACCCAGATCCCGGATCGCTGCCACCCGACCATCGTCGCGCCGCCGATTGGAGTATTTCTGCGTCCAAACTGTCAGTTCTCCGGACATCAAGTTGTCACCGAGGCGTAAGCATTATGAGATTGCATTGGGGTACTCCGGTGATCGAGCAGATTGATGATGGGGGTGGCAGACCTTGGACGGCAGGGACACCGAGGAGGACCACTTACCGCTACCTGAGCTGGTCCCCGCGATTGTGCATCGGCTGCCAGACATCCTGACCGAGGTCGGTGAGCTGCTCACCGAGCGGCAACCGGAGTACGCGAGCTTCCTCGCCGAGAGTTTCGAGGAGATCCTCTGCGCCGCAGAGGGATTCATCACCCGGCTGGTCGCGCTGGCCGAGCGGGACTCCTCGACAACGGCGGCGCCCCAGGTGGCCTCCAGGGTGGAGCAGGCCCTGTTCCAGGAGATCGGTCGCCTCCATTACCAGCAGAAACGGGATGTGACCCCGCTGCTGGCCGCCTACCGGACCGGCGCGGAGGTGACCTGGCGCCACGTGGCCGACGCGGCCCTGGAGCTCGGTGTGCCCGCCGAGGCGCTGGCCGGGTTGGCCTCGGCCGTGTTCGCCGCCGTGGATCAGCTGTGCTCAGCGTCGTGGCGAGGCTACGTCCAAGCCCAGAGTGCGGCTGGGCAGGACCGGGAGCGGTTGCGCGGTGAGCTGACCGAGCTGCTGCTGTCGGACCGCTGCGACACGGCGGCGCTGCGGGCTGCGGCGGCCAGAGCCGAATGGTCGCTGCCCCGGCAGGCCGCGGTCGTCCTGATCGAACCGGACAACGAGGTCGGGCGGGCGCTGCTGAACCGGCTGGGCGATTCCTGCCTGCGGCTGTGGCAACCCAGGATGTTGGTGGCGATCGTGCCGGACCCGCAGGGCCCCGGAGCTCGCCAGCGGTTGGCGACCGCGCTGCGCGGGGCCGGGGCCGTGGTGGGCGCCACCGTGCCGCTGGACCAGCTGCCGGAGAGTGTGAACCTCGCCAAGCACGCCGTGCGGCTGCGCCGGGCGCGGCTGCTGTCCGACGATCCGCTGTTCGTCGACGAGCACCTCGACGCGATGCTGGTGCACCACGACGACCGGCTGCTGGCGGCCTTGCGCCGACGGTACCTGGCGCCACTCGCCGCACTGCCCGGGCCCACCCGTGATCGGCTGCAGGCGACGCTCACCTCCTGGCTGATGAACATGGGCAACCACAAGGCGGTGGCCGAGGAGCTGCATGTGCACCCGCAGACGGTGCGATACCGGCTGGCCCAGCTGCGGGAGCTGTTCGGCGCCACGCTGGAGGACCCCGCTACCCGCTCCACGCTGCTGTTGGCGTTGGCCTGGGGCCCGGCGATCACCGAACCCGACCCGCTGGCACCGCAACCCGAGCCGGAAGAGCGTCGGTGACTATGCCCGGGAACATGTCTGTGAATATTTCCGGGAACGCTGAGACTCCCCAGCGGTTGCTTGTGATCAGCGCCACCATCGGCGAGGGCCACAACGCGACCGCGCGGGCGGTCGAGGAACGCGCCCGGCAGCTGTGGCCCGGCTGCGCGATCCGCCGGGTGGACACCTTGCTGGAGATGGGCCGCTGGGTCGGCCCGGGATTCCGCTGGATCTACCGGGTCAACGTGGACACCACCCCCTGGCTCTACGACTACTTCTACCGCTCACTGTGGCGCCACCGCTGGTTCGCCGCGTCGTCCTGCCGCCTCATCGGACTGTGGAGCGGCCTGCGGCTCGCACCGATCATCGAGGAGTACCAGCCGGACCTGGTGGTCTCCACCTACCCGCTGGGCACGGCGGGACTGGACTGGATCCGGCGCCGCGGTGGCCTGGACGTGCCAGTCGCGGCGATCATCTCCGACTTCGCGCCCCACCCGTTCTGGGTCTATTCCGAAGTTGACCTGCATTACGTGGCCAGCGAGCTGAGCCTGCGGGCGATGCACCGGGCTCGACCCGACGCGCGGGGAGCGGTCGGGGCACCCCCGGTCGTCGCCGCGTTCCGCCCGGCCTCGCCGGCCGACAAGATCGCCGCGCGACGGCACTGCGGCTTGCCCGAGCATGGCCTGATCGTGCTGGTGTCCTGCGGTTCCCTCGGGTTCGGCTCGGTGGAGCACGCGGTCGCGGCCGGGTTGGCCGCCGGCCCGGACGTCTGCGTCGTGGTGACCTGCGGGCACAATGAGGCGCTGCGCACCCGGTTGGTCGCGCGCACCAAGCTCATGGAACCCGGGTTGAGGGAACCCCGCCCAGCGCAGCGCTTGGTACCGCTGGGCTGGACCCGTGAGATGCCGGCGCTGACCGCGGCCGCCGATGTGGTGGTGACCAATGCCGGCGGCGCGACGGCGCTGGAGGCGCTGGCCTGCGGACGGGCGGTGCTGATGTTCGAGCCGATCGCCGGGCACGGAAAAGCCAATGCGGAGCTGATGGCACGAGCTGGGCTGGCCACCCGCTGCGACGGGCCGGCGGAGCTGCTTGCCACCCTGCGCAACCTCGGGGCACGGCCCGAGCTACTCGCCCAAGCGCAGCGGCGCGCGCTGACCCACATCGGCGCCCTCAATCTGGATGCCGAGCTCGCCGCCCTGCCCGGGCTGCCCCGGCACCACGGCGCCCGCCCACTGTCCGCGCCGGACGCCTTCTTCGCCCACGCCGCCACGCCCGTGGTTCCCCAGCAGGTCGGCGCCGTCCTGGTCCTCGACAGTAAGTCTTCTGGGGAGCTTTCTGGGGGGATTGCCAACCCGGAACAGCTCGCCGAGCACCTAGCGGCGCGCATCACCGAGCGGGTGCCCGCGCTGCCGATGCTGCGCCGCCGACTGGACCAGCGTCCGGGCCGGCGACCGCGCTGGCTGCCCGTCGACGACCTCGACCCAGCCGCGCACCTACGAACCCGAACGGTCGGCGCTGCCCACGGCGTACCCATCTCGGCGGCACTGCGAGAGTTCTTCAGCACCCCGGTGCCGCTGGCGGCACCACCGTGGCAACTGGAAGTGGTGTACGACGCCGACGCCGAGCGGACCATGGTGCTGGCGAAACTGCACCACAGCCTGGGCGATGGGCTAGCCGTCACCACCACGCTGATCGGGCTGCTCGCGGACCGGCGGAAACCCGAAGCTGGGCCCGAGCATGGGCCCAAACATGGGCCCATGCTCCACAGCGGCGCACCAAGCTGGCGAGCCAGGGCCGCGCACGCGGGCCGGGTGCTGCGGGGCCTGCTGAGCCTGGCGGCGGCGGGCCCCGCGCCACCTGGTGGGCCGGTCGGCCCGAGCACCCCGGCCCGGGACTACTCCTTGGTGGAACTACCGGCAGCCACGGTGCGGGCCACCGCCCGGCGGCACGGGGTGGGCACGACCGCGCTGCTGCTGGCCGTGCTCGGCGAGGCGCTGCATCGCCTCGACCCGGCCGCTACCGCGGCGACTGGATTACCGGCTCAGCCGGCGGTGGGCGAATTGCCGGCTCAACCAGCGGTGGGCGATCGGCTACGGACCATGGTCCCCCGGAGCACCCACGCCCTGCGGCGGGCCGCCGACGGCAGCCAGCGTGGGGACGAGCGATACCGGGGCAACCACACGGCCGCTCTCGCCCTGGACCTGCCGGTCGGGCCGATGCCACTGGGTCGGCGCGCCGCGGCGGTGGCCGACGCGCTGCGCAGGCTGGAACAGTCCGATCAGCCAGTGGCCGCCGAGGCCGTCGTGACCGCGCTGGGCCTCCTGCCTGCCCCACTGCACGCCAGGCTGGTGCGCTCGATCTACCGGCGGCGGTTCTTCAGTCTCATCGCATCGGTGTTGCCAGGGCCGCGACAAGCGCATTATGTGTGGGGAACGCGGATCGTCTCGGTGTTCCCGGTGCTGCCGCTCGCCGACGGCGTCGGACTGGCTGTCGGTTTCCTGACCTGGGGAGACATGATCGGTGTCGGATTGACCACAGACCCTGGGCTGCGCCTCGGCGCTGGTCAGCTCGGCGCTGGTCCAGTCACCGACGCGCTGCGTCGGATCTTCCAAGACCTGGAGTGAGACGTGTCGAACTCGACGTCGACGATGTTGTTCGTCGCGGTGCCGGCCGCGGTGGCCGGGGCGGCGAGTTTCGGGTTGGCCAGCGCGGTCCAGCAGCGCGCCACCAAACAGGTGCCGACCAGTGGCACGCTCGACCCTCGACTGCTGCTGGACCTGATCCGCCGACCGGTGTGGGTGCTGGGGGTCGGGACTGTCATCGTGGGCCTGAGCCTGCAGCTCGTCGCGCTGGCATTCGGCCCGCTGGTACTGGTGCAGCCGCTGCTGGTGACCGGTGTGCTGTTCGGCGCGGTGTTCTCGGCGCTGCTGGCTCACCACCGAGTGGACCGGCTGGTCGTGCTCGGCTCGTTGGGGTGTGTGGCCGGGCTGTCCGCCTTCCTGCTGCTCGCCCACCCGACCGGCCCCGCCACGCAACGCCCTGACTACGGGGGGGCACTGGTGGTCCTGGCCATCACGCTGGGTGTGCTCATCCTCGGCTGTCTCGCCGCCGCCGCCCGGTTCGCCGGGGCGGTGCACGTCGCGGCGCTGGCGGCGGCCACCGGCTTGCTGTACGGCATCACCGCCGGGCTGATGAAGGTGGTCACCGGCCAGTTCCGGGCGGGTGGATTTACCGAGGTCTTCGGGCACCCAATGCTCTACGTGGTCTGTGCACTGGGCCCGATGGGGTTTCTGCTCAGCCAGAACACCTTTCAACAAGGCACACTCATCGCCCCGGCACTGGCCATCATCACGATCTTGGA
>JBOHFJ010000004.1:0-42555 GCA_050699655.1 Pseudonocardiaceae bacterium
CTTGGCCCGTGCCGCCAGGGGGTGAACGACCAGCACGAGGGTCAAAACCATCATCCAGTACAGCGACATGCCGTCATCCCTTCACCGACGCGGAAGGAGACCAGCCTCGGTCGGACGGATATCACCGTCCACTATCTGCGCATCGGCTCGCAGCGGGCAGCCTCCGTCCGGAGTGACCGCGAGCGGCCAGGATGCGTAGCGCCGCAGTCCATAAAGTAGCGGGATACCCGCCGACACACGAATGTCGAACACCCGGCCAATGACAATCCTATGATCACCCACCTGCACCTCGCCAGCCACTTCACAGGCGGCCACCGAGAACGCGTCACGGTGCAGGAACGGAAGCTCCGACGGACTCCACGGCTGCCAAGGTACCTCGGCGAACTTGTCGACGTTCAGCGAGGAAAAGACCACCGCCGCGCGCTGGCCACTGGCGTGCAGCAGATTAACGGCGAATCTTCCGCACGTCAGAACAGCATGGAGTGTCCCGCCTTGCTCGCGCAGGCAGACCAGAAGGGTGGGTGGGGCGAGGGTGACGCTGGACACCGAGGAACAGGTCGCTCCCCAGGGGCGACCTTCGCTGTCCATCGTGGTCACGACCGAGACGCCGGTGGGGAACGAACTCATCAAGTCCCGGAAACGACCCACGTCGACCTGCTCGCCCGGCGTCCGGACGGTGAGGCGCTGGGCACCGGTTCGATCGTGTGGATTCACCTCTTGGCACGCTCCCGTCGTCGGATCGGCGTAGTATTGGTCGCGGCCGATCGGCGTACCCGGCTATTTGTTGTGCAGCGTAAGGAGATACTCGACCGTCGTCGGCAGGTCACGGGTCATGTCGTGCTGCTTTTGTTTGACGTCTTCGAACAGGCGCTTGGCGTCCTGTACCGCGCTGGGGCGGTGTGACAGCGACGGCAAGGGAGCGTCTGGCAGCACCCCGAGCCCGGCGAAGACGCAGTAGTAGCTGCCGTTGGTCCAGAAGTTCCGGAACTCCGCCTCGAAGTTGGTGTAGTACGTGGAGACGTCGACGACGGGCGCGTTGATGGGCAGTCCCGCCTTGTACATAGCGATCTTTTCCTGGATCTCCGGCGCCAGGGTGAGTTTCTTGTTTGCGCGCCAGAACGCGGTGTCCGTGCGTGGTGATAGGTAGAAGTGCGCCTGGATGAAGTCCCTGGTGTCATCGAACATGGTTTCAATCTCGCTGTTGAACTGGTCGATCAGGACCTGGTTGAACGACTTGTCGGGGAAATGTTTGGACAGCTGGTAGATCGCGGCCGTGATGAAGTAGATTCCCGTGGACTCCAGCGGTTCGAGGAAACATGACGACAGTCCGACGCTCACGCAGTTTTTGACCCACGCCCTGCGGTTGCGTCCGACGCGGAAGCGGACCTGGTTGAGTGGGGTCGTCTCGGGGTCGAGGTCCCACATCTTGCAGAAGTCCCTGGTCGCCTCGTCCTGGCCGGCGAACTTGCTTGAGTAGACGTATCCGGTACCGAATCGGCCGAGCATCGGGATCTTCCAGGTCCACCCGGCCTTCATCGCGATAGCCGAGGTGAACGGTTCGACCCCGTTGTTGTCGTCGTGCGGAACCGCGGTCGCGACGGCGCTGTCGCACAGCAGATAGTCGCTCATGTCGATGAACGGCTCGGCCATCGCTTTGTTGATCAACAGACCACGGAAACCTGAGCAGTCGACAAACAAGTCACCCTCGTGGCGGTTGCCGCTCTTGGTGATCAGTGCCTGCACAAAACCCCGACGGTCGTGCACTACCTCCAACATTTCGTCCTGAACGTGGTTGACGCCGAGCCGCTCAGTGGCGAACCGGCGCAGGAAGTCGGCGACGAGGTTGGCGTCGAAGTGCCATGCGTAGGACGTTGCCGGTCGTCCGTCCGGCCAGCACGGTGCCTTCATTGCCTGCATCACCGACGGCTGCCAGAAGCAGGAGTAGTCGAACCGCTCCTTGGTCTCGCCGCGTAGTCGCAGGTAAGTCCAGTAGTGTGACAGCGGGAGCCGATCGTGCTCCGGAAGGAGGCCGAACACATGGTAGTAATAGTCGAAGTCGTCGCCCACCGCCCGGGCATCAGGTCGGCCATCGCCTCCTGTGCACCAGTTGATGAACTTGATGCCTGTCTTGAAGCTGGCGTTGCACTCGGGCATCCAGTCCTTCTCTCGGAGCCCAAGGAAATCAAAGAAGACCGTCTGCAGGTTCGGAATCGTCGCCTCGCCGACGCCGATCCTGGGAATGCTGGGCGCTTCGAGCACCGTGATTGAGACCGTCTCACCAAGCATTTTCGCGAGATAGGACGCGGTCATCCAGCCAGCAGTACCACCGCCCAGAATGACGATCTTCTCGATCTGGTCGTCCATCTCGAAACTCCTCAAAGTCAACCTATGGAAAATTGCTCGGTGTCGACCGACAAGACGACGTGGTTGCCTGCGGTCAGCGCGAAGTACTAGTAGTGGTCTAAGCGAGATCTTCATACTAAGACGATCCATCCGGCGAGTGCTAGGCGCCGCACAAGCAGATCGTTGAAACCCGCTCGCTCGCGTAGGCTGGCAGCACCAGACCGCGGATGTCCGCAGTATCACTTCCCTCTACACCACGTGTGTCGCTGCCGCGCGCGGGATGTGGCGACCCGGCGCCACCGACGAAGCTGAACGTAGATTTGTTGCCGGCACGACGCGCGGAGGTCTGGTACCGAAGCACATAGTATTGAATGTCCACCGCATTCTCGGGAATCCAGGCGGCAACGGCTTCCGAGAACGTGATCTTCTCGGAACCTGCTGGCCCGCGATTCCGGCCCTACCACTAACCCGCTGCCGCACCTGGGTGACTTCACCCACCAAGACCTGCCCTACTCCTGTGGACAACCCGACCTGGAGAAAGAGAGCAAAGAGATGGATCTCGATCTGAAGGGGCGCAAGGCTCTTGTCACCGGCGGAAGCCGTGGCATCGGCCGCGGCATCGTCCTGGCGCTGGCGGAAGCGGGCGTCGATGTCATCACCTGTCACCGCCAGGGTGGTGAGCCGGCCGCTTCGCTGGAGCGGGAACTGACCGAACTCGGCGGCGAGCACCGCGTCGTGCAGGCTGACCTCACCGTTCCCGAGCAGGTGAAGGACTTGCTCGCGGTGTGCCGGGAAGTCCACGGCCGCCTGGACCTCGTGGTCAACAACGCCGGAACGATCAGTCACGTGCCCTACGGCGAGCTGACGCTGGAAGAGTGGCACCGGGTGCTGGACACCAACCTTACCGCCACCGCCCTCGTCATCCAGCACGCTCTTCCCCTCCTGGGCGCGGGCTCGTCGGTGATCAGCATCGGCTCGGGGTCCGTGGACTTCGGCGCGCCGATGCGGGTCCACTACGCGGCCAGCAAGGCCGCGCTGCGCGGTCTGTCACGGTCGTTGGCCAAGGAATTCGGTAGTCGCGGTATCCGGTTCAACGTGCTGGCCCTCGGCGTCATCGAGACCGAGGAACTCCGCCACCGGTCTCCCGAAATGGACAAGATCGTGCACGAAATTGTGAAGATGTACAGCACCAAGGTCGCGCTGGGCCGGATGGGGAAACCTGACGATGTCGCGGGCGCCGTGCTGTGGTTGGCGAGCGATCTGTCCCGGTATGTCACCGGCGCCACCATCCCCATCGACGGAGGGATCTCCTGAGGAACGGATGCTGAACCGGGCTTCCTCGCAGGGTGAGGGGCAGGAATAAACGAGCTGGAATCGGGCTTCGACAACGTCTGGCGTGACTTTCCGGGGGAGAACGGGCATGACGAACGCAGCGACCGCACTGGTAATCGGTGGTGGAATCGCCGGGCCAGTGACTGCGATGGCCCTGCAGCGAGTAGGTATCCGGGCGACCATGTACGAAGCCTACGACCGCCCGGCGGACGGGGCAGGTGGCGCGATGATGATCGGCCTGAACGCGCTCAACGCGCTGCGCACGCTGGGCCTGGACGACACGGTACGCGACATCGGCATCCCGACGCGGCGAGTGATCGTGGACAGCTGGACCGGCAAGCGGGTGACCGAGCTCCGCACGCCGCGTGACCAGCTGGACAATCAGGTGGTGGCACGCACCGACCTGTACCGGGCGTTGTACGACAAGACCGCCAACCGGGGTATCCGGATCGAACACGGCAAACGCCTGGTGGGTGCCGAGGACACCGACGACGGGGTCACCGCCCACTTCGCCGACGGCACCACCGCCAGCGCGGACATCCTCATCGGCGCGGACGGCATCCACTCGACGGTCCGCTCACTGATCGACCCGCACGCGCCGCAGCCCAGCTACCTGGGCCTGCTCAGCTTCATCGGCGTGGTCGACGATCCCGGGCTGATCGTCGACCACGCTGTCCATCTGGTCTACGGCAAGCGGGCGTACTACGGTTACCGGGTCAACGAGGACCGTCCCACGCTCTGGTACTGCGACATGCCGGCCGCCGAGCCACTGACAGCCGCCCAGATGCGCGAGGTGCCCGCCGAGGAGTGGCTACGCCGCCTGCGTGAGCTGGTCGCCGGGGACAACACTCCGGCGAGCGACATCCTGCGCCAGGCCGATCCGGACAAGTTGGTGATCGCCGGGCCCTCGGAGTACCTGCCGAACGTGCCGACCTGGCACCGGGGCCGGATGGTGCTGGTCGGTGACTCCGCGCACGCGCCGTCGTCCAGTTCGGGGCAGGGTGCGTCGATGTCCATCGAGAGCGCCACGCAGCTGGCCCGGTGCCTACGGGACCTGCCCATGGTGTCCGACGCGTTCACCGGCTACGAGGCGCTGCGGCGTCCCCGGTTGCGACGGGTGATCGCCAGGGGCGAGCGGAACAAGAGCCGCAAGACGGTCAGCGGGTTGCGTCGGGTGCTGCGTGACCTGCTGCTGCCGGTGGTGATGAAGCTGACCTTCACGCCGGAGAAGATGGCCTGGCTGTTCGAGTATCAGATCGACTGGGGCGCCCCCGTCCGGTCCGCCACCGCCAGCGGCGCTGCCGGACCGTAAATGAAGGAGAACATCACGTGGCCCGAGGGCCGCCGAACCAGTCGTGAAAGGAAGGCTAGAACTTGTGGGCGGGGTAAACTATCAAACGGACGTCTTGATCGTCGGCGGCGGACCGGTCGGGATGTCGATGGGTCTCGACCTCCGAGCTCGTGGTGTTGATTTTCTGCTTCTCGAGGCGACCGACGGGAGTGTCAGCCATCCGAAAGTGGGTACGATCGGGCCGCGGGCGATGGAGTTCTTCCGCCGCTGGGGCGTCGCTGACCCGATCCGTAAGGCCGGCTGGCCCGATGACCACCCGCTCGACGTGACGTGGGTGACCGCGCTAGGCGGGCACGAGATCTACCGGATCGACTTCGGTACAGCCGGCACTCGTCCGGTACCGGACTACACGCCCGAACCCGACCAGGTATGTCCGCAGCACTGGCTGGCGCCCCTGCTCGCCGAAGCGCTCGGTGTGCACCCCGATGGTCCCGTCCGGTTCCGCTGGCGGGTGGACGGCGTCGTCGCGCACGACGATGGGGTCGTAGCGACGGTGACGGTGCTGGACTCTGGGGAGGTCGTCACCGTAGAAGCAGCCTATGTCGTCGCGTGTGACGGCGTGAACTCTCCGATCCGCAAGGCCTGCGGGGTGCACGCGCGGTCTCGCTATAAGGGGCAAATGTTCCGCAACATCCTGTTCCGTGCACCCAAGCTGCGCGCGCAGCTCGGCGAATCCAACGCGCTGATGTATTTTCTGACCTCACCAACGATGCTGCGTTACCCGCTGCGGTCGATGGACGGCGACGCGCTCTACAGACTCACCGCGTCGGGCGAGGACAGCTCGACGACGAAAAGTCCGGAGGAATTGCTGCACGCGGCTATCGCACTGGACACTCCAGTGGAGGTGCTGTCCGACGCTCCGTGGCACCTGACGCACCGCGTGGCGGACCACTACCGGGCTGGACGCATTCTGTTCGCGGGGGATGCGGCGCATACGCTGTCCCCGTCCGGTGGGTTCGGGATGAACACGGGCATCGCCGATGCGGCCGACCTCGGCTGGAAGCTAGACGCCGTGCTGGCGGGGTGGGCGGGCCCGCACCTCCTGGACAGCTATGAGGCCGAACGGATGCCGGTGGCCGAGGCGAGTCTCGAAGAGTCTAACCAGAACCTCACGAGGGCGCTGCGCCGCGAGCTGCCGCCGGAAATCGTGCTTGACAACGCGGAGGGTGCGCTGGCCAGGCGAACTCTGGCCGCCCGAATGGTAGCCGGTGGGGTACACCGCGAGTTCGAGGCCCCAGATATTCATTTCGGGTACCGCTACCGGTCAGAGCTTATCGTGGCCGACTCAACCGAGGCGGACACCGAAACCTGGGCATGCAGTGCTCTCACCGGTGGGCGAGCGCCGCACGCGTGGCTACGCCCGGGGGTGTCGACCCTGGACTTGTTCGGCTCAGGTTTCGTGCTGTTGTCCTTCCAGCCGTCCCCGCATACAGCGCGGTTCCAGCAGGCTTTCGCGGCCCGCGCGGTCCCGTTGACGGTGAAGGAAGTCCACGAGGACGGACTCGCGAGGCTCTACGGACGTCCCCACGTGCTGGTCCGTCCGGACGGTCATGTCGCGTGGCGCGGAATGGATCTTCCTAACAACGCTCATGCCCAAGTGGACCGCGTCCGAGGCGGCAGCTTGGGCTAAGACTTGTAGCGGATCAGGTCGATGCGGGAACGGATTTCTAGTTTGCGGTAGATCTGCCGAAGGTGGAATCCCACCGTGTGCGGGGAGACGAACAGCTGGCTCGCGACCTGTCGGTTGGTCAGCCCGCTGGCGACCTGCTCAGCTACTTTCTGTTCTGTCTTGGTGAGGCTGCCCCAGCCGGAGACCGGCCGGGTGCCGTGTGCCCAATGACGCCGCCGGACACCGAGTCGCCGTAGTCGACGCCTGACTCGCGCCGCGTCCCGCTCACTGCCAAGCGTGTTGTAGCCGCTCATCGCTCGTTCCAGGTCGCTGATCGCGGCTTCCTGGTCACCGAGGGCGAGCAGTTGTACGGCGCGGTCCTCGAACGTCGACGCCTGTGCCCACGGCTCCCGGTGGAACTGGGCCACTTGCGCCAAGACGTCGATGTCGCGCCCCAGCAAGGCGCGGGCATGCATCGCTCCGGCGCACACCGCGAGCAGATTCCGGTTTTGCGTCCGGATGCTTTCCGCGGTGTCGACAATCATTTCGGCGACCTCCCGCATGTCGGCCGCTAGCGCAGAGCGCACGCACCAAGCCGCCGCGGTCGGATCCTCCAAGATGAGTTCCCGGCGCGCCCCGGAGGTTAGCAGAACCTCTTCCAGAATCTCCATCGCCGCGCGGGGACCACCCTTCGCCTCGGTCAGCTGCGCGCTGAGCAGGAAGCGCATCGCCCACCATGGGCGGGAGCAATCCCTGGAAAAGCGCTCCTCGAGCGCATGCAGATGCTCCTTGGCCTGGGTGAGTTCCCCTCGGCGCAGCGCGACGAGGGTCAGCACGCCCCAGGCCTGGGGCGCGAGCATCGGAATACACCCGTCGGTCATCACCGCGATACTCGCTGTCGCGTCCTCGATTGCGTCATCGAGCCGGCCCTTCATCAGATGCACCGAGGCCCGAAGGATCGTCGGGACAATGGCTGACGAAGTCGTGCCCAAAGTTTTCTCAACCGCACGGAAGGAGGCACGGATGACCGCTATCGCCTCCTCTAGCTCGCCGACCTTGGTGTACATCGAAGCCAGGAGCCACCGCGGGTCGAGCAACTGCACGCCCGTAGCGGCACAGTTGAGTTCGACCGCATCGTGCAAGATCGAGGTCGCCTTGTCTACCCGTCCAGCACGCCACTGATCCAAGGCGCGGACGGTCAGTGCACAAACCTTAACGGCACGAGGGTGACCATCGGATGCGCCGAGGATCTCATCGGCACGCCGAACGGCAGCGCTGTCGTCGGTCAGGCAATAGGAAACGAGGCGGGAGATCTCGGCTTGCTCATAATGCTTGGACTCACCCTCCGGCACGGCCAACGCGTTGTGTGCGGCCCCCACCGCCTGGTGCACCTTGCCCTTTAACAGCAGCGCGACCGACATCCAGGCTTGCAGCGAAGCGACGGCCTCGGCGTACGCACCCGACGTCTGCCGCTCGAACTCGACGACCTCTTTGAGGGTGCCCTCGGCCAGGTCGACCGCCCGATCAACCCTACCTGCCCGGACGAACGCCTCAACCGCCCTCGAGGCTAGCAGGACCCACTCGGGTTGTTCGGGGTCGAGCAACTCCATCCCACGGGTGACCAGCGATGCCGCGGTCAATGGGTCAGAGCTCAGCAGACGCTCGGCTGCTTGCGAGATGATCCGCACAGCCTCCGCGTCCCCGTGCTGTGCGCTATGCACCAGGTGCAACGCCGCAGCCTCCATACCGTCAGGCTCGGAGAGCAGCATCGTCGCCGCGTGCCGGTGGAGCAGCACACGTAGGGGCAGTGGGACGGAATCGAGCACCACCCGCCAGACCGGCTCGCTTCGGAAGGCGAAGTCAACGGACCGGCAGACCACAAGCCCGCAAGCGAGCGCCTCGTCCAGCACGGTCAGCAAGCTGGCCGGTGACTCGTTAAGCATCCTCGACAGGTGCTTCGGGGCGAAGGATGTTCCCAGCACCGCCGCCAGCTTCAGCGCTTTCTGGGTGAACGGCGAGAGCGACTGGAGGCTCCGATGGACCGTCGCGGCGAAGCGTCTAGGGACCGCCAAAGCTCCCGCGGTCATGGCCGTGCCCCCCGGAGAAGAAGTGGGAGAGGAAAGCGTCAGGTGCGCGGTACCGTCCACGATGTCCAGGTCGCCGTCCTGAGCCAGGCCCTGCATCAGCTCGATCACCGCGCCGGGCATGCCACCGACGCTTTCAGCTAGGGTGACGATGGCCGGATCGGGAACCGCGCCGAGACAGTCGGCCACCAGCTGGGTCACCGCGCCACTGGAGAGTGGATCAAGTTCTGGAATCCGCTCTGCCCTGAGCCTGGTGAAGTTGATTTCTATCGGCCCGTAAAAAATGCCGTCCCGTGCTAGGTCGAACGCCATTATCCAGACGATCGGACAGGTGTTCAGGCTCGCGATGAGGTCACACAGAGCCAGTAGCGCACCGGAGTCAGCCAAGTGCAGATCGTCGAGTGTGACGAGAACTGGCCCGTACTTAAGCGCACCCAGCAGCCAGGCCCTGACCTCCTTAACCGGAGATGTGACGGCCATCGCGCGGCAGCCGTTCTCGGATATGCCTGGCCTCGACGGCCGCGCGAGCAGCAGGCCCAGCGCTGAATCGGTAGCACCAAAGACGCCCTTGACAACCGAGAAACCGTTGCTGATCGCCATGTCGACCGCTTCGGCGAGCAGGCGAGTTTTGCCTGCCCCCGGTGCGCCCTCCACCAGGATAATCTTTCTCCGCCGAGCGGCCGCCGCATTCAGGAGTGCTGTCTCAATATGTTTTTTTTGGTTTTCCCGACCGCGCAAATGATTCGTTGGCCGGCCACTTCCCCGCTGGCTCTCCAAGTCACTCAATGAGATCGCGCTCATTCGACCCTCCGTCTCGCTTCCAGTATTAAGCCGGGAAGTAAGCGGGCCGCAATTGTCACGAGGGGACGAGCCGCAGCTCTTGCGGGCCGTGGAAGATGATGTCCTTGCCGTAGGGCACCGGGTCGCTGTCCACGCGCAGGCCCGGGAGCAGCGGGAGCAGCGCACCGAGGCCGACCTCGACTTCCATGCGGCCGAGCGCTGAGCCGAGGCAGTAGTGGATGCCCATGCCGAAACCGCTGTGCTGGCGGTTGTGCCGGTCGAGCCGGATGGTGTCCGGGGCGGCGAACCTCGCGGGATCGCGGTTGGCTGAGCCAAGGACGACCGTGACCTTGTCCCCCCGGCGGATATCGTGGCCAGCTACGTGTTCGTCGCGGTAGGCCCATCTGGTGACCATCTGCGCGGGCGGGTCGAACCGGACCAGCTCGTCGACCATCGCCGGCACCAGCTCGGGCGCATCGAGGAGCTGGTCCAGCAGGTCCGAGCGCCGCAGAAGCAATAACACAGCCTTGGACAGCGCGTTCCTCGTCGTCTCGTTTCCCGCCGCGAGGATATGCACGCAAGTACCGACCAAAAGATCGTCGGTACCCGCGGAGTCATCCCATTCGGCCGTGAGGAGGGTGGACATGAGGTCGTCCCTCGGCGCCTCACGGCACGCGGACAGGGCCTTGCGGAAGTACTCGTCCAGTGCCCGCGCCGCCTCTTCGGCGATGGCGAGCCGCCATTCACGGTTGCCGGGCCGGAAACTAGTGCCCTCCTGCAGCGCGGCCGTCTGGCCACACATCCACTTCCAGTCCGACCGCGGCACACCGAGCGCCTCAAGGTTCACCAGCATCGGAACAACCGCGGCGTATTCGCTCACCAGCTCAATTCGCGGGCGGGTCGCGAGCCCCGCCACCAGCTCCTCGACAATTTCCTGGGTCTGCTTGTGTAGTCCCTCGCGCATCCGCTTCACCAGGCAGTCGGCTACTACCGCACGGACGATGGTATGCCGTGGCGGGTCCATAAAGACCAGCCAGTTTTCGACGAGCGCGCTGAGAACCGGATAGTCCTGCCCGATGATCGTCGCCGGGACCGACGCGGGGGTGACTCCGGGGACCGCGGCACGCCGGCCGAAGCCACGTCTGGTCAGCACCGTCGCCGCGTCCTCGTACCGCATTACCAGCCACTCGGGCTCCCGGCCGGTTCCGGGTCGCAGGACACGGTGCAGACCACCGGCCTCGCGGAACCGCCGATAGATCGGGTACGGATCCTGGATGTTATCGAAGATCAGCGAGTAGAATTCCTCCGCGTCCAAGTCTGACATGTGAGTCCTCTCCTTTTCATCACAGCTCGCGGGGGTCCATGCCGCGGAGCTCCTCGGCTAAGAAACGCAGTAACCGCGGCACCGTCTCGGTCAGTCCAGTCACCTTCGCGGCGTCCGCGGAAAGCTCCTCTAACTTCGCGACAAGCCATTTTTTCGCGACGTCGGGGCGGGCGATGAAAGGCACTTCTCGATCCATCTCGAATGATGGTCCAGCCGTCCGGCCGGGGCGGCCGGACGGCAACGTGACGATATGCTCGCCGAGGGGTCGCAGGACGCCGGTCATCAGGTCTATGGAGGCGTTCATCAGCCGGGACCGGCGCAGGCTCTTGTCTGGAGTGTGGTTGAAGTGCTGGACCATGAGCTGCATAATTATGGCGTACGAGCGGTTGAACAGTTCCATTGCCGCCCGGGCCTCCTGGTTGGTGACCAGGTCGCTGGCCGGGTTCCCAGCGCGCAGCGTCGGGTTGCGCGTCACGGGATAGGCGGGGTTCCACGGCACCCGCCGGCCGCCGGGCCCAGTGGTGTACTCGGAGCTGAGCAGCTCGGAGATCCGCAGGAACGTGTCAAAGTGCGATTCCTCGCGCGGCAGTACCGACTCGATCACATTGCCCTCACCATGCTCGGTGACGAAATCGATCGCGAACACGGCACTGCTGACGTCGTCGACCTCTAGTTGATAGTCTGGATGGGTCACGTTGAGCGACTCACGCATGAACAGGTGGTGCTCGCCACCACCTCGGCCAGGCTCGACCATGATCACGTCGGGGATCCGCTGAATGGCCTCGCGGATGGCCGAGTACAATTCGCTCAGCGATCCGTACGGGTATGGCGACGCGGATTCCGTGGCCGCGAAGGAACCGTCCCCCGCGATGTCACGGACGAGATTGTACGGGTGTTCAAGGGCGATGAATCGCTGTAGGCTGCCCCGCCCGAACGCCTCCAAGCAGAAGTCCAGTGGCACCGGCAGCTGACTGTTCACCGTGCTGAAGTCGATGTTCGGGAGATGGAAGGGCTGGCCAGTGGCCATGATGATGTTGTTGATGACCAAGAAGTGGATCATCTCTTCCCTGGCGACGCTCAGCAGGTCCCCGCGCATTCCGCCGCCGAGCGCGTGCGGACCATCACCGCACATCAGCCGTAATTGTTCCGGGGTCCACTCACCGCGTTCGACGTAGGTGCCGCCCGCCGAGTATGTCGGGATGGACCACAACGCGAAGAGGTACTGCAGCATCACCGTCAGTTCGATGGTGGCTGCCTGGCGCAGCGCCCGGCAAAGCTCGTCGCGGGTCTTGATGATGCCGGGCGCGGGCTTCTCGGTGGCCAGCGACGGCGGCGTCTGCCGAGTCTCTTCGGTGACTTGCATGAACCGCAGCAGCAGGTTCGTCTGCGGTTCGGTCATGTCGCGGGTCGAGGGCATGTAATAGGTCTTGTCCTTGTTCCGTGGATCGCACATCAGCCAGATCAGTCGTGCGTGTGTGGTGACCCTGGAGATGTCCGCGAGGCTCATGATCTCGTCCTTCATGAACGAATACATCAGCTCGTAGTAGGCGAAGACCTCGTGGTACACCAGGTCGAAGGTGATCTCCTCGGAAGGGATGTCGTCCAGGTACCAGGTATCCGGTAGCACCCGGACGGACAGGAAACCAGCCGAGGACCAGTAACCGAGCCGGTCGTCGTTGTCGTAGACCAGCGCGGCCGAGCCGGCCGCGCGCGGGTCGCCGGGCAGGGGGGAGCACGGCGGCAGCAGCAGGACCTGGGTCGCCCCGGCTCTGGCTCCCCGGATGGCCAGCCGCCCCTGCCCGGCGTCGTCGGTGGACAGCGTGCAACTCCTCCGGTACTCCTCCGGTTCGCCCGGCCGGGTCGCGGCGGCGAACTCAGCGATGGCGACGTCGGTGGACCGGGCATCCGGCGCACTCGCCCAAGGATCCAGTGGCAGACCTCGCGGATTGAAGAACTGGTGGACCTCAATCCGGTCGACCTTCGCGGGACACCCGCGGACAAAAGATCGCACCGTGACGTCAACGGCGAAGTCCTGGCCGGTCGCCAGGTTCGGATGTTCGAGGAACAGGCTTGCCTGGTCAGACTGGATAGTGATTTCCTCCTCGGTGAGCAGCACGGTCCCGTCGGGTGCCTGCAGCCGCAGTGGCTCAGCGGGGTCGTCGCGGCGCCCGTCGACGCGCGGCGTCGACAACACACCACCGCTGAGCCGGAAACCTGGGCCCAGGTAGACCGCCCTGGGAAAGACGCCGAGCAGCCGGCCGGTGTTGGTGCGCAGCTCCAGGTCCCCCACGTCGAGCCGTGGACCGAGCTGGTGTGTCGGGCCCGCGTCACTGGTGGCGGCCCGGCTCACGACGGGTACGGCCGTGATCATATTGGCGGTCACGCGCGCTTCGCTAACCTCGACGGTGAGGGTGTGCAGCGGGGTACCCCGACCCTCGCGGAGCAGCTCCCGGCCGGTCAGCAACCGGCCAGCGGGATACGTGCGCATGTCGTGGCGCCGCCACGGCGCGATGGTGCCGTGCAGGTCCCACCGGTCCGGCGCGTCGTTGCCGACCGGGGTCGCCATGTTGAACAGCGCGAACTGCACGAGCAGCCCACCGAACTCGCCGGAGTCGAGCAGCTCCCGCAACTCTGACACCACGGGCGACCGGGCGGCCTCGTCCAGCCAGTCCAGCCGGTCAGTCTTGTCCACCACGAACTGGTGCACGACTGAGCGAATGAACTCCCTGCCCAGCGGGTGTTCGTCGGTGTGCAGGATGTGCCGGGGGTTGCGCCAGCGCGGCGGTGATATGCCATACACGTCGCCGGTGGCCATGTAGCCGACGTCGTGCGAGCGACCGGACCGGCCGAGGCTGAGCTGGCCGACCATCACCGCCGTGGTCCAGTTCGAGGCCGGGTCGACGTCGAATACCCTGGCCCGGTTCGCGGTGGTGGCGAGATGGTCGTTGTAGTGGCCCCACAGGTCGAGCTGCCGGCCCACAACGTGGTCGGTCGTGTCGATCTCACCGGGCGACCGCTCCGCCGCGACCACCACGGCGTCAACCCAGAAGTGCCCGTTGCCGCCGAAGTTCCAGCCCTTGACCGAACCGAACCGCCCCTCCGGTGTGACCGTGCCGTCCGGTTCGAAACGCACGCTCCGCCGGTCGAGGTAGTCGTGGTATTCCTGGGCGGGGCGAGTGACCGGGAACGGGGCGGAGTCGGCGACCGCGGTGTTGGTGCCGAGATCGAGCAACCCGGACCTGGGACCCGTGGGTAGCCGGGTGATGCCGATACCAGCGAAGTGCAGGCGAGGAAGGTCAAAGACACTCATGCTGATTCCTCCGCATGACTCCCCTCGCTGACCAGCCGATGGGCGAAAACGTCGATCTGCGCCACCGCGCCGAGTGCCGACTCGATCCCCGCGTTGACCCAGCCCGTATTGATCGAGCAGTGCTCGCCGGCGAAGAACAGCCGGCCCTGCGGGCGCGCCGCCCGCTCGACCTCACGGGCGCGTTCCGCGTCAGTCATGTCCCACCGCCGGGCCACGCAGCCCTTGCTCCACCGCCGCTCGCCCCAGACGACGCTCATCGTTTCCCGCACCGTCTCTGGGTCGCGGAGCTGCGGGTGCACCTCGGCCAGCTCGTCGGTGACCACCGCGTGCCGGACGGATTCGCTTAACTGGCCGAGCACGTCGGCGTCCTCGGCGATCGCGTAGCTGCCGAGCAACACAGAGCTGTCGTCGGCACCGGCGTCCGGGTAGAAGGTCTGCCGACTCAGCCCTCCCGGCGCCGATCCGCCCCCGGCGATGCCGTCCCGGACCCAGAACGCCTCCCGGCAGTGCAGCGCCACCTTCGTCGCCGAGCCGTAGTTGAGCGTCGCGATGGCGTCGAGCTTGTCCGCGCTGACACCGGTCAGTGACAGCCCGCGCAGGACCGAGAAAGGAAGGGTGCACAGCACGATCGGGTAGGTCATCACCGATCTGCCCCGCGCACCGGCCAGGTGGACGCTCACCCCGTCGCGGTGCACGTCGAGACCCACTATCTCCCGGCCGGTGTAGATCGGGCCGCGGATCCGGCGGGCGAGCCCGTCCACCAGCTGTGCCATGCCCCCCGTGAGGGTCAGCATGTCGGTGCCGGATTCCCGGATGAGGTCGTCGAGGAAGTTCTCCAACTGGCTGCCGCACGCGGCCCTGAGTTCCGGGTACGCCCGGAACGCCGCGCCGAAGTCGGCCCGGTCGTGGTGCAGGAACGACGCCATGTCTAGCCGGTCGACCAGCGCGAGCAGCTTCCTGGCGCCGTCTCGATTGAGCTCGCGCACTTCCCGAGGGGCCAGCGCGCGCACCATCGCGTGCAGCCAGCCCACGAAAAGCAACGTATCCCGCCGGTAGGAGTTCTCACCGGCGTATCTTTCGGCGTCCCGTATCAGCGGGTCCACCGCATTCCGGACGCGGACCAGCCGCGAGCCGATGCGCAGATAGTTGTTGGGATCGCTCAGAATATTGTGGAAGGGACGCAAGCGGCGCCGGAGTCCCAGCTTGTCCACATAGCGCATGGTGAAACGATGGCTGGCCGGAATACGCATCGCTCCGAACTCCGCGATCGAGCCGTCCGGGCCACCGAAACGCCTGGTGAACACCCGGCCACCGATCCGGGAGTCGGCCTCCAGCACCACGACGTCATAGCCGAGCCGCTCGAGCTCGTACCCCGCGACCACACCGGCGATCCCGGCGCCCAACACGGCGATCGTGATCCGCTTGGCACGCGGTGACACACCAGGACCGGAGGTCCCCGCAGCCCGGCCCGAATCGAGACCACCCAACGTCGCGCCCTCTCACTCTGCCTTCGCACTCACTGGCGCCAATTCTGCTGACCGCCCTGGTGCGGGCACATCCCTAACCGCCGCCCCGAGACAACGGTTCGGCCAGCGCCGGAGCGGTATGGCGAGTGGCACGGCCGGACTCCATCCCGTGCGCGTGCGTAGGTGCGTGTCGCTTGACACACACGACACTGACCCATCGCCGGGCATGTTCACCGCCCGGAACGTTCCGGTGATCGCGCGCTACGCCTGACGGGGATGTCGACAGAGAGCCCTAAATTAGGCTTGGCTCTCTTTGCGTACTCGGCCTGGCGGGATGTGGCTCATCGTCGCCCTACGCCGCGTCGGTGGGTCCGGATCGACGACGTGGCCCGGCGGCACGGGCGGCTGCGCGCCGCCGCCGCGTTCCTGCGGTGCGACGACGCGGCGTTGCTCACCGAGCTGCGGCGCTTCCCGCTGCACCGCATCACCTCAGCCGCGGTCCTGCACGACTAAGCCAGTCTGGGCCCGGGTGTGCCCCACTGAGCCCGCAGGCGCGGGCTCACTCCTTCAAGGTACCCAGAAGAACAAAAAGTCTGGTTTGTCCCTTGACAGAAGGCCCTAAGTTAGGCGAGGCTCCCCTGGCTTTCATACTTATGGGTGGTCTAATATTCCATCCATCGAGTGATAGGAGATCACCGATGGTGTTGGCGATCCGAGGTCGGTGGGTGCGGGTGGCGGCGCTGCCAGCGCTGGCGATGTGTGTGCTCGGCCTGACGTGTTGCGGCTCGTCGTCGCCCTACTCGGCGTCGGTGGGTCCAGGCCAGGCCGACTCGTATGTGGCACAGCAGTTCTCGGCGGCGGACCGGGCGGCGGCGACGAACCTAACGCCGGTGGCGGGATCGTTCCTGGCGGGCAAGACGCAGGTCACTGAGGTGGCGTCGACCACACCGGCCAACGGGGACGTGAACCCGTACGCGATCTGGGTCGTGAAGCGCACGGTGGGTGCGGTGTCGGCCGGCGACGTGCTGGTGGACAACTTCAACAACAAATCCAACAACCAGGGCACCGGAACGACGATCGTCGACGTGCACCCGAGCGGCACGGTGTCGGTGTTCGCCCAGTTGCCGCAGACGGTGGCCGGCTGCCCGGGCGGGGTCGGGCTGACCACCGCGATGGTCCAGTTGGACACCGGCTGGGTGATCGTGGGCAGCACCCCGAGCACCAACGGCAAGATCGCCACGGCGGGGCCGGGCTGCCTGCTCGTGTTGTCCCCGCAGGGAAAACTGGCTAGCACGATCACCGGCCCGTACCTCAACGGGCCCTGGGATGCCGCGGTGGACGACCACGGCACGAGCACGACCCTGTTCGTGTCGAACACGCTGCCCGGGGTGGTGGCCGCCGGCACGAAACAGGTCGACCAGGGCGACGTGGTGCGGCTGACCCTGTCAGAATCGGCCTCGACGCCACCGGCCGTAGTCGCGGAGACCGAGGTCGCCAGTGGGCTGCCGGAGAGCGGTGACGCGGCCGCGTTCGTGAAGGGCCCCACCGGGCTGGCGCTGTCCCCGTCGGGGACGCTGTACATAGCCGACAACCTGGGCAACCGGATCGCCGTGATCCCCGACGCGGAGACTCGCGCGGACTCCGCTGGCGCGGGGACGACGCTGAGCACGGGTGGGCAACTGGCGAACCCGTTGGGCCTGGTGCTCGCTCCGGACGGGGATCTGCTGGCGGCGAACGCGACCAACGGCAAGATCGTCGAGATCACCCCGGGGGGTCAGCAGGTCGGGGAGTATTTCGCGATCCAGGACGTCGGGCAGGACCCGCCGGGAGACGGCGACCTGTTCGGCCTGGCGATCAGTGCGGATGGACAGGGTGTCCTGCTGGTCAAGGACGACCTGAACACGCTCGCGCGGCTGCACTCATGACTAGCGGCGAGCCTGCCGGCCGCAGGGTGACTAGCGGCGAGCCCGCCGGCCGCAGGGTGACTAGCGGCGAGCCCGCCGACCGCGGGGTGACCAGCGGCGAGCCCGCCGACCAGGGGGTGAGCCGGCGGGGATTGCTGCGGGGTGGGCTGCTGGTAGGAGCCGGCACCCTCGGCGGCGGGGTGGCCGGTGGGTTCATCGGTGACCGCGTCGCGGGCGCGCCGCGGCAGCGGACCGAGCCGTTCTGGGGTGCCCACCAGGGCGGGATCGTCACCGACACCCAGCAGCACACGGTGCTGGCGGCCTTCGACCTGACCGGGACCGACCGCGCCGAGCTGGTGGCGATGCTGAAGGCGTGGACCTGGCTGGCGGGCGAGCTCGCGCGGGGCCAGGCACCCGCGGTACCGATCTACGCTTCGCCCGCCGCGGCGGGTCGGAACGCCTACGCCGACGCCACCGATGCCTCGACCACCGCCGACTCCGCCGAGGCGGCCGATCTCGGGCCGGCCCGGTTGACGCTCACGGTCGGGTTCGGCGCCGGGCTGTTCAGCGACCGGTTCGGACTCGCCGCCCGGCGCCCGGCGGCTCTGGTGGAGCTGCCGAGGTTCCCGGGTGACGAGCTGGCGGCCGGTGACTCGGGCGGGGATCTGTTCCTGCAGGCGTGCGCGGACGATCCGCAGGTCGCCTTCCACGCGGTGCGCGCCATCGCCCGGATCGCGCCCGACGTGGCCACGCTGCGCTGGACCCAGCTGGGGTACTCGCCGAGCAACACCGGCGGCACTCCCCGCAACCTGATGGGCTTCAAGGACGGCACGGTGAACTCCAACGCCCACCCACCGGCGGACCTGGACGCCACCGTGTGGGCCGGCGCCGAGGGTCCCGGCTGGATGCGGGGCGGCAGCTACCTGGTGTACCGGCGGATCCGGATCGCGCTGGAACACTGGGACCGGCTGGCGCCCGCCCTGCAGGAACAGGTGATCGGCCGGAACAAGACCAGCGGCGCGCCGCTCGGCCAGCAGGACGAGTTCGACGCGCTCGACCTGGCCGCCGCGGACCCGCACGGCAACCTGGTGATCCCGGTCGAGGCGCATGTGCGGCTGGCCGCGCCGGCCTCGAACAAGGGTGCGGTGATCGTGCGCCGGGCGTTCTCCTTCAACAACGGCACCACCCCGTTCACCGAGCGCTGGCCGCCGTGGCGCCAAGCGCTGGAGTACGACGCCGGGCTGCTGTTCCTGGCTTATCAGAAGGACCCACGGACCGGGTTCGTGCCCATCTTCGGCCAACTCGCGGTCACCGACGCGCTCAACCAGTTCACTACCCACACCGCCAGCGCGATCTTCGCCATCCCACCGGGTGCGGCCCAGCCTGGTGACTGGATCGGTCGGACCCTGCTCGCCACCTAGCCCCGACCACCACCTAGAGGCCACCACCTAGACGGCAACGCCGCCGTGAGGAGACCCACCGGTATGAAGACCCGCCGGGGCACCCTGCCCCTCCCGTTGCTGGCCGTGCTGACGGTCGCCGCTCTGGTCGCGGCCGGGTGCGGCGCGAAGGCCAGCGCCACCGGCTCCGGGGAGACGATCACCTTGTACAACGCGCAGCATCAGCAGACCACCGACGCGCTGATCGCGGCGTTCACCGCGCAGACCGGGATCAAGGTCAACGTGCGCAGCGATGGCGAGGACGTGCTGACCGCCCAGATCGAGCAGGAAGGCGCCAAGTCCCCGGCCGATGTGTTCTACACCGAGAACTCCCCGTGGCTCGAGCAGCTCGACCGCAAACACCTGCTCGCCAAGGTCGACCCCGCGACGCTCCAGCAGGTCCCGGCCGCCGACAGCGGCGCGAGCGGTGACTGGGTCGGCGTGTCCGCGCGAGTGTCGGCACTGATTTACAACACCGATGGCCTCACCCACTCCCAGCTGCCGACCTCGGTCCTGGACCTGGCCGACCCGCGGTGGAAGGGCAAACTTGACCTGGCCCCATCGGAGACCGACTTCTGGCCCATCGTCAGCTCGGTTGCCAAGACCTACGGCCAGGCCAGAGCACTGGCGTGGTTGCGGGCGCTCAAGGCGAACGCCGGGTCGAACGCCAACACTCCGAGCAACGAGACGGTCACCAGCGACGTCAGCCAGGGCAGCAGCCAGCTCGCCGTCATCAACGGCTACTACTTCTACCGGCTGCGGGCCGAGGTCGGCAAGTCCGCCGTGCATGCCGCGCTGGCCTACTTCGCCCCGCACGACCCCGGCTACGCGCTGAACGTCTCCGGGGCCGCGGTGCTCACGTCCAGCAAGCACCAGGCGGCGGCCCAGAAGCTGCTCGCGTTCCTCACCAGCACCACCGGGCAGACGATCCTGGCGCACAGCGACAGCTTCGAGTACCCGATCGGTGATCACGTCGCCGCGAACCCGGCGCTGAGGCCGTTCGACCAGTTGCGGCCGAATTCCTTCTCCGTCGCCGAGCTCGGGACCGGCGAGGACGCGAAAACGCTGCTGCAACAAGCACAGCTCATCTAGGGAGACCGGCCATGGTCAGCACTGTCGTCACCACATCTCCCCGGCCCGCGCTACCCCTGCCCGCACCACCGCAACCGCTGCGCCGGCCGCGCGGTGGCCCGCCGTGGCTGCTCGCGTTGAGCGTCGTGATCGCGCTCGCGCTGCTGGCACCGCTGGTCCTAGTCGGCCTCGACGCCCGGCAGGCCGGTTGGGCCGAGATCCACCGGGTGCTGTTCCGGAGCTACTCCCGGCAGCTGCTGATCAACACCGTGGAGCTCTCGGTCGTGGTCACCACACTGGCCGCGGTCATCGGCACCGCGGCGGCGTGGTGCACCGAGCGCACCGCGGTGCCATTGCGGCGGGTGTGGACGGTGCTGCTCGTGCTCCCGGTCGCCATCCCGGACTTCGTCGTGGGCTACGCCTGGCACTCCATCAAGCCGAGCCTCATCGGGCTACCAGCCGCCACCTTGGTGATGACACTGACCACCTATCCCCTGGTTTTCCTGCCGGTCGCCGCCGCGCTGCGGCGCGCCGACCCCGGCCTGGAGGAGACCGCCCACAGCCTCGGCGCCGGCCGCGCGGCCACCTTCCTGCGCGTCACCGTCGCGCAGATCCGCCCCGCGCTGCTCGGCGGTTGCCTGGTCGTCGTGCTCACCCTGCTCGCGGAGTTCGGGACCTTCGAGATCGTGCACTTCCAGACCTTCACCACCGAGATCTTCACCGAGTTCCAGTTCGACCAATCCGCCGCCGCGGCCCTGTCGGTGCCGCTGGTCGCACTCGGGCTGCTGGTGCTCACCGGCGAATCGCTGATCGGCCGCCGAGGGCGGGTCAGCCGCGCCGGTCCGCAGGCCGCGCGGGTCGCGCAGCGCCGCCGTCTCGGCTACGCGAGGATGCCGGCGCTGGTCGCGTTGACGGTCCTGGTCGGCCTCGCGGTCGGCGTGCCGCTGGGCACCCTCGCCTATTGGATGCAGCGCAGCCAGCGCAGCACCCTGCCGGCCGCGGCCACCCTCGGCCAGGCCACCTGGTCCACTCTCAGCTACAGCGCCCTCGGTGCGCTGGCGGCGGTCCTGCTGGCGCTGCCGGTCGCGATCATGGCCGTGCGCCGGCAGTCCAGCGCCCGCGCGGTGATCGAGCGCAGCACCTACCTCACCCAGTCGCTGCCCGGCGTCGTGATCGCGCTCAGCCTGGTCTTCTTCGCCATCCGCTACGCCTACCCGCTGTATCAGACCAGCCTGCTGCTGGTGGTCGCCTACGCGATCCTGCACTTCCCGCTCGCCCTGGTCTGCGTCAAGGCATCGGTCGCCCAGGCACCGCCCAGGCTGGCCGACGTCGGCCGTTCCCTGGGCAGCCACCCGGCGGCGGTGTTCGCCCGGGTGACGCTGCCGCTGATCGCGCCGGGCCTGCTGGCCGGGTGGTGCCTGGTGTTCCTCACCGCGGCCACCGAGCTCACCGCCACCCTGGTCCTGGCACCGACCGGGGTGCAGACTCTCGCCACCCAGTTCTGGGCCTATCAGAGCGAGGCCGCCTATGGTGCCGCCGCCCCGTACGCCCTGGTCATCATCGCCACCACCGCGGTGCCCGCGGCGCTGCTCGGGTTGTGGTTCGACCGCGAGCGGCGGGACCGCTCCACGATCCCAGGAGACGCCTCATGAACGCCGTCGAGTTGCGCGCGGTGTCCAAGTCCTACGCGCGGACGCCGGTCCTGCGGGAGGTCACCCTCACCATCGCCGACACCGCCGTGACCGCGATCCTCGGGCCCTCGGGAAGCGGCAAGACCACGCTGCTGCGGCTGATCGCGGGCTTCGACCGGGCCGATGGCGGAACCATCACGGTCGGCGAGCGGGTGGTCGACCACCCGGGCACCCACGTCCGACCCGAACACCGCGGCATCGGATACGTCCCCCAAGGTGGCGATCTGTTCCCCCACCTGACCGTGGCGCGCAACATCAGTTTCGGTCTCCCCCGCCGCGACCGGCACCAGATCAGCGACCTGATCGAGCTGGTCGGCCTCGCCGGCCTGAATCAGCGCTATCCCCACCAGCTCTCCGGCGGCCAGCAGCAACGCGTCGCCCTGGCCCGCGCGCTGGCCATCCGGCCCCGGCTCGTGCTGCTCGACGAACCGTTCTCCTCACTCGACGCCAGCCTGCGGGTCAGCCTGCGTCGCGATGTCGCCCGGGTGCTCGCCGAGGCGAAGACCCCGGCCGTCATCGTCACCCACGACCAGGATGAGGCGCTGTCCCTGGCCGGTCGGATCGCCATCCTCGACCACGGTCGGGTGCTCGCCGAAGGCAGCCCGGCCCAGCTCTACACCGCGCCGACCAACCCCGCCACCGCCCGCTACCTCGGCCAGGCGAACCTGCTGCCCGCCACCATCACCGCCGGCACCGCCCAGTGCGTCCTCGGCGCGCTGCGCCTGCACGCGGAAACCTCGCCGCCGGACGGCCCGGCAACGGTCCTGCTCCGGCCCCAGCAGCTGTGCCTGAGCACGGATCAGGGTGGTGACGGCGCACCCGCCACCATTAGCGCTCTGGACTACCACGGGCACGACAGCCTGGCCGAACTCACCCTCGCTGACGCGACCACGCTGACCGCGCGCCTCACCGGCAACCAGGCGCTGCGCACCGGCGACCACGTCCGAGTCCGCGCCACCAGCCCAGCCATCGCTTGGCCGCCTGTCAGAGATCGAGGGTGAGACTCTCGCCGCGGGCACGGGAGACGCAGATCAGCATCGCGCCGGCGTCGCGTTCAGCACCGCTGAGCAGCTCATCGCGGTGGTCGGGTTCACCGGCGAGGACCGTGGTGCGGCACGCGCCACACACCCCCCGCTCGCACCCGGCGCAGACGCCGGGAACGACATCGCGGATCGCCTGCAGGATGCTGCGGTCAGCGGGCACGGTGATGATGCGTCCGGTACGGCGCAGCTCGACCCGGAGCGCGGCACCGCCACCGGCGGCGGTGCCGGTGAAGGGCTCACTGTGCAAGCTCAGGTCCGGCCTGGTTGAGACCCGCGCCCGCACCGCACGCAGCATCCGGTCTGGGCCGCAGCAATAGACAGCGGTGCCTGGTGAGGCCGCACCGATAATCGCGTTCAGGCCGGGCCGGCCGCGCTCGTCGGCGGGCATGACGTCGACCCGCTCGGGACCCAGCGCGCGCACCTCGTCAAGGAAAGCCATGCTGGCTCGGCGTCTCCCGACGTAGACAAGCTTCCATTCCTCACCCGAGGCGGCCACCCGGGCCACCATCGCTAGCATGGCGGTGATCCCGATCCCACCGGCGATAAATAGGTAGGCCGGGCTGGGTAGCAAGGGGAAATGGTTACACGGCCCGTGCACGGTGATCAGCCGGCCGGCCCGGGCGTCGGTGTGCACCTCCACCGACCCGCCACGCCCGCCGGGAATCTGCAGAATCGCGATGCGGTAGGAACGGGTGTCATCCACCTCGCCGCACAGCGAGTATTGCCGCCGCCGGCCCGAGGATAACGCCAGCTCGATGTGCGCTCCCGGCGCCCAGCTCGGCAGCGAAGCGCCGTCCGGGGAATACAGCCGCAACGACAACACGTTGTCAGCCTCCCACGTTGTCTGACCGATGAGCAGTCGCATCCCGGCCTCTGGTGCCGGAGCGGCGGCCGCGGGCGTGGCCACGCGAGCCGGTCGGGCGGTGAGTAGGCGTCGGGCGGTGAGTAGGCGCAGCACCGTCAGAAACAGGATTCCCGCCCCCATTACAAGGCCCACCCAGTGCACGATCGGGTGCCCGGTGTCACTACCGGCCAGCACGGTATGCGCGCAGGCGAGGCCAAACATCGGGAACGCCAGCAGGTGCAGGCGCCGCCACCACCGCCAGGGCAGTAGCGCTCGCGCCCAGGATGTCAGCGCGACTGCGGCAAGCAGGTAAAAGGCCAGCACTCCGCAGCCCTGCGCCACCGGATTGCCCGGCCTGGCGAACGGGATGAGCAGCTCCCGTAGGCCGATCCGCAGCTGGTCAGAGGAGAACACGGCGGCCAGGTGAATCGCGGTAGAGATCACAGCGAGTACCGCGAGAAACTCGTGGATTCGCTGTGTCCACGTGCGCGTGCGTCCCCGAGCGAGTCGCGTTGCCAGCAGCAGGCCGGCTACCACCGAGATCCCGATCAAAACCAAGGCGATAAGACCGGACGCGCGAGCCACGTACCACCACATCATCGAGTCGACCTGCGCTTGCGGAGCTCTCACCGCCGGCCCGAGGGCAGCCACCTGCGCGTTCCGTACCGGCGATAACCCAAAGCCGAGCCAGCCCAGCACGAGAGCACTGACACACCCCGTTATAGCGATCGAACCAGCCCAGAAAATCGCTCGACGCCGTTCCATAACCGCTCCACACATTGCCCCATAATTAAATAATTAGGGCAGCCTAACTCATCGATAGGCAGTGGTCAATAGTGTCGCAAATATCAACAACCGACCACGCCCAGCGACGGAACAGCTACTAGATTTAAGATCATCAATAATTCAGTCAATGAGCCGTTTCGCTCCCGGGAACATTGGGACCACGCCGCTGCCACTCGTCCAGTTCTGAGCGCCACTCGTCACGGTGGCGGTCATAGTGCACCGGCCCTTGCTCGAATGCTGAGAGGTCGAGCGCGACCAGCTCCTGGTACGCCCGCGCGGGCAGATCGGCCTCCAGCACCACTTCCAGCCGGGTCACCGCATCGCGCAGCACCAGCACCTCCGCCGAGGATGCGGTCTTGCGCTTGGTCCCGGCCACCCGACCAACCAGCCGTTTCAGGCCTTGGGTGAGATCTTCCGCCGCGACGGACCCGAGTCTCTCCAGGAAGGCGTGCAGCGGCAGCGTGGCAAGCACCAGCCACGGCAGTTGATCCAGACCGCGGCGGGCGGGGACCAGCCGGGTGCGCGCAACGACGTCGAGTGCCCGGAAAGCGTCGACGATCGCCTGCTCCTCTTCAGCTGAGACCTCGGCGGTGACCAGAACCTCCGCCGCATGCGAAGCGCTACTACTGGTCACCGCTCACCACCCAGATCAGCGCAGCTTTCCCGGAGCTGGCGGTGGCCAGCCGGAGCCCGTCCGGGCTGAACGCCACCCCCACCACCGCATTGTCGTGGGTGAGCGTGGCACGGTGCCGACCACTGCCGACGTCCCAGACCCGGGCGGTGGTGTCATCGCTGGCGGTGGCAAACCACTGCCCATCCGGGCTGAACGCCACTGCCCGCACCGGCTTGTCGTGCACAACCTCAGCAACGCACGCTCCACTGTCAACATCCCAGATTCGGGCGGTGGTGTCGTCACTGGCGGTGGCAAGCCACTGCCCATCCGGGCTGAACGCCACCCCCCGCACCGGCTTGTCGTGAGCGACCTTGATGAACTGCCGCCCAGTGCCGACCTCCCACACCCGGGCGGTGTAGTCGTCACTCGCGCTGGCCAGCCAGTGGCCGTCTGGACTGAACGCCACCCCCACCACCACATTGTCGTGAGTGAACGTGGCGAGTTGCCGCCCGCTACCGGCGTCCCAGACCCGGGCGGTGTCGTCGTCGCTGGCGGTGGCGAGCCAGCATCCATCCAGGCTGAACGCCACGGCACGCCCACGCACGTTCGCGGAGCGCCCCCGCGCGTTGAACCGCACGCCCTTGTGCGTCACGCACAGACATTCCTGTCCGCTGGTGACATCCCAGATCCGCGCGGTCTGATCGGCGCAGGCGGTGGCCAACCGCTGCCCATCCGGGCTGAACACCACCGCGTTGACCGCCCTGCGGTGCCGCAGGATCCGTACCGCGCTGGGGTGGTGGGCGATGGTGGGCGAGCGCGGCGATGATGCTGGCGGGTCGGGGAGCTCCCGGCGAGCGCGGGCCAGCAGAGCCCCGGTGTCCCGATAGGTGCGGTCCAGCCGCTCCAGCACCTCGATCGCCTTGCGCCACTCGCCCACGTCGAGCAGGCGCAGCCCAGTGCGGTACCGCAAGGCGATCTGTTCCGCTTGATCCGCGGTGACGAGCTGAGCCCGCGCCGAGCTGACCAGCCCGTCGGGGTCCGCGGCGGCTGGGTCCACGGCATGCAGTCGCTCGCCGATCTTGACCACCGCCGCCCACTGCTCGGCCCGGTACAGCCGGCACGCCTCGGCTTGCCAACCGGCGATCTGCTGCCGGCACCGGGCGTTGTCCAACCGCTGACCGACGTCGCGGTAGGTGGAGTCGGCCTCGGCGATCATCGTGAACGTCTTGACGGCCTCATCCCAGTCCAGGGCCTCAGCGGCCGCGCACCCCCGGGCGTAGCGGGTGGCCAGCTGCTGCTGGTAGCGGGCTTGCTCCAGTTTGAGGGCAACGTCTGGATGGCATTGGAAACGGTGAGCGAGGATCTGTTGCAGCAGCAGGACGGCCTGATCCCAGCGCTCGGTCCAGAACGCGGCCAGTGCCTCGTCGTAGAGAGCCTCCACCTCCCGCATGTTGATCGGGTCCTGGAGCGGGCGGGGCTGCGGTGGCGGGGGGCTGGTGTCATCGAAGATGCGCCCTTGGGGCGCGCGCAGGTACAGCACCGGCGTGCCCCATTCCAGGGTGTCGTTGTTGTTCAGCCGCAGTGCGCGGCGGGCGCGCATGACGCTGTCATCCACCGGCCGGCGTTTGGCCACGCTCTCGTAGAACGTCTGGGCGAACACGATCGCGGCCGGATCGGAGATCTCGAACTGCATCGCCACCACCGCCGGGATCCACCGGCGCACCAGCGCCCCGGCTGTGCTGGAGAACGCGTCCAACGCGCCACCTCGCCCGGTGTCGCAGGCATTGAGCACCACCAGCCGCAGCGTGTGATGCTCGGCGAGCAGGCGGCTGAAATCGTCGGCGCCAACCCGGCGGGTGCGGCCGGTGTGGTCGGCCAACACCAGGGTGCCCTCTTCGGTGTCCCGGTTGTACCCGCCGTGACCCACAAAATGGAAAACGTGCCAGGGGCCCTGGTCCAGCGCGTCCTGGAGCGCGTTGTAGGTCTGCCCAGCGACCCAGGACAGCTCCACCAACCCCTCGCGCTCCAGACCCTCCACCGCGGTGTGCAACCGCCGGCGCTCCTCGTCGGCCTCCAACGCGTGCTGATCCCCCGGGCGGGCCACCATGCCCAGGATCCGCAGCGGCAGAGCGATCTCCAGCGGCTGCCGGGGCGCCAGCACCTCGGGGTAGCGCACCAGCGGCATGGTCAAACCCAGGTAGTCCTGCTGGCTGGGATCGAACAGGAACTCCCACGGCAGCCGGGCCAGCTCCGGCGGACGCACCCGCAGCACCAGCCGCAGCGCACAGTCGTTCTCCCGAGCGCGCTGCTTGCTGGCCACGTACAGACTCCGCACATCGTCAGCGACCAACGCCTCGAACAACCGCTGACCCAGATCGCGCACCGGCCGCTCATCGGCGGTGGGCGAGCCACGCAGCATGGCCGACGACGCCAACACCTTGTCCCTGACCACGGCGAGCTGGTGGTCGAGGTCAGCGCAACTCAAGAGCAGGCGCATGCTGGTGGCGGCCTCCCCACCAGGCGCACGCGCCGCCACCGGATAGGTGCCGCCGGTACCCGGGCTTATCTCCAGCTCGAAGTCGAGCGTGGTCATACTCGCCCCCAGATAGGTCCCACGGTACCTCACGCAAGTCAGCAATGAATCACAGAAACTACCCCCTGCCAGCAACACACTACCCGTTGTTGCCTGTGATGACGGGTTACTCCCATTCGATAGTGCCGGGGGGCTTGCTGGTCACGTCAAGCACCACCCGATTGATCTCCGATACCTCGTTGGTGATCCGGCCGGAGATGCGGGCCAGCACGTCGTAGGGCACCCGGGACCAGTCCGCGGTCATGGCGTCCTCGCTGGACACCGGGCGCAGCACCACCGGGTGCCCGTAGGTTCGCCCATCGCCCTGCACGCCGACGCTGCGCACGTCGGCCAGCAGCACCACGGGGCACTGCCAGATGTCGCGGTCCAGCCCGGCCGCGGTGAGCTCCTCGCGGGCGATCGCGTCGGCGGCGCGCAGGGTCTCCAGCCGCGCGGCGGTGACCTCGCCGATGACCCGGATCGCCAGGCCGGGGCCCGGGAACGGCTGGCGGTGCACGATCGTCTCCGGCAGCCTCAGCTCCAGCCCCACCCGGCGCACCTCGTCCTTGAACAGCGCCCGCAGCGGCTCGACCAGCTCGAATGTCAGGTCCGCAGGCAGGCCGCCGACGTTGTGGTGGCTCTTGATGCTCGCGGTTCCCGATCCACCACCGGACTCCACCACGTCTGGGTACAGGGTGCCCTGCACCAGGAACCGGATCCGCTGGTCCGCTTCGGCCTGAAGGTCCCGGGCCGCGGCCTCGAAGACCCGGATGAACTCCCGGCCGATGATCTTGCGTTTTCGCTCGGGATCCACCACGCCGGCCAGCGCATTCAAGAACCGCTCCCGGGCGTCGATGCTGACCAGCCGGACTCCCGTGGCGGCCACGTAGTCGCGTTCCACCTGTGCCCGCTCGCCGGCGCGCAGCAAACCGTGGTCGACGAACACGCAGGTCAGGGCATTACCGACAGCCCGGTGCACCAGCGCGGCGGCGACCGCGGAGTCCACCCCGCCGGACAGGCCGCAGATCACGGCGCCACCACCGGTCTGGACCCGGACCGCGGCCACCGTGTCGTCGATGACGCTGGCGGTGGTCCAGCTCGGCTGGATGCCGGCGACCTCGTGCAGGAACCTTCTGAGTACCTCTTGACCGTGCGGGGAGTGCGCCACCTCCGGGTGGTACTGCACCCCGGCCAGCCGCCGCCCGAGGTCCTCGAACGCCGCCACCGGGGCACCCGCCGACCGCGCGGTGACCGTGAATCCCTCCGGGGCCGCGGTGACGGCGTCACCGTGGCTCATCCACACCGGGCCGCGCGCCGGCAGCTCGCGGTGCAGCGCACCGCCCCCGTCGAGCACCCGCAGCTCGGTGCGCCCGTACTCCCGGCTGCCGGTCCGACGCACGGCGCCGCCCAGCGCCTGCGCCATCGCCTGGAAGCCGTAGCAGATCCCGAGCACCGGCACCCCGGCGGTGAACAGCGCCGGATCGAGCCGGGGCGCATCGTGGGCGTACACGCTAGCTGGGCCACCGGAGAGCACGATCGCCGCCGGCTTGCGGCCCAGAATCTCCGCCACGGTGACGGTGTGCGGCACGACTTCGGAGTACACCTGCGCCTCGCGAACCCGCCGAGCGATCAGCTGCGCATACTGCGCGCCAAAATCCACCACCAGCACCGTCACACCGGAACGCTACCCGCGCCTCCCAAACCCGCTCGCGGGGTCTCATGGATGCTTGTGCACCCTCCACCAGTCAAGGGGTAACCGCACGGCGACGCGCATCTGATCAATCACTGGGAGTACAATTGAGTATTCTCGTCGCAACCCGACCGAGGAAACATTCACTGAACGAATCTCGCTCCGTGTCGCGGTGACGCCCAGCCCGCCAGGGAGGTGGCAACGATGACCATGAGCGCACGTCGACCACAGATCCCGGCGCCGCGCGGGTCCTTGTCTTGACGGGCACGGCAGGCGTTCCCGACCGCGCGCCCAGGCCAGCACCGCGCTCCTTCGCCCCGCCGAATCTCGTGGGTCCCGGAGACCCGGGGTATGACCGGGCATGTGGCAGCTTCAACGTGGCCGGTGTCCCAGCACCGGCCGAGGCGCTCGTCGCCACCACGGTCGCGGAGGTGTCGGCGGCCGTGCGCTACGCGGTCGCGGCCGAGCGCCCGGTCCGGGTGCTGGCCACCGGGCACAACCCGCTAAGCCGCCCCCCGATGGACGGCGCGTTGCTGATCCGCACGGAGCTGGGCGAGGCCGTGCGGGCCGACCCGCGTGCCCGGACCGCGTGGGTCGCCGCCGGCACCCGATGGGAGCCGGTCGTGCGGGCCGCGGCGGCGCACGGGCTCACCGCGCTGCACGGATCCTCACCCACGATCGGGGTGGTCGGCTACCTGCTGCACGGCGGGCTGAGCTTCTACGGCCGTCGCCACGGCGTGGCCGCCAATCACGTGCGGGCCCTCGAGCTGGTCACCGCGTCCGGCGACCTGGTTCGGGTGGACGCCGAGCACGACCCGGAGCTTTTCTGGGCCCTGCGCGGCGGCGGGGGCGGGTTTGGCATCGTCACCGCGGTCGAGATCGAGCTCATCCCGGTCGCCGCCGCGGTCAGCGGAGCGATCTTCTGGCCGGCCGAGGTGGCGGGCTCGCTGCTCCCGGCCTGGCGGGACTGGGCTGCCGACGCGCCGCGCGAGATCACCACGAGCCTGCGCCTGCTCAATCTCCCGCCACTGCCCGGTGTCCCGGAGGCGCTGACCGGCCGGCAGGTGCTGTGTCTGGACGGCACCGCGCACGCCGACACCCCGGAGGGCACCGGGCGCTGCGCGCGGATCGTCGCCGACATGCTCGCCCCGCTGCGCGCGATCGCCGAGCCCATCATGGACACCTGGGGCCGCGTGGGACCGGTCGATGTCCTGCGCACCCATATGGATCCCGACGAGCCTCTCCCCTACTTCTCCGACCACCACCTGCTCGCCGAGCTGCCCGACACCCTCATCGCGGGCTTCCTCGCGGCGGCCGGGCCGGCGTCGGGATCACCGCTGCTGCTGGCCGAGCTGCGCCAGCTCGGCGGAACGTTCGCCGACCCGGCGACGCCGTCCGGTGGGGTGTTCGACCGCGTCGCCGCCCCGTGGTTGTACTTCGCGGTGGGCGTGCCGATGGGTCCCGCCACACCCGCCGCCATCGCCGCCCAGCACGCCCGCACCCGCGCCGTGCTGGCCCCCGCGATCACGCCCTTCACCGCGCCGTCCTTCATCGAGAGCACCCAGCAACGCCAGCGCACCTTCGACACCGACACGGCGCGGTCAGTCGCCGCCATCCGGGACCGCGTCGACCCGGACGGGATCTTCCGCGGCGACGTCAGCCGCGGCGCCCTGCCCACCCCGGAATCGACGGCTTGAGACAATGTCCAACACGCTGCCGCACAGGACCACCCGATCAGTGCTGCCGCACAGGGCCACTGGAACCGTCACGACTAACGACGGCGCGCGGATCGCGGTCTATGACCATGGCACGCCGGTCGACGACCAGCCGACACTCGTGCTGGTGCACGGGTGGGCGGCGGCGGCCAGCTCCTGGGATCCGGTGATCGAGCGACTCGGGTCGGGGCGCACGATCACGTTGGATCTGCGCGGGCATGGCAGATCCAACCGAACGACCCAAGACGCGACGGTGCACCGGCTTGCCGAGGATGTCCACCAGGTACTTCGCACGCTCGACCTGGGGCCGATCGTCCTGGCGGGCCATGCGCTGGGTTGCGCGGTGATCTGGGCTTATCTGGGGTTGTACGGCTCCGGCGGTGTGGCCGGCCTCGCACTGATCGACCAGTCCCCCGCGATGGCGCGCGATCCCGCCTGGTCGGACACCGAAGCGGCCGACGCCGGTGCCGTGCTCACCGCCGAGGAGTTCCGCTGCCTGACAGCCGCGCTCGACACCGCGTTGCGCGTCGACCCCAGCTACGCGGCCGCTCTGCTGCGCATCCATGCCCTGCACGACTGGCGGCCGCGGATCGCGGCGATCGACAGACCGACCCTGGTGCTGCACGGGACACAGAGCATGCTCCCGCTCTCGGACAGTGCCTGGATCGAACGCACTGTGGCCACCGCGCGGCGAACCCCCATCGACGGGCATCACCTGCTGCCGAGCGAACGCCCAGCCGAACTCGCCGAAGCCCTGCACGGCTTCCTCCGGGAGCTGTCCCCCTGTAGCGATCAGTAACCGATCCCCGCCAACCCCGCAAACCCGCTCGCGGCGGTCTCATGGATGCTTGTGCACCTTGTGGCCGGCCTCCGCAGGGTCTCATGGATGCTTGTGCACCCTCCGGCGGGTGCGGGTGATCTGGCCGGATGGCGCGACCCGTGATGAGGGCGGCACGCCGTGACGCACGGTGCGATATCACTGAACCCGTCCACCGCGGCGGCACGCCGGGCAGACCTGGTCGGGGTCGGGTGGCTCGCCACGCAGGGCCGTCGTGCCGCGCAAAAACTCGGGCGGGCGGAACCTGACGCCGCAGGCGGCGGTGACGGTGCCATCGGGGCGCAGCAGCTCGGCGCGGTGAGTGTCTCGATCACCGAGCGAGCGCAGGTACCAAGCCATCAGACACCCCGCTCGCACGCCGGGCAATGAAAGCGCGCCGGGGCGGCAAGGCTCGCGGGGACCACCCGCGCACCGCAAACGGCGACATAGTGACCTCCTGCACGGCGGCCCGCAGCGAAGGCCTCCTCGGTGACGCAATGCGAGATACCGGTCAGCCCGTCCGCGAACCCGATGGTGCACCCCGGCGCGGTGGCAACGGGCATTCGAGCGCGCCGACTCAGGATCTCCCGAACGGTGGCGATACGATGGAAACGGTGCCTGCCCGGCATGAAGCCTCCCTTCGCGCTTCCTGACATCAACGCCTCCCAGCTCGGTCAGCACCGCAGGTCATCGTCACCCGAGCAAGATTGCCCACGTTCGATCACGAATCCAACTCGCCAACCACATCCCGCATCGACCTACCCATGTCCTGCATACTGGCGGCGCTCGATCAACGCATTGGCGTCTACAGTGGGGGGTGGCGATACATCCAGCATGCGCATCGCGAGCGGTGCGAGAGGCCGCCGCAGCCGGCGACGTCGGTGAGGTCATCCGCCTTGTCCGGCGGGCTCACGGACTGAGCCAACGTCAACTGGGGGCGGCCACGGGTGGCAGCCAATCGACGATCTCGCGGATCGAGCGCGGCGGGTCGGGAACTCGCGACGTAGTGACGCTGCGTCAGCTAGGAAGCGAGTTGGACATCGCCCCGTTACTACTCGGCCTCGCCGGGTACCCAAGCCTGGACAAACACAGCACCACGACGAGCGAGCCCCCCGTGCACCGACGAGATTTTGTCTTCAGCGCCCCCGCCGCAATCCTGGCCAGCACCGCTCTTCCGGGAGCTGTCATCGCGGAAGAGGAGGCGGCGGCCACCGTGCACGCCATCACCACCGCGCATCGCCGGCTCGATGGAACAACCTCAGCACGCGAACTCGCCAAGCCGGTTGCGGCTCAGCTGCGATTGGCCGGCCACCTGCGGGCCAGGATCGAAGAACCGCGCGGCCGCCAGGCCATGGCCGCCGCCATCAGTGAGGCGGCGGGTCTTGCCGGTTGGCTGTATTGGGACATGCACGATCTGGGCTCGGCCAGGCGTCACTACCGAATCGCTGTCGAGCAGGCCCAGCGCGCCAGTGGAAACTCGATGCTCACCGTGTACATGCTGGGCAGCCTGGCGTCTTTTGTGGTCGTGCAGGAAGGCGCGACCGATGAGGGCCTCGCGTTGATCCGGCATGCGGCCACAACCTCCGAAGGTGAGCGCCCGGCCACCGCGGACGCGTGGCTGGCGTGCATCGAGGCCGTTGCCCACGCGAGCGCGGGCGGCGACACCCAGACCTGGCGCGCGCTGGATCGCGCTGAGGCCGCGGTCGAGCGCGTCGCCGCCGAGGACCCACCACCCTGGCCATGGGTGTTCCCGTTCGACACCCGGAAGATCGCGACGCACCGGCTCACCTGCGCCGTGCGGCTGCGGCGCCCCGATGTCGCCTACGCGGCCGCGGCGGACCTGCCCGCCTCGATGACTGCCGGACACCGCAAGCAGGGCGCCCTGACGCTGCTGGATCTGGCCTGCGCGCACGCCCAAAACCAGGAGGTCGAGGAAGGCCTGAGGGTGGCCACCGTCGCCATCGATCTGGCGGCCACCACCCGATCAGAACGGGTGTTGAGCCGAGCACGGCAGTTCCGTCGAGCAATTCCCACCGCCACGCCACCCGGACCGCTGCGCGATTTCGATGAGCACTTGCGCATCGCCAACACCCAAGATTATACCGTTAGATGATACTCATCGGAATCACCGGGCACCGGGGCCTGCCCGCGCATTCAACCCAGCTCATCGACACATCGCTCCGTGCGACGCTGGCCGAATACGGTGCCAACGTCATCGGCGTGACCGCGCTGGCCGACGGTGCCGATCAGCTCTTTGCCCGCGCGGTCCTCGACCAGGGTGGACAGATAGAGGTCATCGTGCCGGCGGCCCACTACCGCGATGGCCTTCCCTCGGAGTCACACGCGGAATACGACGATCTCATCGGGCAGGCAATGACAGTGCACCGACTCAACTCCACAGAATCAACACCGGAGGCGTACATGGCGGCAAGCGAGCTGATGATCGCGATGGTCAGCGAGCTGCTCGCCGTCTGGGACCAACAACCCGCGCGCGGCTACGGAGGCACCGCGGACGTGGTCACTCGCGCCCGAGATCGTGGTCGGCGAGTGCGGGTGATCTGGCCAGATGGCGCGGCCCGTGATTGAGGGCAGCTGTTGGCGGCAATCCGGCGACAGGTTCTGCGCTATCCCTCGCAGGTGGAGTGGACTGCGGCGAAGATCCGTCGGTTCCGTGAGGTGGGGCTGCGCGCCCTCGCTACGGAAGCATCGGCTCGACATCGTCCAACCCGTCCAGCGCCGCCAGGCACGCGTCCAGATCACGCCAATTCCAGCCGGAGAAGAATACCGTGGTAACGTTGCTGGCCGGGTTCGACATGAAATAGGACACAGCGGCTCGGATGAGCCGGCCCGCCACGACATTCACGGCACCGCCGCCCTCACCCGTGCCCATCATGGGGAAGAAGATGGATCGCAACTTGTCGTCGCGATAGCGCTCGTGATCCATCCGCCACAGCGCGGTCGTCACGCACTTCTCGACGTCCCTCATGACCTGGTATCCGCTGCCGGGGATGCCCTGTGTGGTGGCGGCGTGGAAGATTTTCTTGACGCCCCGGGTAGCCGCCAGGGATCCCGCGCTCGTCACGTAGACCGTCCCCGGCGTCACCGACTCGCGCCCACCCAGCACCGCCGCAAGCTCCCGCGCAATAGTGTCGTCGATGACCTCGCCATTGTCGTCCTTCGCGGCGCCCTCGTATCTGATCATCGCGGACAGCGAGCGGTCGTAGAACCGCGCCATCTGCATGTTCGTGTTCTCCGAGTTCACCCAGACGTCGATTCCCGGCCATTCCCGGATGTCGCCCGTGATGACGTGAATCCGGCGCTGGGGGTGTTTCCGGAGGCGGTAGGGGTGTTCCTTCAGGGAGTCAATCCGTTCGCGCTTCCAGTCCTTCCGCGCGTCCTGGAGGATCGTGAAGATCGGGCTGTCGGGTTCGTTCTCCCGCAGCCCGTTGGCGATGAAGTCTCGGATCTCCGCGCGGGACGCCGCCCAGCTCCCCGTCTCGCTCGGATACTCGATGACGCGCTGCCCCTGGATGTTGAAGGGGACCTTCGTCCCCCGGTGCTTCGTGAGCACGGTGATCGAGGGTTTCAACGCATGGCGGACGCCGAGCTCGTAGAACACGTTCGGGTTGGCGGTCGTGATGTCGACGAGGGCGAGATCGTCCATGGCGATGTGCGTGAACATGTCCTTGTGGATCGATCCGGCCGTGGCGATTTCGTCGCAGCGGATGACATCGAAGCCCAGGGATCCCACCGGCTCCAGGAACAGCTCTTGATACACGTCGTCAAAGTTGATCAATTTGCCGTCGGCGCCCGTCTGCTCCCCGAACGGCATGATAACGAAGCACTTGCGCTGACCGTCCCTAGCCACGCAACCAGCCTTCCTTTTTCATGCACTCCCGTACCAACCAGCTCAGACCGATGATAGTCTTGGCGTCGACGACGTCGCCGCTCGCCAGCAGTTCAGGAACCTCGTTGAGCGGTATCTCCACCAGCTCGATGTCCTCCTGCTCGGCGCTGTTTCCACCGCCGTCACCGATCCGCGTCGCGGCACCGATGACCGCCTGGAACAGATGAATCCGTTCCGACGAGCCGCCGGGTGACGTGTAAAAGGTGCAGAGCCGGCGAAGCGTCAGCGTCTCGTACCCATATTCTTCGACAATCTCGCGGCGAATGCACTGTTCCGGTGATTCGCCGACCTCCACGGTGCCCGCGACCAGTTCCAGCATCCAGCCAGGGCCCTTCGCGACCGTGGGAAAACGGAACTGGCGTGCGAGCAAGACCATCGCGGAACTCTCGTTCACCACGACGGCGGCGGCGGAGTCTCCACGCTCGAAGCTCAACCGTCGCGAAAGATCCGACATCCGACCGCCAGGGAGCTCGTACCGCAGCTCGGCCTCGTCGATCCTGAAGTAGCCGTCGAACAGCGTGCGGACCGTCTTGATCTCCACTTTCCTCATGCGCGCATCCTCCGGTGCTTGTCCACGTCCGGGTCCACTGAGATCAGCCAGTACATGTCCCGGTCGCCCAGTTGCCGCAGGCACACCGGTCGCGAAAGGTCGCGCTCCAGCCTCCGCGCGAGGAGACGCAGCGCCGCCAGCCCGATCTCATGGATTGCGCCCAGGCAACGCTCACCCTGCCGCCAGCTCGGGTACTGGTTCATGATAAAGCAGCCGGGCGCAGTGGCGGTCAGGTGCCGTACCAGGTCATCGACGACGTCGGCGATCACGCGGTCGACGGAGGCTGAGTCGCCCAAGATCCGGCGCCAGGTCCGCAGGAAAACGTCGGAGCAGTCCCGGCCAGGACGCATCTCAGCGAACAACTGGTCACTGTCTCGAAACGAGAGATGGGCACTAAGGAACAGGTCGTCGAGCACGTGGTTGGCGACAACGAGATCCACCCGGTCCCGCACCGGTTCGCCGGCATGCCGAAGGAGCCGCGGCCGCGTCCGGACATGAGCTTGCGGAAGCAGTCGCCGGTACTTGCCAGCCGCCGACCGGCGCGCATCGCCGTTCGGCTCGACCAGAACGACCTCCCCATGGAAGCCCACCTCGGCCAGGCCGTGCCCGATCTTCGCTGAAAAGCCAGGACCGAGCTCGACGACGCGGCCGTCCAGCCGGATCTCCTGCTGACGCAGCACGCGGGCCCACAAGAGCCCGAGATGCCGATCCCAGGGGTCAACAACGTCAGCGATCGGGGAGTCATCAAATCGGCCGACGCTGCTCTTGAGGGACACGACAGAAGAATTCGCCATGGCGTCGCAACACTCCAACGGCTGGGCACGCGTGAACCCGCTTGATCGAGGCTCCTAGCTGATACGATACATGTATGGCAAAGCGTAAGATAACTGTGACCGTTGACGAAGGACTTGTCGAGCAAGCGCACCAGCTGGGGTTGGAGAGTCTCTCAGCTGTGGTCAACCAGGCCCTTGCGGCTCACATCGAACGACTTGCGCGCCGGGCAGCGCTTCGCCAACTGCTCGACGGGTGGGAGCGCGAGTTTGGCCCCGTTTCTGAGGCGGCAGCCGCGCAGGCCCGGGCCGTGTTCGACGAGCTCGACGGCACCGCCGCCGGTCGGGGAGCGGCATGACCGTGCCCGTGGTACTCGACGCTGAGGGCCTCGAAGCGCTCTGCGCGCCCGCGCCACCTGAGCAGCTTCGAGCGCTGCTGCACGAAGCGTGGGTTCGAGATCGGGACGTGCTGGTTCCCGCGGTGGTCTGCGCGGAGTCGTGCCGGGGGGTCGCCCGGACCCGCCGGGTGGAGGCTGCGCTAGCGCGTCACGACCAGGCTCGCGGTCAGCGGCCCCCGGTATCGGTGGTAGTCACCGACTTCGCGCTCGCGCGTCAGGTGGGGGCCGTGCTTCACGGCTGCGGCGCGGATAGCAGCGACATGGTTGATGCGCACGTCGTGGCCGTGTGCGCGCTGCACGGGGGCGGCCTGGTTGTGACGGCCGACGGCACCGACATCGAGCGGCTGGCCCAGGCCGTCCCCTCCGCTCGGGTACTGACCCGCCGCGCCTGGTGAGCGGTGTCACAACGGAGACTGCAGGCCTGTGAAAGACATCTTGTCGGTGCTGGCTGAGAAGCTCGATGCTGTGCCGCTCAAGGTAGGTGAGATCATCAAGCTGATCAAGGCTGATGGCTGGTATCTGGTCGCGGTCCGAGGCAGCCACCGCCAGTTCAAACATCCGGCGAAACTGGGCCGGGTGACGGTGCCGGGCAAGCTGAGCCGGGAGTTGTACCTGGAGTTGGAGAAGAGCATCCTGAAACAGGCAGGTCTGTCGAGGAGGAAGCCGCAGTGACCAGCTACGTGATTCTGATCGATGCGACCCCCGACGGGGGCTTCGGCGCCTGGGCACCGGACCTGCCCGGATGCATCGCCCTTGGCGACTCTTATCAAGAGTGCGTGTCTGAGATGCGTGAGGCCGTGGCCTTCCATCTCGCTGGAATGCGTGCGGACGGTCAGCCCATCCCTCCAGCATCGACGAGGGCGGCGACGGTAGAGGCCGCCTGAGGGCTAGCTGGTTCGGTTAGGCCTCGCCCGGGGCGGGGCGCGGGTCTGGCTCGCCCTTGTTGGGCCATCGGGCGAAGGCTCGCTCGGCCAGCGCGGTGATCGTCAGCGCCGGATTGACCCCCAGGTTCGCGCTGACCGCTGAGCCGTCCACCACGGACAAACCTGAGTAGCCGTGCACCCGGTGGTAGGCGTCGAGGACGCCGTCGGCGGCGGTCGCGCCCATCGGGGCGCCACCGAGGAAGTGCGCGGTCATCGGGATCTCGAACAGCTCCCCCCAAGTGCTGCCGGCGGTGCCACCGATGTACTGGGCGGTGAGCTGGCTGGCCCGGAAACCGGCCGGGATGAACGTGGGGTTGGGCTCGCCGTGACCGGGCCGCGAGGTGAGCCGGCCCCGGCGGCGGTAGGTGCTCAGCGAGCTGTCCAGGCTTTGCATCACCAGCAGGATCACCGTCCGCTCGCTCCAGCGCCGCACCGACAGCAACCGCGCCGTCGTGACCGGGTGCCGGGCCGCGGCGCTCAGCAGCTGCCGCCAGCGCGGCGTGTCCGAGGAGCCATCGGTGGCCAGGGTCTGCAGCAGGCCCATCGCGTTGCTGCCCCGCCCGTAGCGGGCCGGCTCGATGTGGGTGTGCTCGTCGGGGTGGAAGGAGGAGGTGATGGCCACCCCTCGGGAGAAATCGCGCTGCGGGTCCACCTTCTGCCGGCTGGCGCCGACGATCGCCTCGGAATTCGTGCGGGTCAGCTCCCCCAGCCGGGGCGAAAGCTGGGGCAGTACGCCGTCATCGCGCATCCGGTGCAGCAGCTGCTGGGTGCCCCAGGTGCCGGCGGCGAGCACCACCTGCTTCGCCCGGAACGTCTGGCGCTTCCCGCTGCGCAGCCACGGTGGCCCGGTGCGCACGGCGTCGACCAGCCAGGTCCCGTCCGCCTGCGGGCGCACGGCGGTCACCGTGGTCATGGGGTGCACGGTGGCTCCGGCCCGCTCCGCAAGGTACAGGTAGTTCTTCACCAGGGTGTTCTTCGCGCCGACCCGGCAGCCGGTCATGCAAGAACCGCACTCGATGCAGCCGGTGCGCCGAGGGCCAGCGCCACCGAAGTACGGGTCATCGACCTCCTCACCCGGACGGCCGAAGAACACCCCCACCGGGGTGGGTTGGTAGCTCTTCAAGACCCCCATGTCCCGCGCGACCCGCCGCATCACCTCGTCAGAAGCCGTGTGCCCGGGGTAAGTCGTCACTCCGAGCATTCGCTCCGCCTGGTCGTAGTAGGCGTTGAGTTCACCGCGCCAGTCCGCGAGATGCGCCCACTGGGGGTCGTCGAAGAACGCGTTAGGCGGCCGGTACAGGGTGCCGCCGTAGTTCAGCGAACCGCCCCCGACACCAGCACCAGCCAGCACCACGAGATCCCGCAACAGGTGGATGCGCTGGATGCCGTAGCACCCCAGCGTCGGCGCCCAGAGGAACTTCCGCAGCCGCCAGGACGTGACGGCCAGCTCGTCATCCGCGAAGCGCCGCCCCGCCTCCAACACGCCGACCCGGTACCCCTTCTCCGTCAGCCGCAGCGCCGCGACGCTACCCCCGAACCCGGATCCGACCACCACCACGTCGTACTCCACGACGCCTCACTCTACGGATCTGCTGAGAGGATAAACCGACCGCTCCAGGGGAAACGGGAGTCGCTTCAGCGTGCCCGAACGGACACTGAGCAGGACAAGCTGTTGTGGGTGGTCGGGGCCCATCACTGGCAGGGCGGGCGATAGGGCAGGTCCGGCGACACGTACCGCGCCCACATCACGGGAGTGAGGGTGTTCGCGGTGGTGGCACAGATCCGCTGGACCGCTTGCTCGACGTTCATCCCCCACAGCCGAACGGTGTCGTCGTTGCTGCCGCTGGCCAGGGTGCGCCCATCCGGACTGAACGCCACCGCGAAGACGGAACTGGTGTGGCCGTTCAGCGGGGCAGACAGGGCGGTGTTCCCCGAACTCCGAGCGCATCGCCGCGACCACTCGAACCGGGCCGGCGACCGCCTCGCGCAGCAGGTGCGCAAAACGCTGTAAAGCGTCCGGGGCCGTCCGGGTGAACAACTCTTCAGCCTGGTCGACCGTGATCACCAGTCGCCGAGGACTAGTCACCAGCAGATCGTCGGCCACCCGCCGCAAGCTGTCAGGGCCAGCGTCGAGCCGACCACGCACATCGCTGGCCGACCAGTTCAGCCCCGGACGGTGAGCGGTGCTCGCCAGCATCCGAGCCAGCTCGGGCAGTGGATCGCTGCCGGGAACCAGCGACGGCACCACCAGCCATTCCAAGCTGGACGTCAGCGTGGTATTCCGCGTAATGCAAGTCTGGCATCAGCGGGTGCACCACGCCGGCCTCGGCGCGCAACGGGATCAGCCGGCAACCCAGGGCGTCCGCGATCCCCACCTCGGCCGAGCACCAGTTGGATTCCACGAAGGACGACGTCACCACCCCGAGCACCGCGTCGACTTCGCGCAGCTCGTCGTACAGGCGCTGCTTCCACCGCTCGCCGACGCCGATTCCGTCCCGCAGGGAGTGGGCAAGGAACGGCTCATGCCCAGCGTCCAGCAGCCACCCCAACACCGCATCGGCGATCGCCCGGTCCAGGGTGGCATAGCTGATGAAGACCCGAGCCATGCTCACCCCCAGTCGGACGCCCCGGTAGCGAACTTACCCCCCGTCAGACCCGGGTCGTCACAATGTGTCGGGCCGCTCGGGCGAGGTCCCGGCTGTCGCTGCCGGGCCGGGCTTCCAACGCGGCGGCCAGCGGCACCAGCCATTCCTGTCGCGCAGCGACGGACTGCAAGGTGCGCACACCCTCAATGGCGTCGTGGGCCAGCGTCAACCCCCGGGGTTCTCCCGCCCGCACGTGCACCTCGGCGAGGAGGCACCCGGTCACGACACGGTACCGGCGGTGGTTCTCGCCGTAGGTGCTCGCCGCACTGGCCGCGAGCTGCTCAGCGGCGTCGAGCTGGCCCAGGTTGCGCTGAGTCACAGCCGCGACAAAATCGGCGTCTGCGCGCTCGAACGCATCGCGGGGCTCCCACCCGTCGCGCGCCTCGGCGAGGCACCGGATGGCTTCATCGTGGCCGCCCATGCGGGCGTATGCCGCCGCGGAAGTCCCAGCCAGCCGACCGGCGAGGATCGGTACCCGGGGGTCGCCGGGGCGCAGGGTCGCCGGTGTGGACTTACCGAGTTGGGGCGCGCCGAGCTGAAACTGCCCGAGCTGGAACTGCTTGAGCGCGTCGTTGGGATATCCGGTCTTGGTCAGCACCATCCCGAGGTGCCAGGCGGCGTTGGCGATACCGTAGGCGTCGCCGCCCACATCGGCCAGCCCCAGGGCGCGGGTGAAATGGCCCGTTCCGTCCACCCCGGAGTCATAGCAGGCCCACCCCGCCTCGGTGTGCAGCTCGGCCAGCGCGGCGGCCAGCGCCGCCTTGATGTCATCCGGCGCGGGCACCTGCATCCACTGGGTGTAGATCGTCGCGACGGCGCTGAACACCTCGGCCTGCCCGCCGTAGTACCGCGCGACACCCCGCCACCGCTCGGTGGCCGTCCGCACGGTGCGCACATGGGACATGTCCAGCCGCGAGGGCAGCGACCACCCGGTCGGCAGCGCCAGCTCACCGAGGCCCGCAACGCCGACGAACACCGCACTCGAGGTGGCGGCGACCAGGACGCGGCGTTTCATGGCCTCGTCCACCACCTTCCCGGTCGACGGCGCATCCGGCGTTTCCTCACGGTAGCTCAGGCCCATCCACGCTCGGGGCACCCCGAGCCCGTCGGCGATGCGCTCCAGCACCCACACATCCCGCACCCGGCGACCCTGGCGGATCTCGCTCACGTCCGACTGGGACTGCCCGGTCAGCCGCGCGATCTGGCGCTGAGTCACCCCGAGTCGCCCGAGCAGCCGGTACACCGTGCCGATGTCCCGGGCGGCCAGCGCGGCGCGTATCTCGTCACCTTCGAAGAACTCGGGGTCAAGGGGGCCCACCAGTAATCACCTCTCTGTCAGCAAGACTGCGGTATCCGCAAGGCGGCGCACCACCACTGGGTGAGCGCAGGCCACTGGCCAGTGGTGGCCATCCGATCGGTGGTGGCCAGCGCGTCGTCAAGCGATGAGAATACCCAAGGTCAGCGAGTCGGATCACGTTTGTCCCGCTCTCGGCCTCGCCGATGCGTCGCCTCGGTCTCGGTAAGCTCCGCGCCCATGACGGCAGCCCGCAACCGCCGACACCGCCGCCGGTTGCGGGC
>JBOHFJ010000005.1:0-41818 GCA_050699655.1 Pseudonocardiaceae bacterium
ATGCAGGGCATCGGCGAACACTGTGGCCAGGCGATCTCGCTTCATGGCGACGAAGTCGGCCTGTGGCTCGACGAGGGGCGGCAGGTTGACACAGCGGCGCTGGTCGAGATGTTGTCGACGCCGAGGGCGCAGGCATGGTCGGGCGTCCTGGTCCGCGCGGGGGAACCGTTAAGCGACCAGGACCTGTGGCTGGCCACCACCCTGCCGGACTTCTGCCTCATCGCAGCGAGCCAGTATGCTGTTGACTGCGGGCTAGTCGCCCCGGGCTGGCCTATGGGCACTCCGGCAATCCTGGACGGAGGCAGCCTCGCTTACCGGGCTACGCGACAGTCGGTGAACTCCGACGAGACCGCGTCCGAGTTCGGCGCGTACGCCCACGGTCCGGATGCGGCCAGGCTCGCTGAGGGGCTCGCGGAACAGATCCGCATCTGGGACCGGAATCACCGCGACGGCCCAGGGCCGTGCCTGACGGTTCACCCGGCGGACACCCCGGATGCTGACCTTCCTGACGGAGTCGTTCTCGACAAGCGACACACCCGGATTGTGATCTCCTGGCCGAAACCCGTCCAGTAGCACGAGCGAAAGGACTCCGCGATCGTGCAGGCCGGGGGTATCTGGCGGCTGCTGCTGGTTCTCTGGTCGTGGCGGCTCCTGGGCCGCGACGGCGATCATTCGGGTGGGTGGGTTGTGTCACGCGAGAGCGGGGACGGTGCGGCGCTGGCTGGGCAGCGGCGGCGGGCGGTGCTGGCGAGCACGGTCGGCACGGCGATCGAGTGGTATGACTTCTACCTGTACGGGACCGCGGCGGCGCTGGTCTTCCCTGGGCTGTTCTTTCCTGGGCAGTCGGCGTCGACCGGGGTGCTGGCCGCGTTCGGGACCTATTTTGTCGGGTTCGCCGCCCGCCCCGTCGGGGCGGCGATCTTCGGGCACTTCGGGGACCGGCTGGGGCGCAAGACCACGCTGATGGCGACGCTGATCGTCGGCGGGGTTGGCACGTTCCTGATCGGTTGCCTGCCCGACTACGCGACCATCGGGTTCGCCGCGCCGGTGTTGCTGATCGTGCTGCGGGTGATCCAGGGCATCGGCGTGGGCGGGGAGTGGGGCGGCTCGGTGCTGCTGGCGATGGAGTGGGGGTCGCCGCGACGGCGCGGGCTGATGGCCAGCTGGCCGCAGTTGGGTGTGCCAATCGGGTTGCTGCTGTCCACCGGCATGGTCCAGCTGCTGTCCGCCACCACCGGAGCCGACTTCGCCACCTGGGGCTGGCGGGTGCCGTTCCTGGCCAGCGCGGTCCTGGTCGGAGTCGGTCTGTACGTGCGGCTGAAGGTGGCGGAGAGCCCGGAGTTTACTCGGCTCGCTCAGCGGCGGGCGGTGGCCCGGCAGCCGGTGCGCCAGGTCATCCGGGAGCACCCGAGGGAGATCCTCACCGTGGCCGTCCTTCGGCTGTCGGAGCAGGCGCCGTTCTACCTGTTCGTCACCTTCGTCCTCAGCTACGGCACCGGGCAGCTGCACTTGGCCCGCACTGGGCTGCTCAACGACACCCTAGTCGCCGGGGCCATCGGCCTGATCAGCGTGCCGTTCTTCGGTTACCTGTCCGACCTGATCGGGCGCCGGCTGATGTATGGGATCGGCGTCGCGGCCATGGCCGCGGTCGCGTTCCCCTACTTCGGGCTGCTCAACACCAGAGACGCCGGGCTGGTGCTGCTCGCCATCATCCTGTCGCTGCTCGCCCACGACATGCAGTACGGCCCGCAGGCCGCGCTGGTCGCGGAGAGCTTCGACACCAGCCTGCGCTGCTCCGGCGCCGGGCTGGGCTACCAGCTCGCCTGTATCATCGCCGGCGGACCGGCTCCGCTGATCGCCGCCGCAATCTTGGCCGGCACCGGGTCGAGCACCGGCATCAGCTGGTACATCGTTAGCTGCGCGGTGCTGTCCATGGTCGCACTGGTGCTGATGCCGCGACCGCGCTCGGGGTGAACCGGTGGTTCACCCCGAGATGATTATGATAACTGTTATCATTTAGTCTCCTGGCTTCCCGACTGCGCTGGAGGACGTTTGAAGATCGCAATGGTGGGCAAGGGCGGTAGCGGCAAGACCACGCTGGCCGCGTTGCTGGTGCGCCGCCTGGTGGCCGGCGGGGCCCCGGTGCTGGCGCTGGACGCCGACATCAATCAGCACCTGGCCGTCGCGCTGGGCGCGACCGAGGCCGACGCGGCCGCGCTGCCGACGCTGGCCGCGCACCTGCCGCTGATCAAGGACTACCTGCGGGGCGGCAACCCGCGGATCGCCTCGGCCGACGTCATGGTCAAGACCACCCCGCCGGGCGCGGGTTCCCGGTTGCTCCGCGTCGTGGAGCGCAACCCGATCTACGACGCGTGCGTGCGCGAGGTCGACGGGGCGCGCCTGGCGGTGACCGGGCCCTTCGCCGAGGGTGACCTGGGGGTGGCCTGCTACCACTCCAAGGTCGGGGCGGTGGAGCTGCTGCTCAACCACCTCGTCGATGACGCTCAGGGGGACGCCCAGAAGGACACCCGGGAGTACGTGGTGGTGGACATGACCGCTGGCGCCGACTCCGTCGCCTCCGGGCTGTTCACCCGCTTCGACGTGACGTTCTTAATCTGCGAGCCCACCCTGCGCAGCGTCGGGGTGTACCGGCAGTACTGTGGTTACGCGCGCGAGTTCGGGGTGCGGATCGCGGTCGTGGGCAACAAGGTCTCCGACGCTGACGATGCCGCGTTCCTGCGCGCGCAGATCGGTGCCGACCTGGTGGGCTGGGTGAGCCGCTCCGATCATGTCCGGGCCACCGAGCGTGGTGAGATCCGCCCGATCGGCGCGCTGGAGCCGGCCAACGTGGCCACCCTGGACGCGATGCGCGACGTGGTGGACGGCACCGCCAAGGACTGGGCGACCTACCAGCGCCAAGCCGTCGAGTTCCACCTGCGCAACGCCGCCGCCTGGGCCAACGAGCGCACCGGGTGCGAGCTGGCCGATCAGATTGACCCGGACTTCGTGCCCGGCCCCGAGGCGCTCGCGCGGTCCCGGGAGCTGCCGGTCACCATGTCGTGGTGATGCGGTACCACCGCGTTGGGCGTATCTGGGTGAGCTCTCCGTTGCTCTGTGATGTATGCGCAGAAAAAGTGTGAGCGGCTCGCGGGGTGCCCAGGACATGCCGTTCATCCCGGGTGCGGTGTGGTGGGTCGATGTGACGAGCACCGATCCGGCGGTGAGCCGGGACTTTTACGCCGGACTGTTCGGCTGGAGCTACCAGGTCGACCCGGACTCGCGCCGTGCGCGGTACACCACCGCGTTGCGCAAGGGCCAACCGGTGGCCGGCCTGGCGGGTGTCCGACTGCCGGCGGGGCGTCCGGCGGCCTGGACGGTGTATCTGGCCAGTGACGACATCGAGCGCACCGCCCAGGCCTGGATGCGGTGGGGCGGGCGGGTGCTGGACGGGCCGCTGGACGTTCCCGGGCGGGGCCGGGTACTCACCGGGGCGGACCCGACCGGTGCGGTGATCGGTTTCTGGCAGCCGGTGGGGCGGTGGATGGTGCACACCACCGGTGCCGGGGCGTTGGCGTGGGCGGAACTGAACACCTGGGATGGCGCGCGGGCTGATGCGTTCTTCGCGCGGGTGTTCGGCTACCGTCAGCGCCAGATCGGTGACGGCAGGTCGGTGGACTACACCATCTGGTCCCGCGGCGGGCACACGATCCTGGGTCGGCTCCAGATGAACAGGGACTGGGCGTCCCCCGACATCGGCGCGCACTGGCTGCCGCATTTCGCGGTGGACCCCCGCACCGGCACCGACGCCGCCGTGGAGCGCGTCCTGGAGTTGGGCGGATGGGTGGACTTCGAGCCCTACGACAGTGAGCTGGGTCGGATCGCCCGAGTCGCCGACCCCACCGGGGCCGCCTTCGCGCTGATGGACTCCACTCGGCGGCTCGAACCAGGCACCTCGACTCCCGTGGGCGCAGCCAGAGTGGACGACCCCTACGACGACTGAGCGCGCGCTATTTCTGGTTTCGTCTGGTGTTCATGGGCGAGCCGGTCTTGGAGCCGGGCGTGCCGGAACTGATATGTCGGGCCGACTGTCCGCAATATCTGACGTTCCCGGGCATCCTCCAGAAACCGCAGCAGGCGCACCGGAGCCTCGCCCCGACGCCACAACTGTGCGCTGGCCAGCGCAGCCGCCCAGGCGGCGGAGGACACCAACCCTGAACTGAGGCCCACCACGATCCCCTCGGGGATCCCGTACACGATCCCCACCGCGAGCCCGAAAATGAGCCAGGTCCCGAGGCCGACTGTGAGGCCGAGCCCGAGGCCAACCGCGAGCCCGACCGCGAGCCCGAACTGACGCTCCCAGCGCCACAACGACCGGGGATCGAGCGGGCTTGTGGCTTCCGTTGATGGCTGTCTCAGCCCGAGTATGAGCCCGCCTGTCAGTCCGGGCATCAGCCCGAGCCAGATCGTGGGTCCGCTCGTGAGCCCGTACACGAGTCCGATGCCGAGCCCGACCATGAGCCCGGTGAGCAGAGTTGGCGGCGTAGTAGTCCTGCTCCACCGCAGCTGACCCCGCTGCAGGGGAGACCGTCCACCGAGTACGGCGATGAGAATGTAGATGATCCCGTAGCCGGGCGTGCTCACGATTGCGATGACGAGCCCGATTAGGAGAAGTGTTGGGATATCCGTTCCGCCCCATCCGATCCGATCTTGAATTTGGGAAACTCGCCCACCGAAGATGATCACGAGTGTGAATGCTATTCCGACTATCAATCCGTATTTGAGCCCGAACAGGATCCCGTACCCGAGCTCGACGATGATCCCGGCCGCCAGCCCGACCACGAGCCCGGTGCGGAGATCTGTGCGGGTATCCGTTCCGCTCCATCGCAGCCAACTCAACCGCTGAGGCGGTCCGCCACCGAGGACAAACCCAAGCCCGACCACGAAACTGGACACGAACCCGGTCGCGAGCCCGTATTTGAGCCCGAACAGGAGCCCGTATAGGAGCCCGTACATGAGTCCGAACCCGAACCCGAGGAGGAGAATAAGCAATATTTCAGTCCTGCCCCACCGCAGCCGACCTCGCTGTGCGGACGGCCCTCCACTGGGTGGGGATATGAGGAGCAGTCCGAGCCCAACCATAAACGCATAAGCGCATGTCCTGGTAAAGACGGTCGTGAGTGGGATCTGGCGCCCAATCCCGAACGCGGAGAGAGGATGTATGTGGACGGGAACTCCAGCTAGGGACCAGATCAGCAATGCAGTGACAACACTCATGACGGCCACTGTGGCAACAGCGCGCGGCCACGCCGGCACCCAGCGCGGGATGTGCCACCAGGCCAGGTCGCGGGTTTCCGCTTCGTTCATCCGGTGGGCCAGCTGTCCCAACCAGCGTTGGGCCTGCTCCACGGTGTAGGGCGGGGCGGCTTGGCCCGGGTGCCGGGTGTACGCGGCAGGCAGTACCCGGTCCAGGAGATGATCCTCGACGGCCTGCGCGTTGCCGAACCGGTTACTGTCGAGGAGCTCATCAACCCCCTCCTCGGGACCGTAGGTGTCCCGGAGAACGGTCAGCATCAGCGGAGTGGCCAGGGCTTGGGCCAGAACACCGTCAGGGTGCTCCCGCAGATGATCGATCACCTTCCGCCACGGTGTGGGCGGCGGGTCGATCTGAGTGCTGGCCAGGTACCGCGCCGCCTGCCGGGCGTTGATCGGCAGCAGTTCCAGCGCCGCCGCCCCCCGCAGGTGCGCGCCGCTGACCGCGGCCACCAGCTCCTTGGTGCGGGTGAGCACGACCAGCCGGAAGGTGACCTGCGCATCCAGCGCGCGCAACGCCACCGGGCGCTGCTCTTTGGGCAGCTCATCCAGCCCATCAAGGATCACTGCCAAGTGACCGCCTTGGATGAGGTCCGCCGCGGCGTCGGCGCCGTACTCCGGAGCGCGCAGCAGGGAGTAGTCCCTCGCGAGCCGGGTGGCCAGCCACTCGGCGAAGGGCTCCGCGACTGGGTCCCAGCCCTGTGGGGTGACCAGCACCGGCACCGGTACCCGATCCCTGGTCGTCACGCTCGCCCGATGGGCCAGCGCATCAAGGAGCAGCCGAATCCCGGCGGCGCTCTTCCCCGCGCCCGGCTCGCCCAGCACAACCAACCGCCCAGAACCCAAGCCCCCGTACACGCCGAGCAGATCCGGCAACGTACCTGAGCGCAGATCCTTCACGGTGACCGCCGCCATCCCGGGCAACGGCGCGAACGGCCCACCGGCAGCGTCCGCTCGCTGGCCGGTCACCTGCTGGGGTGACCATTGCCACCGCACGGGAAGCGGCGCCGGGTAGGTCAGCCCCCGCTCGGCGGCGGCCCGCTCCCACTGCTGGCGCAGCTGCTCGGCCAGCTCATCCGCGGCCCGCTCCAACGGCAACCGAGCAGCCCTGGTGAGTCCCGCTCGTCTCCACAGCCACCGCACGGCACCGGCGGTGGCGCCCGCCACCGCGATGAGCGTGGTCACCAGTGTGTCGGCCGAGCCCCCGTGGAAGTCGTAGAAGACGAAGGCCACACTCCCGGCCGAGGCGGCGCCAACCAGCAACAACCCCAGCCCCAGCCACATCCGCCCGCCACCGACTCTCACAATCAGTAGTCTGCCGCGGCAACATGAGGAGAACCTGCGGGTTCCGGGTGAGTTGGGCACTACAACGCCGTGACCGGGTTTGACTGCGTCAACCGGTTGTGTGTACCACCTGGGCCTGATTCGGGTGAGGTGTCCGTGGCTCAGGACTCCGGGGTGACCGGGCCGCACGGGTGGGCGCTACCCCCGGCGGCGCGCGGTCCCCGGTGCTTGCTGTCGACGACGCGACGTACCCGATCCGCACCCGGTTGGCGTTCCCGGCCCACGACGCCGCCGCGGGCGGCGGATGGCGTTACGCCTATATGGCGAGCTGGCCGCGATCGGCTGGTCCCACCCCACCGTCACCCGCACCCGGAGCACCGGCGTGGCGGCCGGCGAGGAGATCCTCCACTGGCTGCGCGAAACGATCAGTGGAAACGTGCACAAGCATCCATAAGACCCCGCACCGCCAGGCTACAAGGTGCACAAGCATCCATGAGGACCGCCGGTCCCGGGGGCGGGTGTGGAGCGGGGTGAATCTTCACGTATGGTCTGCGGCCGACTGCGGCGGTGGTTTTTCCACTAAGCGTGAGAGGATTTCTGTGCACGTTCCCATATGGGCGTGGTTGGTGACTATTGTAGTGTTGGTCGGTGTCATGGCCGTCGATCTCATTATTGTCGATCGGTGCCGGGGGTGGTGCGCGCCGCGTGACTCCGCCCGCTGGATCTTCTTGTCGGTGCTTCTCGCCGGGCTCGTGTGCCTGAGCATCTGGGTGCTCTGGGGCGATCGATACGCGGGTCAATTCCTCAGCGTTTACTTGGCCGAGTATTCGTTGAGCGCTGACAACTTGTTCGTGCTCATGCTCATCATGTCAACCTTTGCGGTTCCGGAGGCTCAGCGGCATCGAGTGCTGGCGATCGGGCTGATGCTGGCGCTGCTCCTGCGGGGGGGAGCGATCGCGCTGGGGGCCACGGTCATCCATCTGTTCGGTGGGATCTTCTATTTGTTTGGCGTTTTCCTGATCTACACGGCGTGGAAGTTGATCACCAGCACTGGCGGTGCGGAGGATGCGGAGCTCACCGAGAACATCATGCTCCGCGCGGTGCGGGCGGTGTTGCCGGTGACTGGCGGCTACCACGGCTCCCGCCTGGTCATCCGGCGCAACGCGAAGGTCTGGGTCACGCCGCTGCTCATTGTCATTACCGCGATCGGCACCACCGACCTGCTGTTCGCCCTGGACTCCATCCCGGCGGCCTTCGGGCTCACCACGGAACCGTTTCTCATCCTCACCGCCAACGCGCTCGCGCTGATCGGCCTGCGGCACCTGTACTTCCTGCTCGCCGGCCTCGTGGGCAAGCTCGCCTACCTCCCACACGGCCTGGCGGTGATCCTGGGCTTCATTGGCGGCAAGCTCATCCTGGACACACTGCACGACAACAACCTGCCCTTTCTCAACAACGGTCAACCCGTGCCGGTGCCGACGGTGAGCAGTGGAGTCTCCCTGGCGGTGATTGTCGGCGCGCTACTGGCGGCCGTGCTGGCCAGCCTAAAAGCGGGGCGGACTCTCGAGCCTGTCCAGGACAACGTGCAACACGAAGCTGACCACCGACACCACGATCGCGCCCACAAACGCGGGGGCAAAGCCCGCCACGTGAAACGGCACGTGCAACGTGTCGGCGATCCGGGCGGTCAGCAAAAACAGCAGCGCGACGAGCACTAGCACGCCGATGTCCGAGGCTCGCGAGGTGCCGCCGATCTCGATGCCCGGCAACGCCGTGGTCACCCACAGTGCCACCGCCGTAATCACCACGTGAAGGAGTAGTCGTATCAAGAGATGCTCGCAGACCGTCGACCTCGGTGCCGGTCGCCAGCGCCATCGTCACCGCCGTGAGGACCTGGCGGTCACCGACCGAAAGGGCTGCGGCGAGGAAGTCGCTGGGGCGCACCGGCGCGGTCCCCCGGTCGACCGCGACCAGCACGACCTTCTCGGTCCGCGCGTCCGGCCCGGACGTGCTCAGCACCCCATCCTCGACCAGCACTCGAGTCCCCATCGATCCCGTACGTTGTCCGGTCGTAGGCAATACGGTCGACCTTCCGCCCAGCAAATGGCCGGCTTAAAAGATAGCGTCCGCGGTCGTTCGCGTACTATCCGCAGCCTATGGAAACACAGATTCGCCTGGCTGTGCGGCTCGACCAGGCAGGCGATGCGGAGCTGACCGAACTGATCGACCTGCTACGCGACGCGGGTGCTGAGGCGGTCACCAGACCGCGCCTGGGCACCCCGGTCCCGGGCACCCGAGGCGTCGACGCGGCGATCGCCGACGTGGTCGCGAACGTGGCCCCGGTGGTCGGGCTGCTCGAGCGAATCGTGACCGCCCTGCGCGGCTGGCTTGCTCGGCGCCCTCGACGCACGCTGAAGATGACCATAGGCGACGCCACCATCGAGCTCACCGGGTTCTCCACAGCCAGCGAGGACCAGCTAGTGAAGGCGTTCCTCCAGCACGTCTGCGAGCGGGGCTAGCACGGTGGCCGAGCTGATTGTGCGTGTGGAGGGCGCGCCCGGAGGTCTAGCCATGACCTGTAAGTACGAGTTCCACTCGTCGGCGGCCGACGGCACCGGCCCGCTGGAGCAAGAGTACGTAGTGGAGCCGTCGCCGGACCTGGTGCGGCAGCTGTGCGACCAGCTGGACCGGATCGTTGAGGAGGCCGTCGGCCCCGTCCCGACCAGCACCGACGCCAGTGCGGAGCTGGTCTGGGTCGGCTCCTTGCTCTACAAGGTGCTGTTCCCGTCCTCCGACGGGGACAGCATTCCCGACCTGGTCAGGCGGCTGCGGCAGGCCGAGGGGCCGCTGCTGGTGCGCACGAACGAGTCGGTGATCCCGTGGGAGCTGCTGCACGACGGCGATGACTTTCTGGCCCTAGGGCATGAGGTCGGCAGGCGCACATTCGTCACCAGGCGGGTGGTCGGCGGCCGGGGCCTCGACGCGATCGGCCGGGCGCTGGTCATCGGCGACCCGCTCAGTGACCTACCCGCGGCTCAGCGGGAAGCCGAGCAGGTCACTTCGTGGCTGAAAGACCAGGGCGTCGGCTGCACGGTGCTGCTCGGCGACTCGGCGACTCTGCTGCGCGTCATCAGCGAGTTGTCCGCCGGCCGCTACGACCTGTTGCACTACTGCGGGCACGTGGGTGCACCGCACGGCACCAAGTACGTTGGCCTGCGCCTGCACGGCGATGAGTTGCTCGACGGACGTGCCCTTGAACCCCTGGCCACGTCCGGGACTCCACCCATCGTGTTCATCAACGGCTGCGCCTCGGCCGACCGGCTGGCCAGCCTGTGCGCGTCGTTCATGGTGATGGGTGCGAAGGTCGTCGTCGGCACCCGCCACACTGTGCGGGAGGAGCCCTCCCGCAGGTTCGCCGAACGCTTCTACGCCGAACTGGTCTCCGGCGCGACCGCGGGCGGTGCCGTCCGCACGGCCCGGCGGTCGCTGCGTGAGGCGGGGGAGATCGAGTGGGCGGCGTTCATCCTGTACGGCGATCCCGCCACGCGGATCGCCATGGGCGAGACGCAGCGGGCAGCCCCCAGCAGACCGCCGTCGGAACCAGACAGGTACCGGATGGACGACGAGGCGCGGGCGGTCGTCGACCGCATGATACGCAACGCCGCGCCACTGGGGTGTGCCACCTCACTGGACCTGTTGCTGGAACTGCTGCCCACCGACGCCATGCGCGCCAGGATCATCGACGTGGTCGGCGCCGAACGGCTCGCCTTCGCCACCGACCTGCTGCGCACCTTCCGGGAGAGCGTTCCCGCGGGCGACCCCGACGTCACCCAGCCCGTCACGATGTCCGACACCGTCAGCACCGTTCTGGCCCGCGCCGAACGCGCCGCCCAGGAAGCCGGCCGCGACACCATCACCGCCGCCGACCTCGCCGCCGAGTTCGTCGCGGTGGGAGGTGGCTCGTCCGGCCAGATCCTCGGCATCATGGGCATCCCCCTGCCGGATCTCGTCCGGGCCGCCTCCCCCCTGGCCGGACCCCCGCAGACCACCACGCACCTCACGCCCGTCGCCCCCAGCGCCGGCCCCGACAACGACTTGTTCGACGGCACCGGTGACCTCCTGGCGGACCGCCTCGACCCCGACGTCACCCGCGCCATCCGCGCGGCGGCCCTCCTAGCCTCGGTGAGCGGCACTAAGATCACCACCGCCCTGCTCCTCTACGGCTTCGCCGTCGCGGGCGGCGGCACCCTGCACCGCGCTCTCGAACGCCAAGGGGAGGCGGGGGCCGCCGTAATCGAGTCGCTGACCCCGAAACGCAGGATCCGCCACAACCGGTTCTCCCCCCGCGCCCGCAAGGCTCTGCTGCGCGTCATCGCCGACCAGCAACACCTCGACGAAGCCACGGTCCTCCGCCACCTCCTCGCCGACCCCACCTCCTCTGCCCGCGAAATCCTCACAAGATCCTCGATTGACCCCGACCACCTCGTCCAAGACCTGTGAGCTGACCGGTGTCGACGGGTCCGTCGATCTCTGTGGGGACTGCTGTCCCAAGCGTGAGCAGGTCGACCACGAGGGCTTCGGGTCGACGCGGGCTGGCAGCGGTGTGAGCGGCGGTCATCGCGGCAAGTTCACCCGATCGGGGTAGAGTATGACGTACTTGCCGAGCGTTGCTCGGCCTCATCTTCAATGGACACCCATGGCGTGGATGATGAACGGAACCGGCAATGTCGATCGTGGACAGGTCGCACCTCGTCGTGCTCCATGGATCGCTACTCGTTCAGCGGGACGCCGCGGCCCGACTCCGAGCTCTGGAGAGGTTCATCGAGCGCGCCTCGCCGGACCTGCTAGCGCGCCAGCGGACCTGGTTAGTCGAGCAACTGGTAGCTGTCGCGCCAGTTGTCCCGGAGGATGCGGCCGCGGCGATGCTGCTGCTGCACCAACCCGAGCCGACCACGGTGCCACGCACGGCCCGCCACGCGATCCAACTCGCCTGGGTGGAAAGTGCCAAACAGCACCAATTCGACAGCACCTGGGAAACGATGTCGTGCATGCTGGCCCCCGGGGACGACATGCTCGTGCAATCGTTACGGGACACGGTCCGGGAGATCGGTCTGGAACGCGTGTCGATCAACTTTCGCCGTGGCGCTGTCCACCGTCTGGTCGAAAGGCTCAATCAGCCGGGGTCCACCGCATCGCTCAACAGCGCCCTCGCTCTCCTGGAGCTGGTAGCTGAGCCCGGCAGCGGCGGCTCGTCTCAGCATTGGCACTGCGTTCTCGGGGATGCGGCGCGCCAGCGGGGAGAGGTCTCGGATGCCGCCGCCTACTACTGGCAAGCGGTCAACGGAGGTTACCAACCCGCTCGGCCCCGTCTCGCCTACATGCTGGCTGTTGAGGGCCACGGCTTGATCGGCGAGGGTCAGTTCCAGCGCGCACATGAGCTGCTCCGGACCGCGCACTCGCTCGCCGGGGAGCCCGAATACCGGTTGCTGATGTCGGTGGCAAATCTGCTCGCCGGCCAGGAAGCGATCGAGCGCATTATCAAGGATCTTGAAACCGTCCGGAAGGATACCGCGGCCGCGGACTTCTGGGTGGGCATCGCGCAGCTGGAGTCCGGGGATCTCACCGAAGCCGCCGCATCGCTACGGCGCAGCACCAACGCACGTCAATCACGGCAGACGCCGGAGTTGGCGGAAGTCGCCGCGTCGCTGCTGATCGTCGCTGAAGGTGGCGAAGACGGCGTCGTCGCATTGGCTCGTCATCTGGTCGGGCGACACGACGCGGGTTGGACGCTGCGCTGTCCCGTTTGCCCTGAGCAGGTCGTCATCGACGTTGCCGAGCGCGAGCCGGCACTGCTGCGTCAGTTGTTGGCTGGATACCCGAACGGGATGCGGCTCGGGTTGCGTGCCCGCAAACGAGCGGCGCATGCCCTTCTTGATCGTGCGGTACGCGCCCCGCACGCAGGATTGGCTTTAGATCGTCTCCGGCTCGCCGAACGACTTCTGGAGGACGGCTGACATGGTGCTACCTGGTGTCGCAGCGGACCGCGTGGATGCCGTGTTGCTCGCCGCCACCGACAACTTCGCCACCGCGGTCGCGGCTGCCATCGAGACTGGCGCCGAGTTGATCGAGCCATCGCACCTCCTTATCGCGCTCGCCCGGCTGCGTGGCGGGCTGACCCGGTCGTTGTTCGCTGCCGCTGACATCCCGGTCGAGGTCTTCGTCAACGCCCTGCGCAACGCGACGGTCCTGAGTACCACCATGGTGATCACCGCCTGCACCGAAGACACGATTTCTCCAGCCACCCGCGAGGCACTGGGAGACCTCGTCGCCCGAGCACCAGCAGCGATCGGGGAGGGCGACATTCTCGCGGCCCTGCTCTCGCACCTCGAGCCAGCGGCGCGGCAGATCCTCGTCGAGCACGGTGGCGTCGACCTCGCTCGGTGGATACGCGAGGTAACCGCCACCGCGGTCGAGCCGGCCCAGCTCTTCGACGCCGATGGCCGGCTTGCGACGGATGCCTTCACCCCGGCTGCCCGGGCTGTGCTCGCGAATCTGGTTATCGAGGCGTCGGCGTTCGGCCACCGGGAGCCGGGCACCCTGTTGCTGCTGCATGCCATGGCGCTGGCGCCGCAAGGTCTCATCGCGCGAGCGGCGCTGATCCTGCGGTTCAATCTACGCGAGCTGCGTGCTCAGGTACTGATACCGCTGCGTGGCCGCACTCCACGCCACGTAGTGGAAACAACGCTGGACGCCGGCACCATCACGACATCGTTACGGCAGGCTCTCGAGCGCGCCGCGGCCAACGCGGCCGGGCGTAGCGCCCGCCTGATCGCTGAACAGGATCTGCTCATCGGTCTCCTCGACTCGCCCGCCGGCCTCGGCGCCGCCGTGCTCAGCGCGGCTGGTTTCGACGTGGCCGCGCTGCGTCAATACGCCGGCGAGGCATACACCGAGTCCGTTGCTCCGGCGCCCCCTGGTGCCGCGACCATGTCAGTGCAGGAGTCACTCGACTGGCTGCGGGCGAACTTGATCGGGCAGGACGGCGTCGTCGACCGGTTGCTGCCACGGGTCGAGTTGATCAAACGGGCGGCCCGCCGCGGCTTCCGGATGGGCGAGCGACCCCTAGCGACATTCCTGTTCTGTGGCCCCAGCGGGACGGGCAAGACGATGACCGCCCGACTCCTCGCGAAGGTGATCTACGGATCGACGGATGACCTGCTTGAGTTCGAGATGGGTCAGTTTAATACCCACTATTCGATCAACACCTTCATCGGTGCGCCACCCGGTTATGTCGGATTCGGCGAGGGTCAGCTGACCAACGGACTGCTCCGCCAACCACGCAGCGTGCTGCTGTTCGACGAGGTCGAGAAGGCGGACCCGCTGGTGTTCGACGCCTTGATGCGGCTGCTCGACGAGGGTCGGGTCAACGATCCCGCTGGCCCCGTCCGGGACGCCAGGGACACCGTCATCGTGCTCACCTCCAACCTTGGCGCTGACGAGTTCGCCGCATTGGGTCGCATCCGCAACCGGTGTGCTGACGGCCTCGCAATCGTGGGACCCACCCGTGCGGATCAAGGTGTGAATTCTCTATTCCCTAGCAGCACGACAGCGGGCGACATGGAAGAGGACGAGGTCAAGATCGCCGCACGGTTGCGCGACAAGCTCGGCACATTCTTACGACCCGAGTTCCTCAACCGAATCGACGAAACGATCCTGTTCGAACCATTCGGGCCCGGAGCGCTGGAGGCGATAGCGCGGGCCAGGCTCCGCGAACGGGCAGAGCAGGTGAAGGGGGGGCTCGGCCTGCGGCTGAGCTGGGACGCTGACGTGCCCGGTCAGCTGGTCCGGGACGCGACGCGGTGGCGAGCGGACGAGGCGGCGCGCGGGATCAACCGGTGTGTGGATGAGGTCTTGCAGGTGGTCCTCCGGGCGCTCGACGATGCGGAGGACCGCGGCGAACAACTCACCGCGATCCGAGTGGTCGTGCGGGATGGACAACTGGCGGTGGAGAGTGCCGATGCTTGATCTGCTCGACCACAGGTACCTGGTGCGCGAACGGCTTGGCGCGGGAACGTTCGGGCAGGTACACCGGGCTGAACATCGGGTGCTCGGAATGACCTTGCGGGACGTCGCGGTGAAGCTGTTCACGGTCGATCCGCGCTCCGGTGAGGGCGTCGAGAAGCTGTTGTCTGAGGCCTTACATGCGATCAGGATGGTGGATCGGTGCCCCGATCCCGTGGTGCGGGACCGCTTTGTCGCCTGCTACGACGCCGCGTTGGGTGAACGGCCGTACATCGTCATGGAGTTGGTCGCCGGTGACGTGGCCTGGAAGCTCGATGGCGCGCAGCTCCCGGTCCCCACCAGCCGTGAGTACCTGCGCCAACTGTGCCAAGGAATGGCGTTCATGCACCGGCAGGGGGTCGTGCATCTGGATCTCAAGCCGAGCAACGTGCTGGTATCCGATGCCGGTCCGCTGAAGATCGCCGACTTCGGTTGTTCAGCACGCATTGAGGAGCTGATCGGGCGGCACTCAGCCCAGGGGACCCTAATTTACCAACCCGCCGAGGTGCTGGCGATGAGCGAGTGCGGGCCAGCGGCCGACGTCTACGCACTCGGGCTTATCGGTTACGAGATGCTCACCGGCCGGCTACCCGATCAGGAGCGCCTTCTCGCCGCCGCGGGCAACGCCCAGCGTCCAGCGGATCACGCCGAGCTGATCCGGCTCAAGCTAAAGCCCGTACCACGGCCGAGTGACTACCACCCGGCGCTCGATGGCCATCCCCTGGAGGCAGTCGTTCTCCGCGCTCTCAGCCCGCTGGCAACCGACCGGTACCCGGACGCCGGCGGGCTGTTGCGAGCGGTCGAGGAAGCGACCGACGACAGCGCAGCAGCCGAGTCCGTGCCACCCGGACCCGCCCGAGTACACACCATGATTGAACATATCCAGCGCGCCGTCGCGCGGCCCGACCTGGAGCTCGCCGCGCAGCTCGCAGACGAGGCGGCCGAGCTGAATCGAGGCCTGCCGGACGAGATCATCGTCATCGAGCTCTATCCGGTGCTGGTCCGCGTGGCACTGCGGCGGGATGACCGTCCGGCCGCGCGGCGGCTAGCTCACGAGGGCCTGCGCCGCCGGCCATGCCAGGCGACCTACCGCGCGATGGCCATGGCCTTCGCCGGTACCGACACAGGTAAGGGATTCGACCGGCTGTGCCGTGAGGTGGGACGGATATGACTACGGTGGATACCGGGCTCACCGAGCTTCGGAATGTCGCCCGCGCGCTGCGGGGGCGGATTGAGACTCTCGATCCGAGCTCGCTGGCCTGGGCGCTGCTGTGGCAGGCCGACGAGCTGCACCCCTGGACCGAGCAAGCTCAGGCGTGCTGGGAGCGGTTACCGCAGCCACAGTCCGGGCACCGGGACGGTCCGACAACAGCCGAGGACTGCTGGCGGCTACACCATTTGGCCGTGCTGCACCACGCCAGGGCCTACGACGCGGAGAATGCGACACCGCGCCGGCAGGCGGAAGCGTTGCGGCATTGGGAAAAGGCTCTCGAGTACTGGGCGCGTCTGCACCGCTGCCCCACCTTTTGGGATGCGTTGCGGCAGCATCTAGACGATGCCACGGGCAAGCAGGTGCCGCCCGAAGTCGTGGATGCGGTACGCGAACGGCTCCCGGACGACCTGCTCGCCGTCCACACCGCACTCGCGGCCGAGTATCGCTCGGACGACCCGCCCGCCGCGGCCGCCCACATGCGCCTGGTCACGCAGTCGGACTTCCCGGCCGATTCCATCGCGGCCGCCCGCCGTGGCCTGGTGGCCGATCTAGACAACACCACCGCCCAGGAGATCCAACGCGTCCGATTCGGCACGGCGTTCGATTACGTCGTCGAATGGCTGACGATCGATCCGGCGAACCCGTGGCTGCTACGCAACCTGCTCTATGTCACTGACAGCTGGGCCAGATTCATCTTCCGGCAGCCGGGATGGTTCAGTCCGATGGACTCGTTACTCGACCGAACTGAGCAGATCCTGAAGACCGCAAGAGCGAAGCTGGGGGGACTACCCGCCATACTCGCTGGCGAGCTGGCCAGGTACGAATTCTGGCGCGGCTTCCGGATCTGGTGGGAGCTCCCCGACGATTTTACCGCCTCGCCACCCGACAAACTGCAATCCCAGTTGCGGTCGGCCGAGGTTGCGGTGTCCCACCTGCGCAAGGCGATCGATTTGGATCCGTCCGTGCGGTTGGAGTACTACTACGAGGGCGAGCTGAAGCTCGCCAAGGTCTTGACCAGCCGAGCCGAGCTGAAGCTGCTGCTGGGGTGGGATCCCCGCGAGGTCAACCAGGATCTCGCTGAGGCGCGCCAGTACCGGCCTGATCTTCCTGAAGCCCTGAAACTGTTGGCTCGGCTGCGCTCGATCCGACCTGACTTGGGTCTCGAGGAGGAGCTCTCCAAACCAAATGCACCCAGAAAGAGCGAGCTCGAAGGAGACAGTGTCGAAGGAGACGGCGCTGACCCCAACCAAATGATCGATGAGCAGCGAGATGACGGGTTGAGCGCAAGCGAACTCGTCGATCGCGGCAAGGCATACCTGCGTGGGAAACGCCTCGATGAGGCACTGAATCACTTCAACCGCGCGATCGAGCTCAAACCCGACTACGCGGCAGCCATCGCTGGCCGAGGTGAGACATACCAAGACATGAACCGACTGGATGAGTCGCTGGCTGATCTCAACCGCGCCGTCGACCTCAGGCCCGACAACACAACGTTCATCAGCCATCGCGCCGGCACCTACCGGCGCATGAAGCGCTATGATCTCGCACTCGCCGACTGCAACCGGGCGGTCAACCTTGAACCCGACACTGCGTGGATCATCGCCGCCCGCGGCCAGATCTATCGGATCAGGGACCGCTTCGACGAGGCGCTTGCCGACCTCAACCGCGCGATCGAACTCAGGCCCAGCTACGCCTGGGCCATCGGCCAGCGCGGGGCTACCTACCAGGACCTCAACCGCTTCGACGAGGCGCTGGCCGACCTCACTCGCTCGATCGATCTGGATCCCAACGATGCATGGCATTTCCTTCGCCGCGGTGAGGCCCTCCTCACACTGGAGTGCTTCGACGAGGCCCTCATCGATCTTGACCACGTGATGGACATCTACAGCCGCGAGACCTATCCCAATCCCAACCTCGCGTACACCCTCGCCCGTCGCGGCGAGACCTGCCGGATGCTGAACCGCTACGACGATGCACTGGCTGATCTCACTCGCGCCATCGAACTCGTCCCCGACTATTTGTGGGCCCTCGCCTCACGTGGCGAGGCCTACCGCGCCCAGGGCAGCTACCAGGAGGCGCTGGGCGACCTCACCCGCGCCATCGACGGTGACCCCAACTACCGCTGGGCCATCGCTCGTCGAGGTCAGACATACCGAGACATGAACCTCCCGGAGCAAGCTCAGGCTGACCTCGATCGGGTGGCCGATCTCGAACGGAGCTGATCGGACCATGCCTACCCAGGTAAATCTGATGTCCTTTCGCTATGGCAGAGCGGGCCAATTCTCGATGATGGTGGAGATGACAAGCGAGGGGATCGCCTTCAGGACGCGAACGTTGCAAGGTGAAGGAGCACGGGTGCGATGAACGACAGCGAGGCGAACCCGCCGATCAGGTCGGAGGTCCGGGGGCGGCCAAGCCCGTGGCGATGGCGCCGGGGCGAGAACCCGTACCGATACACCGCGTTCAATGTGCTCGGGCTCGATCCGGCACCGCGCAAGCGCCGTTCGTTCCTCGCGCAGGTCGCTCGGAGGGTGCAGCGCGCGCAGTTCGGTGAGCTGAGCCTGTTCGGGCGGCGCCTGGACGAGTCTGAGGTCCACGGCGCCGAGCAGCGCCTCCAGAACGCCACCGACCGGGTGTTCGAAGAGCTGCGGACCCATCGACCGCACCCGGTCCAGCTCGTGCTCAATGACCTGTCCGAGCAGCTGGGTGAGCTCGAGCCCACAATGCCATCAAGATCGCCGGAGATCATGATCGACCGGGCCATGCTGGCCCGGCTCGCGCCGCCGCCCCGAGCCCGCCATTTCGACCCCCTGCCGAAGGTGGCGACCCATGGCTGAGCGTACCGATATCACCGAGGAGGAAAGGGAATTGTCCGCGGGCGATCCGCCGCTCCCCTACGGTGTGGTGTGGCGGTTGCTGCGGGAGCGGGAACGCCGTGAGCGGGACCTCCGCACCCGCAACCGCGAGGCGGCACGATCCACCGCGGCCCTTGCCGACGACCTGGGGCTGTCCTTGCACAAGTTGCGCGACTTCGTCCGGATCAGCGGGCCTGGTATGCGCGCCGCGGGGCTGGACGACGAGGTGGAGCTGCTGTGCACCATCGCCTACCAGCTCGGGACAGCGCTCGACCACGCGGGTGCGGAGATCATCGAGCCGGCCGGCCGGCGGTACAACGACGTCGCCGACTTCGTCGAGGTGGTGTATGCGGAAGCAGGCGTGCCCCAGGAGCATCTTGCCGTCACCGTGACGGTGCAGGCTGGCTTGCGGATGGCCACCGGTGAGTTGGTGCGGCGGGCGAAAGTCGAGCTGGGAGCGCTGCCGCAGGACGGTGCCGAGAAGCCCGCGCCTGGCATCGAACTAGGCCTACCTGACTAAGACAGCGGAAGGGAGCACACGGTGGGTGTCACCGTCGGAATTGACCTGGGTACCACTAATAGCTGCGTCGCGGTCCTCGCCAATGCTGAGATTCCCGGGATGGAGGGGCTGATCGACCGCGGTCGGTTGCGCCGGGTCGGGCAGGCGCTAGTGATCACCGATGAGGACCTGAGCCCCGTGACGCCCTCGGCGGTCTGGCTGGATCCGGACGGCAAGCCCGTGGTCGGTGTCCTGGCCAAGGCCAGGTCGCGGCTTCCGGGCGAGCCGCCGCCGGCGATGTTCTTCAAGCGGTCGATGGGCACTGACCAGCAGTTCACCGCGGGGCACGCGCGGCTGAGCGCGCAAGAGGCCTCGACCCACCTGCTTCGTTACCTCAAGGAGATGGCCGAGGGGGCACTCGGCGTGCCGGTCGATCGGGCCATCGTCACCGTGCCCGCGTTCTTCGAGACGGCGGCCAAGAACGCGACGACCCGGGCCGGTGCCGCCGCCGGGCTGGAAATCGTCCAGACCCTGCTCGAGCCCGTCGCCGCCGCGCTGACTTACGTCTACGACCGCCTCGACACGCTGACCGAACCGGGCACTTTTCTGGTATACGACCTCGGCGGCGGCACGTTCGACGCTTCGGTCGTCTGCTGGGATCCCGAGGGCGACTTCGACCACCGATCCTTCCACGGGGACCGGTTCCTCGGCGGCTACGACTTCGACCAGGCCATCGTGCGGTGGGTTGCCGCCCAGCTGCCGCGCTTCGACCTCGCGTTCAATGACGCCGACGAGACACACCTGAAGCTGCTCAACACCCTGCTGGTCGACGCGGAGATCGTGAAGATCGAGCTGTCCCGGACCCCGATTTATCCGTTCGCCCGCCAGGGTGTCAATGACTGCGCGGGAAAACCGATGCTGATCAACCTGCCGGTGAGACGGCAGACCTTCCACGAACTCATCGACGGCCAGATCCGTCACACGACGGATCTCTGCGACCGTGCCCTTGAGCTGGCCGGCGTCGCGCCCGGTTCGCTCAACGAGGTGGTCATGGTCGGCGGCTCGTCACGGATTCCGCTGGTGAGTGAGCTGCTGGAACAGCGATACGGCCGCCGACCGCTGCTGACCGATCCGGATCTGTGCGTAGGTATCGGCGCGGCGCTGAAGACCGCCAGCCTGATCGCCCCCTCCGCCTACCTCGAACTCGCCCGCCCTGTGCCCGCCGGCCGGGAATCTGACATCGGTGGAAAGTTGCGAACCGGTCCCCGGCTGAGCTCGCCCGCGAAACAGCTCGTGATACTGACTTCTGACGATGGCCAGGTGCGCCGGCGGCAACACAGCACATCTGATGGGACGTTCCAATTCGTCGATGTACCCCTTGCCGAGGGCGAGAACGACTTCACCATCCAGCTCATGCTGGCTGGTGAGCCGATCGACACACAGACCATCACCATCGTCACCGACGCGCCACCCATGCCAGAAACCCACGCCGCGATCCTGACCAAGGATTTCTTCCTCAGCCTCAAGGAGGGCCCGCTGAAGGTCGCGGAAGCCGGCACGAAGGTCCCACACAACGGCCGGTTCTCCCTGTACACCGCGACTCAGGGCGATCTTCTCGTCATCACCGTCGTCGAGGGCAGGACACCGATCGGAGAGGTGACCATCGCCGACCTCCCCCGTGACCTCGAGGTCGGGACCCCGGTCGAGGTTCAGCTGCACTTCACCGACGGCTGGGAGATCGAAGCCGAGGCGCGGGTGCCGAGCGTGCACCGCTCCGCGTCCGCTGTGATGCGGATCCGCGAGGCCGAGCTCGACTCCTGGGAGGAGCTCCAACGCAGGCTGCAAGTGATCGACGCGGTATGGCAGGACAAGAAAACACTCCTCGCACCCGCAACGCGGATCGAATACGGCCCCAGATTCACCACCTTGCGCCAGGAGGTAGCGGACCTGCTCAACCAGCGGACCGACCGCGCCAAGGCCAACTACAAGCTGACCGAGCTGGAGACCGTGGCCCACCAGGTGCCAATCCTGGTTGGCACTAGTCTGAAGCCGTCAATGTCAGAGTTCGAGGACGACCTCGAGTTACTCGCGCACCGGTGTGGGCAGCTGGCCGCAGCCAAGGGCGAACAACGGGCCGCCGAGTTCCGCGACGGGATCCCCGGCTTGCGGACGAGTGGACTCGCCGCATATGAGGCGGGCAACCAGCAACTGTGGGCGCGGGCGGCCGCCGCGGTGAGCGGGCAGATCTATGCGATCGACAAGATCCTCCGGGGTGACGGCCCGGGCTCCGGCACTGTCAGCGCCGACTATCTGCAGCTAGTATTACGCCAAAGGATCGACGGCAAGTGCGCGCTGATCCGGCAGCGGAACGACGAGCGCGGTGGGAAGTACCGGGACGAGGCGGCGCAGCTGTTAGCGGAGGGCGACCGCATTGAGCGGATTATCAGCAGCGTCGACGTCCGCGATGCTGGTGCGCTGGTAAGGCTTCGCCAAATTGAGGTCAGTGAGCTGCAGAAATGGTCCGCCGACGTCGCGGACTTCCCACCCAAGCGCGAGATCGAGCTCACCAAAGACCGGTCATGAGCCAAGCCATCACCTGCCCTCGCTGCAGGCAACAGTTGTCCTCGGTCGGTCCGCGCTGCCCGCACTGCGATGCTGATCTGCAGCCGCTCCTGCAGGTGACAGAACTGGCCAACCGGTACTTCAACGATGGGCTTCGCGCGGCACGGGCCGGGCACTGGCACCTAGCGGCCGAGCACGTGGCGGTGACGCTCGCGCTACAACCCGACGACGTCGGTGCCATGGTGCTGCTGGCCAAGATCTCCCGCCGGCAGGGCCGGCGGGAACGCGCCGTACAGCTGTGGGAGATGGCCTCGCAGCTCGCCCCACACCGGGAGGACATCCGGGCCGCGCTCGCGAACAGCCGCCGTCCGGTTCCACCGTGGCGGCGGATGCTGGACCTCGCGCCGAGTTGGCAACAGGTCACCGAGGCCGTCCCGTGTCGCGACGAGATCGCCGAGCTCATCCGGGGGGCGGTGTGGTCGGTGCCAGGAAGCTGGAAACCCGTTGAACGGGGCACGGATGGATGACCGACTGGCCAGTGTCGACTACGAATTCCGGCGTTGCCAGCGCCAAGGCGTTGAGGCCCTACGAGGCGATCGGCTCGACGATGCGCTGGCCGCATTCGGTGCCGCGGTCTGCCTGCGCCCGGAGCTCGTGGCCGCCCACCTGGACCTCGGGGCCTGCCTGCGGCGGGCGGGCTGGCTCGATGCCGCGCGGCGGGTGTTCGAGAAGGCCGAACAGATCGCGCCGTGGCATCGCGGCGTGGCCGAGGCGTTGCTGAAACTGGGTGATGAACAGCCGGGCCGGCTCGACTACCGGGTGGGGGACACCCTGCACGGCGCGGACGGCTCGTACCAGGTGCGTAAGGTCATGCGGGGCGGGCACGGGGCTGTCTATGTGGTTGACCTCCAGCGGGGATCGTCCGGGCACCTCGCGCAGGCCACCTACGCGCTGAAGACCTTCCAGACCAGGTACCTGCGGCGGGCCGAGGACCGGGATCGTTTCGCGAATGAGGCGATCACCTGGGTGTCTCTCGATTCGCATCCGAATGTGGTGACGGCACTGTGGGTCGAGCGGATCGAGGGCCTGCCCGGGCTGCTGCTCGAGTACGTCCCGTCCGGGAACCTGGCACAGCTGATCAGCCATTCTCCATTGCCGCTGGAGCGAGCGCTGCGGTTCGGGATACAAGTGTGCACTGGGCTGGATCACGCTTCGCGGACCTTGCGGATCGTGCATGGCGACGTCAAGGCCGCTAACTGCCTGGTGACCGAGGGCGATGTCCTGAAGGTGACCGACTTCGGCCTCGCCCAAGCCTTCGGATCGGCCCGGGACACCCGCGCCGAGTTGGCGGTTCTGCCGGAGGAGGTGCGGGCGATCTACCGCGGCGCTCTCGGCGCGCCCAACTATCGGGCTCCTGAGCGGATGCGTCCCGGCGCGCGGATCGACGTCCGGACTGACATCTACGCGCTGGGTGTGCTGTTGTACGAGATGATCAGTGGCGACCGGCCGCGCGACGGCGCGGTGGCCCTGGCGCACATCACCGCGAAACCTCCGGCCATGGAGCTACCGCATGGACTCATGACTCTCATCACGGACTGCGTCGCGCCAAACCCGCAGGACCGTCCCACGAGTTGTGGTGACGTGCGCGAGACGCTGGAACGCGCATACCAGGTAGCGACGAAACGACCAGCACCCGCGGCTATCACCCCAGCACCCGATCGAATGGGCAACAGTATCCGGCGGGGCGCCGCGCTCACCAGGCTGGGCCGTCCCGGCGAAGCGATCCAGTGGCTGGCCCAGGTGATCGAGCAGGATCCGGACCACCGTCAGGCGTTGCTGCACCTCGGGAGTGCGCTGTCCGCGACCGGGCGCAAAGACGACGCGCTGAGCTGCTTCAATCACCTGCTCGACCTCGAGCCGCAAGCCGCCTCGGCGCTGGTGGCCAAGGCCGGCGTGCTCCGCGATCTCGGTGCCGTCGATCCCGCGACCAGCTGCCTGGACCGGGCGCTCGCGCTCGATCCAGGCGCACGCGCGGCGCACCGGACCAAAGGCGAGATACTCGCCGCGTCGGGAATGCATCCCGAGGCTGTGGCGTGTTTCGACAAAGCGTTGCAGCTTGATCCACGCGACGAGCGGGCGTTGACCCTGCGGGGCGCGACCCTTACCCGTATGGGCCGCTACGCCGAGGCGCTACAGGAGTTCAACCAGGTCGGACGGCGGATCGCCCGCGGCCGAGCGTTGCGCGGCGTTGGCCGGTTCGACGACGCGCTCGCCGAGCTGGACCGGCTGCTCGATCTCGATCCCGACGACGAGATTGCCTGGGGTGAGAAGTACGAGCTGCTGTGCGTCCTCGGCCGGCACGACGACGCGAAGCAACTCGGTGAGCAACGGCGCCAAAGCCACCCTTCGCCCGCACCAGCCAACCGAGACCCGGCTCAGATTCGTCACGATCCCGCCGATGCACCGCCGACCGAGCGCGCGAGGTACTCCTCTGCCGTCGTGCTGGCGTGGAAGCTGGCCGCCTGGGAGCGCAGTATCGGCGCGGTCGAGCTGATCGAGCCGGTCCATCTCCTGCTGGGTATAGCCAAACTGTGTGACGCGGACATATCCGCGCTAGATCGCTCGACGCGTGCCGCCATCGAGCGGGAGAGCCACCACGTGCAGGCGGTGTTCCACCGCAGCGGTCTTAACATCACTGGCTTTCGCCGCGCACTGCGGCGGCAGGCGGCGAACCTGCCGCACCGCCAGCCGGCCCGGCGGACAGCCCACCGATCGCCAAGATCCCGGCGGGTGTTCGACCGTGCCGAGGAGCTGGCCGCACGCGCCGGGTCGATGATCACCCAGCTCGACCACCTACTGCGTGCGGCGCTGGAAGAGCTGCTCGGCAGTCGTGACTGCGATCCGCACGCCGGGCTGGTCACCCTCGCCGCCAGATTGCCTGCCTTCCAGGAACCCACCCGCGCTGGGGTGGAGAGCGCCGCGATTGAAATCTCGCGCCTCACCACGTTCGGGCGGGACCTCACCGAGCTTGCCAGGAGAGGCAAGCTCGGCCCGGTCATCGGCCGGGACAACGATGTGCGCAACCTCGTGGCCGTGCTGACCAGGGCGCATAAGCCGAACGCTCTGCTCATCGGTGAGCCAGGAGTAGGAAAGACCGCAGTCGTGGAGGGGTTGGCGATCGCGCTGGCTGGCACGAATCCACCTGCGACGTTGGGCGGTGACCGGCGGCTGATCGAGCTATCCATGACCGCCGTGATTTCTGGCACGAAGTACCGCGGGGAATTCGAGGAGCGCCTCCGAAACGTGATCGCGGAAGCGAGCACGGACGCTAACGTGGTGTTGTTCATCGACGAACTCCACACAATCCTCGGCGCCGGCAGCCGCACGGGTGGCCTGGACGCCGCGAACATCCTCAAGCCCGCGCTCGCACGCGGCGACATCCGCCTGATCGGCGCGACGACAGAAGCCGACTACCGACGCTACATCGAGGATGACGCCGCCCTGACCCGCCGGTTCGAGTTGATCTACATCGAGGAGCCGACAGCCGCCGAGACCGTGACGATGCTGGTCGGTCTGCGCACACACCTACAACAACATCACGGCGTGCGGATCGACGACGACGCCATCGACGCCGCAGTGCGGCTGTCCCAGCGCTATCAGCCCGATCGCCGGTTGCCCGACAAGGCGATTGACCTGTTGGACCATGCCTGCGCGAATGCCCGCCTGAGCCCGGCCGAGTCATCCGCCGCCGCGGGCGGGATCACCACCATCGGCTGGAACGATGTTGCTACCGCCGCGGCGATCCGTCTGCGGGTGTCGACCGATCAGTTCCCCGCAGACAGGGCAGGGCACCTCCGGGGACTGGCGGAGGCGCTGAACAAGCGGGTCATCGGTCAGCCCGTCGCGGTCGCCGCAGTGGCTGAAGCTGTGCAGGTGGCGCGAGCCGGCCTCGGCGATCCGACGCGTCCCACTTGTAGCCTGCTTTTCGCCGGTCCCGCCGGCGTGGGGAAGACGGAACTTGCGAAGGCACTCGCAGCGTTCCTTTTCGGCGCCGACCGCGGGCTCATTCATATCGACCTCGGTGAATACGGAGAGCCGCACGCCGTCTCTCGATTACTGGGCGCGCCGCCGGGCTACGCTGGTCATGACGACGGCGGCCCGCTAATCGGCCCGATCCGGGACCATCCCTTCAGCGTCGTGGTCTTCGATGCGGTAGACAAAGCCCATCCGCGGGTATTGGACGCGGTGCTGCCGATCCTCGATGGGAACAAGCTCACCGACGCTCGCGGCCGCCAGGCGTCGTTCACCGACGCGGTTCTGGTCTTCACGACCACCGTGGATACCCGGGCCGGATCGGTCATCGGCTTCCAGCCCGTCTCCCCACCTGTGCGGCGGCAGACAACCCGTCAGCGGATCGGCATCGATACCGCGCTACGCCAGTCGATACCTCCGGAGCTGCTCAACCGGCTGTCGCGGGTGGTGTACTTCGACCCGTTGAGCCGCCAGGCCGTGCGCGAAATCATCGACCGGTCTTTGGCCGAACTCCGTGGCCGCCTCGAAACACGGGAAGTCGAGCTGACGCTGTCGGCCGCGGTACTGGCGGCGATCGAGAACCAGGCGTTCGACGAGATGCGGGGGGCACGTGCGGCGATCACAGCCGTTGAACGGCTAGTCGCGGGGCCGATCGCCCGTGGCCTCGTCGCAGGTCGCTTCGCTCAGGCTCAGAGACTGATTGTCGACCTCGAGGACGGTGAGCCGGTACTGCGGACCCCGGATGGCGACGCTCCGACCGTGACATGATCGACCAGGACCTGAGTACGGGGATCTGGCTCGTCTGGCTGCTGGCCTCCGACCTTACCGGCTGACCGTCGTCGGCCTGCTCGCGCTCTGCGCCAAGACTCTTGAGCACTAACTACTCTTGAGCACTAACTGCTGGGCTGTGTGGTGTCAGGCTGTTGTCATTTTGTCATGAGGTTGCTCTAAACGGGTTACCACCAGTGGGTTCTTGCGCTCGATCGCTTTCGTTGGTTCCATGATACAGGCGTGAGCAATGGGGGTCACGGATGCGGCTTCGGACAATCCGGACACGGTCGGGCAACCGATGGTGACCACTGAGGATGCCCGCTGGCTTGCCGGCTACCTGCGGAAGATGGTGGGGACCCGCCCCTCGGCCTGGGCCGGCAGCGAGGTGACCCTGTCCCAGCTGATCGCGCTGCACGTCATCAGCGCGAAGTCGCCCATGACGCTACTCTCGCTCTCCGAAGCGTTGGGCACCCGGCCACCGGCCACCAGCGCGATGGTCGATCGGCTCGCGCGGGCCGGGCTGGTCCGCCGCACGCCGGACCCCACCGACCTGCGGAGGGTCATGCTGGCGGTGACCAGCACGGCGGCCCAGATGATCGGCAAGATCGACCCCGACACCGCCCGACGCCTGCAAACGGTGCTGACCACCATGGGTTCGGCCGCTCAGCGCGTGCTCACCGAGGTGCTCAAGGACACCGCGCGGCGGCTGTCTCGCTAGCTCGACCCAGTTCAGCTCAACACACCTCACCGACGGCAATGCCCAGTGGGTGAACGCCCATGCGGCATTATCAAGGGGTGCACGCAGCCGTGAGCGTCCCGGATGTTTTGTTCCACGACCCGAGTTCGGAAGCCCGCTGGCGAGCCCGCTTCACCGCGCCCCGGGTCAGCCTGCCGCAATGGGCTCGAGACGCCCCAGATCGGTGCCTCTATCTCTCCAATGCCTCGGGCACGTGGGAGGCCTACGCTTGGGACCGTTCCACCGGTACGCACCGGCAGGTCACCGACCGGCCGCACGGCACCCACGTCGCCACCGTGACGCCCGACGGTGCGCGGGTGTGGTGGTTCGCCGACACCGACGGCGACGAGTTCGGCAGCTGGGTGTGCGAACCCTTCGGCGGGCGGTCCGCTGGCGAGCCGTACCAGCTGGCCGTGCCGGGCACCACGCCCGGCTACCCGGCCGGGCTGGATCTCGGCCGGTGCACCGTCGCGGTGGGCACCACCACCAACGAGGGCACCACGGTGTGGATCGTGCGGGAGGGCGCCGCGGCGGTCGTCTACCGCAGCGAGCACGACGCCGGAGTGGGTGCGATGTCCTACGACGAGCGACTGCTCGCGATCATGCATTCCGAGCACGGCGATTCCCGCCACCCCGCGATCCGGGTGCTGCACACGAGTGCGGACAGTGGGGGTCTGAACAGTGGGGGTCTGAACAGCGGGGACGGGCCGGTCGCTGAGAAGTGGGACGGCCCGGGCAAGGGTTTGGAGGTACTCGGCTTCGCGCCCCGCGAGGGCGACCCCCGGCTACTGCTCGCCCACGAGCGCCACGGCCGCCAAGAGCTGCTGATTTGGGACGTCGCGGCGGACACCGAGACCGAGATCGCGCTCGAGCTGCCCGGCGAGCTGACCGCCGGCTGGTACCCCGACGGCGCCGCGCTGCTCGTCGTGCACCAGCACGCGGCCCGCTCCACGCTGCACCGATACCAGCTGGCGACCGGCGAGCTGACCGAGCTGCCGGTGCCGCTGGGCACGCTCGACGGTGCGGCGGTCCGCCCGGATGACACCGTCGAGTACGCTTGGTCCAGCGCCGCCCAGCCACCGACCATCCGCGTGCTGCACCCCGATGGCACCGACCGTGCGTTGCTCGAGCCCCGGGGTGCGCCAGCACCCGGCTCGCAACCGCTGACCGACCAGTTCGTGCCGACCGTGCACGGAGCCGTGCACGCCTTGGTGGCCACCCCCGAAGGTGCGGCCGAGGATCCGCTGCCCACCGTGTTCCTGCTGCACGGCGGGCCGCATATCGCCGACGAGGACCGCTTCTGCGCGATCCGAGCGCTCTGGCTGGACGCGGGTTTCGCCGTGGTGCACGTCAACTACCGCGGCTCGACCGGCTACGGCTGTGCCTGGCGCGACGCGATCGAGGGCCGACCGGGGCTGACCGAACTGGAAGACCTTGCCGCCGTGCACGACTGGGCGATCTCCAGCGGGCTCGCCGACCCGGCGGGGTGCGTGCTGGAAGGCTGGTCCTGGGGTGGCTACCTGGTCCTGCTCGCCCTCGGTACCCAACCCCAGCGGTGGGCGGCCGGGGTGGCCGGGGTCCCGGTGGCCGACTACCTGGCCGCTTACTCCGATGAGATGGAGCCGTTGCGGGCCTTTGACCGCGCCTTGTTCGGCGGCTCACCCGAAGAGGTGCCCGAGATCTACCGGAAGGCGTCCCCGATCACCTACGTGGCCGACGTGCGCGCTCCGATTCTGCTCTTGGCCGGGGAGAACGATCCGCGCTGCCCGATCCGTCAAATCGACAACTATCTCGCCCGGCTCACCGAACTCGACAAGCTGCACCAGTGCTACCGCTACGACTCGGGGCACGGGTCTTTGGTGGTGGCTGAGACCTTGCGGCACTTCGCCGCTGAGGTGGCGTTTGCCCGCGACGTGCTCGACAGTAGCTCGATTGCCGGCTCAGCCGGCGGTACGCGTTCGGCGGTCTGATTGCGGTCCGGCGGACGTTACCCTTGGTCAACGCGGCGGTAATGCCGACGGCGCACGATGGGCCAGGAGGTGGTCACTGTGACCCTGTGGCGGCTGCACGTCGACGTGGCTGATCAACCCGGCCGGCTGGGCGCGCTCGCGGGGGTGATCGGTGGCCGCGGGGCGAACATCGTCTCCCTGCATGTGGTCGGGGAACCGGCCCAGGACGGGGCGGTGACCGATGAGCTGCTGGTCCGGGTGCCACCGCAACTCGCGGTGTCGGCGCTGGTGGAAGCCATTGAGGCCGCCGGGTTCCGGGTCACGGTGGTGGTGCAGGCCGACGCGCAGGCGCTGGCCGATCCGGTAAGCACCGCGCTGGCGCTGGCGCACTGCGTGGCGGTCGACCCGGGCAGCGCCGCGCGAGCGGTGGCGGCCCTGCTGCGTGCCGAGTTGGCCGGGGGCAGCGCGCCACCCACCGCGCATCACGCCGAGGTCGGCACCGGCGCGGCGCGGGTGCGGCTGCGGCGCGGCTGGCCGTTCACCGCCACCGAGATCTCCCGGGCCGCGGCGCTGCTCGAGCTTGCTGGGTCCACCGAAGGGCGGGTGCCCGCGCCGACGCGGGCCAGCGTGCAGCTGACTGACGGGGCTGAGGTGGTCCTGCGGGCCGCGAGCGCCGCGGACGCGCCGCTGGTCGCCGCGCTGCACGCGCGCTGCCTCCCGCACACCCGGGCGCTGCGTTCGTTGCCCACCAGGCCGGTCCTCGCCGCTGCCCTGTTGGCGCAACTGATCGGCGCTGACGGATCCGCCAGCGTGCTCGCGGTGACAACCGATGGTGGCGCCGCGGTCGGGCTGGCGAACCTGGTCCGCACCGGAGCGGGCACGGCCGAGGTCGCCCTGCTGGTCGAGGACGCCTGGCAAGGCCGGGGAGTGGGCACGGCGCTGGCCCGCAAACTGGTGGAGCTGGCCCGAATCGATCAGGTCACCGAGCTCACCGCGATGTCTCAGGCGGGCAACGGCGCGCTGACCCGGGTGTTGCGCCGGGCCGGGCTGCGCCCGCGCGGTCGGTTGGAGGCAGGCGCGCTGCGGGTCCGGGCCGAGCTGCTCCCCGCTGGACCTGACCCGAGCACTGAACCTGACCCGAGCGCACCGACCCAGGTCAGCCTGGCCTAACCCCCCGCCTAACCTCGCAGCCCAACCACCCCGCCTAACCCCGGTGGTCTTGCGCGAACTGCACCACCTGCTCCCCGATCGTGCGCAGCGTACGGTCGACCGCGGGATCGGACGGGACGCCGCGGTCGTCGAAGCGTACCTGCGCGGAGTTCAGCGCCGCGCCCAACGGCGTGGGCCAGCCACGCAGCGCGTGCACGATCGAGCGCAGCGCGCTCAGCGTGGTCACCGCCGCTTGCCAGCCCAGCGCCATGGCCACGCAGCCGACCGCCCGCCCGTCCAGGTAGGGTCGAGAGTCGGCCCGCAGATCCTCGATGTAGTCCAGCGCGTTTTTCACTAATCCGGACACGGTGCCGTGATAACCCGGCGAGACCAGCACCACGCCGTCCGCCTCGCGCAACGCGTCCACCAGCCGGTGCGCAACCCGGCCGCGCTCAGCCGCCGCCGGGTCATAGAACGGCAGGATCAGGTCCGTTCCGGTGATCGTGACAGTTTCGGCGCCGGCGAGGTGGGCACTGTGCAGAACCACGCTCAGCGCCCGTTCAGACTGCGAGTCCTCGCGCATCGAACCGCCGATGCCGACCACGGTGAGCCCCATGGTGTTGACCTTACGACGCGGCGACTCCGCCCAGTCATGAGCCGCAACAACTGGCCAGTTCCTGGTAGCGGTCCGCTACCCGGGTCAGGATCTCCCGAGCGTCCTCGCCGTACACGGCAAGCCGCTCCACGGTGGCAAATAGTTCGAGGTAAGCGGCTACGTCAGCGTGGGTGGTGAGTATGGCCGTGCCGGTCATGCTGCCGGTGATCACGGCGCGCTCGTCGTAAATCTCCCACGAATGCAGCGGCAGCACTGACGAGATCCGGCCCCACGGGATGATCCCGATGCGCATGTTGCGGCGCCGGCTCATCGCGGCGATGTGCCCGACCTGGTCGGCCATGTGGACTGGCGGGAGAAGCGCCCAGCCCAACGACCCCTCTGGCATCAGCATCACGAACCGGCGGGCCGCGTCGCCGGTAAGAACGGCCTGGTTGGCGATGCGCTGCTCGGCACCGGCCTCGTCCGCCGGTGTTGCCGCGCCGCCTGTGGTGAACAGAGCACGAACGTAGTCCGCGGTTTGCAGCAGGCCGGGGATACCGTTAGGGGAGAAGGTGCGCACCAGCGTGGAACTCTCAACCACGCGCCCAACTTGCTTCTGGATCGCGGCGTACTGGCGGTGTACCACTACGCGCCTGGTGCCCTCACGCAAGTCCTCGGCCAGCGCAACCAAGCCACGGCGATCTTGCGCGGACGCGTTGTAGGCCCGGCACAGACTCTCGGTCTGATCTGGCCGAGGGACTTGACGGCCGTTCTCGAACTTCGCGATCAGGGACTGGCTGATGGCGGCTTGCTTGGCGACGTCAACCTGCCGGAGCCCGGCGGCCGCACGAAGCTCCCGCAACTTCCGCGAAAGCGTGTCGCCGCCACTGCTCCGGTCAGGCATAGATCCTCGCGTCAGGCGGCCTGTGCGCCGCGCCGGTACTGCGGGTGCGCAGCCCACCAGTCGGCGAACGGGACACCGAGCTGCCAGGCCAGTCCAGCGGCGGCGACGTATCCAGTAGCCGAAGTGTCCTCCACTGCTACCTCGCCCTGGTGGTGGCCGTGGTCGTCGTAGCGGACGAGCGCGACATGTTGGTGCTCAACCACCCAGAAATCGCCAGTGCGTTGTAGCACGCCGGCGGCGGGCTGCTCGTCGAGGTCCAGAATGCGGACGTCCTGACCTGCGTCGGAGCTGTAGGTGTAGACCCACTCGACGGCGTATCGCAGGTAATCGCTCAACGGCTAGCGAACGACATGCAGGTTTCGCCACCGCATCTTCGCGGCTAGGCCGTCGCGGAGTTCCTGGAAGAAGGCTTCCCGGTAAGGCGACGTCGGCGCGGGTGCGCCCTCAAGGTAGCCGGCGAAGTCGGCGTCGTCGCTGGGTACGCCGTACCGGTCAAGGGTCTGGATGCGCAACATGTCGCCGGGTGACGTGCGGCGGTCTAGCAGCCACGCCTCGAAGTCGGGGATGTCCAGCGCACCAAGTTCGGGGAGCATGGTGGCGGGCACGTGCACCTTCCGCTCATGCACGGGTAGCCCCTCGTCAGGGATGTCCGTTCCCACGATGTTGTAGCCCCCGTCCGTGCGCTCGATGCGTGGGCAGCTCTTGCCCACCGGGCATGCTGCGTCTCGTAGAACCTTGGCCACCGGATCTCCCTCCCGAGGTTGGCCTGCAGCAGCCAGTCTGGCGGACCACGGACCTAGCAGTCAATCTCATCTGGAATACGTCTTGAGGTATTCCAGATGAAGAGGAATACTCAGTGGGACCGATGTAGGTGCGAGCGACCCGGCTGCCTAGGTCGGCGCCAGTGGATCGCCGGGTGAGTGACGACGATGGGTCTGTTCACCTTGGTCCCCCGGCCGTAGCCGGGAGGGGAACTGGCCAGACTTCGGCGGCGAATCGGAAGGAGACCCGCTGTCATGTCCAATTCGATAGAGGTAACAGCGACGACCTCGCGGGCGGAGCTGTGCAAGTTCTTCCAGGTAGCGGCGATGAGCGAGCAGCCACCCCAGATGTTCTCTCGCTGTATCGATGCGGAGTGGCACCGCATGCTGGCAGAACCGGGCTACGAGAAATTTTGTCTCGACACGATCGGTCGACGGGTAGGCCACGCCAAGGGCAGGGGTCATGGTGTGGTGTCGTGGGTGGACACGAAAGGGGAGTCTCGTCATGGTCGCACTGGTCGTGCCACCGACCACCGATCCGGCCGCGGTACATCCGGCCCTGGTCGATCACCAAGCCGACATGATTCGTCGTTGCCCCTATCTTGGCCCGTCCGTGCGGCGGGGTTTGACAGTGTGGGCGGCGTACGCCGCTGATCCTGGCGACCAGCCGGATCTGTTTGCGCTGTTGGTGCGGTGGGCGGAGGAGCTGCGCACCGCCCGTCGCGAGGCCGGGCCTCTGGTGTGCCGCAACATCGCCATCGTCGGTCCGACGGACGTTGGCGCAGCCAGACGACTGATGGATTGGCCAGCCTGGTTGGCGCGGAACCTCTACGCCCCGGTACAGATGATGGTCGGCAGGTTCTGGGTCGGGATACAGCGCGCCGACAGCTTGGGCGAACCGATGATGCCACCACCGGTGTCTTTCTTTTCCATGCGCCCCGCCGTCCCCTACCGGGACGGGCTATTCCTCTCGGCGAAACTCCCCGGCGTCATGGCAATACTGGAAGCGAGCGCCGGCGACGACGGCCGTGATGTGTTCGCTCAACCGCTAAGCCGGCGGGTGGCTGACCCCGCATCGGTCTACACCGAGCTTGTTGCCGCATTCCCCAACCCGCAAGCGAATCGCCTACCAAGGCGTGGGACGTGACCGGCGTGTTTGTCCACCCGTTGGGCGACGGCGGAGAACTGCGACCGTTGGAACCGTGGCAGGCGGCCGATCTACTAGCCACTGTGGCCGCCGCCCGCGAGCACCTGTCACCGTGGACGGTGATCGCCACGCGAGTGATGGACCTCCGCTCGGCAAGCGCGCTGTTGCGGCACTTCGCCGACCTGCACGCCAGCGACACAGGCCGGTATCTCGGCATTTGGGCCGACGGCACCCTCGTGGGGGCGGTGATGTTCCGCAACTTCGACGCCGACACCGGTGTGTGCGAGCTTGGCGCCTGGCTCACGCCGACCGCGCAGGGGCGTGGCTTGGTGACACACGCCTTCAGGCACATGATTGATTGGGCATTTCGGGAGCGTGGGATGTTTCGCGTTGAGTTGCGCACCAGCCCGGCCAATACGCGCTGCCGCGGCATCGCACCTCGGCTGGGCATGACCCGCGAGGGGCTGCTACGCGGCGCGGTGATGCTGGGCGGCGTCCGCCACGACAGTGAGGTGTGGTCCATCCTTGCGCACGAGTGGCCACCACCCGTCGGTGTGACGTCGTGAGACGGGCACTTGAGTCGGCGCGGGATGAGGCGGCGATCATGGGTGCGGAGCTTGCCGGGCACCGGATCTGGATGTCCGGCACCGGTCTACCCGCACTCGCTGATCTGGCGCAGCGGCAACTGAACTGCTCCGCGTCATCCGGAGCTGCCGTTGAACGCGGACGGGGCCCGGCACCTCCAGTGTGCTGGGCCCCGTCGGTAGCCCCCTCCGATCGCCCCCGGTGTGAGACCGCAGTGTGAGACCCGTCAGTTAAGACTGCCCGGCGCGCACGCCCTGCTCGACCCGGTCACCCAGATCTTTGTCCACGTTGCGCCAGTACTCGAAGGCCCGCCGCAGGACCGGCTCGCTCGCCCCACCCAGCAGGTGGCCGACGATGTTGCCCACCAGCCGCTCGCGGGCCGCGTCGTCGAGCACCTCGCGGACCAGAGTGCCGGCTTGACCCCAGTCATCGTCCTGCTCGCGCAGCGTGTAGGCGCCGTGCGTCATCTCCCCGCCGCTGTGCCACCCCGCCGGCTTACCGTGGGTCGCGGTGTCGGCCTTCGGCCCGTCGTAGGAGTTCGGCGCGTACACCGGGTCCGAGACGTTCTGGAACCGCATCGGGCCGTCCTTGCTGTAACTGTTCACCGGCGACCGCGGCGCGTTCACCGGCAACTGCTTGTAGTTCGGGCCGATGCGGTACCGGTGGGCGTCCGGGTAGGAGAACAGCCGGCCCAGCAGCATCTTGTCCGGGCTCACGCCGATGCCCGGCACGAGGTTGCTGGGCTCGAAGGCCGCCTGCTCGATTTCGGTGTGGTAGTCGGTCGGGTTGCGGTCCAGCGTCATCCGGCCGACTTCGATGAGCGGGTAGTCGCTGTGCGGCCACACCTTGGTCAGGTCGAACGGGTTGAACCGGTAGGTCTCGGCGTGCTCGAACGGCATGATCTGCATCTTGAGCGTCCAGCTCGGGTGCTCACCCCGCTCGATCGCCTGGTACAGATCACGGGTGTGGTAGTCGCCGTCCGCGCCGGCCAGCTGGTCACCCTCGGCCTGCGTGAGGAACTCGATGCCCTGGTCGGTCTTGAAATGGTATTTAACCCAGTATCTGACTCCGTCAGAGTTGACCCACATGTAAGTGTGGCTGGAATAGCCGTTCATGTGCCGCCAGGTCTTCGGGATGCCCCGGTCGCCCATCAGCCAGGTGACCTGGTGCGCTGACTCCGGCGACAGCGTCCAGAAGTCCCACTGCATGTCGATGTCGCGCAGGTGGGTGGCGGCGCGGCGCTTCTGCGACCGGATGAAGTGCTGGAACTTCATCGGGTCACGGATGAAGAACACCGGGGTGTTGTTGCCGACCATGTCGTAGTTGCCCTCGGTGGTGTAGAACTTCACCGCGAAGCCGCGGGGGTCCCGCCAGGTGTCGGGGCTGCCGCGCTCGCCGGCCACCGTGGAGAACCGGATCAGCACGTCGGTCGTGGTGTTCGGTTGGAACACCGCGGCCTTGGTGTAGGCGCTGACGTCGTTCGTCACCTCGAAGCGACCGAAGGCACCGCCGCCCTTGGCGTGCGGCTGGCGCTCCGGGATGCGCTCGCGGTTGAACTGCGCCATCTGCTCGATGAGGTAGTGATCCTGGAGCAGGATCGGTCCGTCCGGGCCGACGGTGAGCGAGTGTTCGTCACTCGCGACCGGGATACCGGCATCCGTCGTCGTCGGCTTGGGCTGTGTGCCGGTCACTGTGGTGCCTCCTGATGAGGGTGAAGGGGGTTTGTCGGTTGTTGGGCTCGCTGGCAACTGGGGCAGGTTCCCCAGAACACCACCTCGGCCTCGTCGAGCAGGTAACCATGATCATCACTGGGAGTCAGGCATGGACGTACGTTAACGGCGCAGTCGACGTCCTCGGTGCGCCCGCAGGAGCGACACACCACATGGTGGTGGTTGTCACCGGTCCGGCGCTCGAACCGGGCCGGATGCCCGGCCGGCTCGACCCGGCGCACCAGCCCCACCGCGGTGCAGGCTGCCAGCACGTCGTAGACGGTTTGGGCGGAGATCGATCCCAGTCGCCGCGACACTCCGGAGCGGATCTGCTCGGCGGTGGTGTGCGGGTGCTCGGCCAGCCACCGCAGCACGCACTGGCGGGGCGCGGTCACCCGCAGTCCCGCCTGGCGGAGCTGTTGGCAGATGTCCGGCGAGGTCATGGCTCAGCCACTATCCCAGAACTATCTGGAATGAGTCAAGAAAAGGGCATCACTCGGCTAGGGCTCGTTACGGCGGACGCTCCCTGTATACCTGAGGTATCAAGACAGTTGGTAGTAAGATAGTAGGACGATCGCAGTTTTTTCGTCTGTGGTGACGCGGGGCGGAGCTCCGCGCGGTAGCTAGGCAGCCCTTGTGGTCGGGGAGGGGCGGCTCATGTGCGCACATGACCTGTGGACGGAACAGGCGAACGCGGCGGCCGCGACGCTCGTGTCCGAGATGGCCGCCGACTCCTCCGGAGCGGTCTCGCCATCGGTCTACGAGACCGCTCGCCTGCTCAAGCTGGGGTCACTCCCATCACCGTCTTCGAGCGGGCCTGGGTATTGGCCACGCTCACCGCGGCGGACATCACCGTGACGGTGCCTCCCGGGCTGGTGGGCAGCTTGCGCGCCGCGTTCGGTGAGCGAGGTGTTGCCGCCGGGCCCGGTCTGCCTCCGGACTCTGACGACACAGCCGTCGCCTTGTGCGCGTTGGCGCAGCTGGGCAGCCGCGCCGCACCTCGCGGAGTCTCGTCCCCCCGTCGTCGCGATTGTCGACCACTGGGTCGCGGAAGAATTCGAACGAGAGGTGGCGGGTAAGGCTCGATGAACCGAAACGAGTTTCGATTCGTATTCCAGACGTTGTCATTCTTGGACTCCCACGTGGATGATCCGGATGGTGTTCTCGAACTTCGCGCAGTGCCCGCGCCGCGGCTGCTGGCATGGCACCCGGAATGGATTGACTGGATCTTCCATACCGACCGGAAGCTGCATCATGTTCCCAGTCGAACTTTACGGCCACTGCTCGGGGAAAAATCCCTACTAGGGATCGAAGGCCCGCAGCACGCCGCGTACCGGCGAGTGCTTGGTCCCGCGCTCTGCGGCCATCAGTTACGGGCTTGTCACAACATTATTTCCGACACGGTCCACTCCGCGATCAACGCGTTCGCTCCAGGATCTGTCATCAGCTTGATTGAATGGACTCGGCAGATTACGCTCCGCATCGCTGGGCGGATTATCCTGGGTCGAGCGGACGACGTTTTGCTCACATTGTTCAGCGCTCGCGTCGAGAGTGTTCTGGGCTCACGCGGCCGTACATTGGCCCACCGTTACCTCTCTTCGCCGGTGTTGCCGACCTCTGCCCGGAAACCCTTCGTTCGTGGTCGTCAGGAACTAGACAAAATGTTGTTGAGGAGCGCGAAAGCCGCCGCTGCCACCCAGCGCTGTTTTATCGGCTCGGCCGACGGTTCGCCCGCGCTGGCGGCCCTGTTGCTCGCGGGTGACGGACCCCTGGGGGTGCTCGACGATGACGAGCTGCGAGACCAGATCATGTCCTTGTTGTTCGCCGGGCACGAGACCACCGCGTCAACGACGGCATGGACGCTGTACTGGTTGTGCCGTGACGAGCGAGCGCGTCATGATGTCATCGCCGAGCTGGCCGCGACCTCCAACGACGGTTCGGACCCCGCGCGGGTTCCCCTGCTGCATGCCGTGGTCCAAGAGGCTCTGCGGCTGGCTCCGCCCGCGATCATCGCCGGGAAACGGATGCTCACCGCGGACGGCGAACTGCTCGGCAAGTCATTGCCAGCGGGCGCCGTTGTCACGCCATGCATCTATCTCGCGCATCATCAAGCGGACATTTTTCCGAATCCGGACAGATTCGACTCTCATCGTTTTCTCGGTAGTAGGGCTCCGCGTCGGCACTATTTTCCATTCGGTGGTGGAACCCGACGCTGTTTGGGCAGTGAACTGGCCATGCTGGAGGTCCGTATGATCACCGCCGCCGTGCTCCGCCGTTGTCAGTTGCACTGCGTCAACCCCGAAGCCGGCATTCCCGAGCTGCGTGGCCCCGCCATGACTCTGGCGCGGGGTTTGCGAGTGTCAATCACCCCGCGCCGTACGGCACCGCGGCGCATTCCCGCATGAGCAGATGGCGGGACGTCGTCCGAGTTCACCGCCTTGAGCACCCGTTCCCGATCAACTACCTGTGCTACGCGGTGATGGGCGCCTGCTACGGTGTACGCGACGCCCACCAGTTGTTCGCCGCGCCGGTCCTTCTCGCCGTCATCGCGAACATCTTCTCCTTCGTGGGAGTGAACCCGCTCAACGCCCTCGTCGACATCCCGACCGACGCACTCACCCAGGGAAAAGATGACGTCGCCCATGCGGCACTGCGGCTTGGTCGTCACCATGCCATCGGCTGGACTGTCGCAGAGACGACATTCGCGCTGGCGGCGGCCATCACGGCCGCGCTGTGGCTGGGCCGCGCGCTTATTGCGGTCGGCGTGGGCCTGAGCATTGCGCTCTGCCTGCTCTATAATCTCGAGCCAGTACGACTCAAGCGCCGAGGACTTGCCAACCCGATCGCGATCGCACTGGCCATGGGACCGCTGCAAAGCCTGGTCTCCTACAGCGCTGTACGGGCCGACCTCACCGCATCGGCGTGGCTGGTCTTCATCGGGCTGGGGACTCTGCTCACCGGGCGTTGCCTGTGGTGGACACTGCCGGACGAGACCGGTGACCAGGCGGCAGGAATGACGACGCCGACGGTCCGATACGGCGCATCACGGACGATTCTCATTGCCTGCAATACGACCGTCCTCGGGCTCGGGCTGCTCGGATGGGGTCTGTGGTGGCGTTACGGACCGCTGTGGGCGTTGCTTGGAGTGGCCATCAACAGCCCTTTTCTCCTCAGCGAGCTCGCGTTGCTGCGCCGGGCACCCGACTGCGGTCCGCGCCACGACCGCGGCCCGCCCAACCCCGCCCTGCCAAGTTCCACCCAGGTGCGTTACCGAGACTTCTTCTCGACCATCATCGCCTTGATACTCGTGGTGTTACTCCCGCTGGTTGCCCACCGAATGTAACGAGTCCCGGCTCACCGAACCAGGATCAGATGCTCAGTGCGCGCCACCAGCTCGCCGATCACTGGCGCGCCGGGCACCTCACCGGCCACCAGCAGGCCACCGGAGGTCTGCGCGTCGGCCAGCAGCAGTAACTCGTTCTCGTCGACCGGCGCCGACGCCGTGAGGTGCGGGCGCACCCACTCCAGGTTGCGCCGGGTACCGCCGCTGACGTAGCCCTGCGCCAGCGCCTGCCGGGCGCCGTCCAGGTAGGGGATCGCGGCGGCGTGCAGCACCGCTGAGACTCCACTGGCGCGGGCCAGTTTCAGGAGGTGCCCGAGGAGGCCGAAACCGGTGACGTCGGTGGCGCACCGGGCGCCGGCCGCGACGGCGGCGGCGGCCGCCGCCGAGTTGAGTGTCGTCATCGTCTCCACGGCATGCGGGAACATCTCGCCGGTGGCCTTGTGCTTGCTGTTGAGCACTCCGACGCCGAGTGGTTTGGTCAACGACAGCGGCACTCCCGCCACCCCCGCGTCGTTGCGCAGGATCCGCCCAGGGTCGGCGATGCCGGTGACGGCCATGCCGTACTTGGGTTCCGGGTCGTCCACGCTGTGCCCGCCGGCCAGGTGGCAGCCGGCGTGGGCGCACACGTCGCGGCCGCCCCGCAGCACCTCGGCGGCCAGCTCGAGCGGTAGCACCGCACGCGGCCAGCAGAGCAGATTCACCGCGACCACCGGGCGCCCGCCCATGGCGTACACGTCGGACAGCGCGTTGGCGGCCGCGATCCGGCCCCAGTCGTAGGGGTCGTCCACCACTGGGGTGAAGAAGTCCGCGGTCGCGATGACCGCCATGCCGTGCTGGATTCGCACCACCGCGGCGTCATCGCCGTTCTCCAGGCCGACGATCAGCTCACCGGCCGGGTCGTCCACCACAGCCCCGACCAGCCCGCCCAGCACCGCTTCCAACTCCCCAGGAGGGATCTTGCAAGCACACCCACCCCCTCGCCCATACTCCGTCAACCGAACCACCCCACCACCGTATCCCCCGCCCGCCCCGCATTCAGCGGGCTGAGCGGGGTTATGTCAGCCTGATAACCCCGCTCAGCCCGCTGAATGCGCTCATGGCGCCACGGTGAACGCGGCGGAGAGTGTGGTTTGGCCGCAGGTTGTGGTGATCTGGTACTGGCCGGGGGTGGCGGTTGGGCGGACGGTAGCGGGGCCGAACAGGTGCCATGGCTGGTGACCGTCCGGGTTCCCCTTCAGCTCGCCGATGTTGAGCACTGGGGAGCGCACCGCGCCGAGGTTGTCCAGGCAGGCCACGTCGAGTGTCACCGCGGCGCCCGGAGCGCCCTGCCCAGGGGACACCCGCAACCAGCTCACCCCGCCCGCCGACGGCGCCGGCTCCAAGGACGCGGTGGTACGGCTCAACGCCGAGCCGGGTTCGCTCGACCTGGAGCAGGCTGAGGTGAGCACCCCCAGGCTGACGATGCTGACGATTGCGAAGAAAACCCGGACGCTCATGTTTGCGCAGTATGCCGTGTGCACGGCCGAGGTGCTCAAGCATCCATGAGACCGCTCACGAGGGGGCATGAAGGTGCTCAGGCATCCATGAGACCGTCGGTGGCTGGTAGGCGTTGCGGGAGTTCGGGTTGGTGGTAGTCGGATGCGGCGGTTTCGTCGGTGCCGTTGACGACGCGCAGCTGGCGCGCCGCGATGGTGACCAGCGCGGCGACCACGAGATTGCTGATGAGGGCGACAAATCCGACGTAGATCTGCGTTGCTGAGCCCGCCAAGGGATGCCAGCCGAGAAGCGACAGCTCCTTCAGCGCGAGTGCAGACCCGCCGAAGTGTCGATGGCCACTGGCCGGGTTGGGAATCCGGTAGAGCAGCGCCAGCCCCCAGCCCATGCCGACCACCCAGCCCGCGATCAGCCCCCCGATGTGGAACCAGCGGGTGTAGAGCGCGACCGCCACCATCGGCAACGTCTGGAGAATGATCACACCACCGATCAGCTGCAGGTCAATGGAGTATTGCGGGTCGATGAGCACGATCAGGACGACAGCGCCGCACTTCACCACCAGCGAGGCAAGCTTGGCCTGCCTGGTCTCCTGCTCGGCGGTGGCGTCGCGCCGCAGGTACGTCTTGTAGATGTTGCGGGTCCACAGGTTCGCCGCCGCGATGGACATGATCGCCGCCGGCACCAGCGCGCCGATCCCGATGGCGGCGAACGCGATCCCGGCGAACCAGGCGGGGAACTGTCCCGCGAAGAGCATCGGGATCACCGTGTTGGAGTCCGGCCGACCGGTGGCCGCGTTCATGATCGGTTTCGTGCCGGCCGCGATCGCGACATAACCCAGCAGCGCGATCAATCCCAACAC
>JBOHFJ010000006.1:0-40771 GCA_050699655.1 Pseudonocardiaceae bacterium
GTTCCCGGCGGCCGCCTCGGCGATGACGGCGGCGATCTCCGCGCCCCGTTCGGCGAACAGGGCGCGGAGGGCGTCGAGGTCGTTATAGGGCGCCACGAGCGTGTCAGCGGCCTGCGCGCCGGTGACGCCGGGGCTGCTGGGCAGCCCGAGGGTGGCCACACCCGAGCCGGCGGCGACGAGCAGCGCGTCGACGTGCCCATGGTAGTGCCCGGCGAACTTGACCACCAGCGGGCGCCCGGTGACGCCCCGGGCCAGCCGGATCGCGCTCATGGTCGCTTCGGTGCCGGAGTTGACCAGCCGGACCTGCTCGACCGGCGCGACCCGGCGCACGATCTCCTCGGCGAGCTCAGTTTCCCCGATCGTGGGAGCGCCGAAGGACAACCCCCGTGTGGCGGCCACCCGGACCGCGTCCACCACCGCGGGGTGCGCGTGCCCCAGGATCATCGGCCCCCAGGACGAGACCAGATCGACGTAGCGGTTGCCGTCAACGTCCCACAGGTACGGCCCCGCCGCTTCGACTATGAAGCGCGGCGTGCCACCGACCGCGCGGAAGGCCCGCACGGGGGAGTTCACCCCGCCGGGAATCACCGCGCTGGCTCGGTCGAACAACCGGGCCGACTCGGTCGCGCTCACCCGAGCCGGTCTCCGCCACGCGCGAGGACCGCCTCGCGCCCGGCGTCGAGCAGCAGAATCCCAGCCAAAGTGGCCGCGCCAGTGGCGGCCGCCCACCAGTTTCCCTCAATACGGCGCAGGGCCACACCCCGGCGCATCGTGAGGTGCACGCCGCGCTGCCAACACCACCAGGCGAGCGCAGTGAGCACAAGGGCGCTCAGCATCTCGGCCATGGCGAGCACGGCCCTCGGCGGGCGCCCCCGCGTCGGCGTCGCGAAACCCACACCCGAACCCTGCCATGACACCTCCCGCCGTCGCTCAGCGGGAGGCCGTTAGTGATCGCCGGCAACACGCTCACCGTGACCCGCGCATGCGACATCGGCCGACTAATTCCAAACCATGATCGCCAAAACTGAGACGTAGCGGTGCATGCATGCACAGCCAGGGCTCACTTTCGGCGATCACAGGTGCCGAAGACGAAACCAGGCATTGGCCGCGGGCAGGAACATGGTCACCAGCGCCCCGATCAGAAGCAGCAGCTGGAGCAGCCCGGTAACCGACTCCGCTCCGGGATTGACCGCAAGTCCAAGTAATCCGAACAGCACGCCCAGACCGCCGAGCACCGCCAGCACGATCCGCGCCCAGTAGCGTCCCCCTCGCATCAGGAACACGAAAACAATCTCGGCGAACACGACGAGCAACCCCAGCACGACCCCGACGATCAATGCGGTCGTCGCGGCACTCTCGATCGTCGACTGGTCCGCCGCCGGGTTCTGGGCAAGCACCCGACTGATCGCCTCGGCTCGGATCTGGCTGTACGCGGCGACACCCTCGACCACGCCGAGCACGAAGGTGGCGATCCAGAGCCAGAAGGAGATCTCGACCTCCCGCGGCCGGAGTGCCCGCAGCGGAGCCTGCTCAGCCGAATAGCCGCCTGGGGGCGGGGTCGTGGTCATGCCCGCGACGGTAGCCGTGGTATGCCCCGCCGTCACGGAAATCCCAGAACTCCAGTGCACTATTCCAAAACTCCAGTGCAGTGGGGACCTGCCTCGACGAGATCGCCCCGGTGGCCGCCCGCGCGAACCAACCGGCTCATGATCGCTAGATCGGCGTCGGCTAGACCCGGATCACCCGGAGTTCGGGCGGCGGTGGGTGACACAGTCCTCGCCTTGCGCCCAGAGGTCGGTGCACATCTTGTTGCACACAGAGCGGACGGCGTCCTGGACGCTGCGGACATGGCTGACGGCGCCCAGCGGATGACCAACGCGATCGGCGAACTTGCTGAGCTGCTCGCCGCGCCGTTGACCGCGCCACTGATCAATTCTGGAAAAACCGAAGCGGTCTGGAGCTACGCAGGCCCGCTGAAGCCGAGCCAAGTCGATCCGAGCTTTCTTTCCCGGGGGCGATCAGCTCGCACAGTTGCGCGTGGCCCAGCGATCGGCGTCCAACACCGATCACGGTCCCGACCACTTCGCCATGATCGTCAAAACTGAGGCGTAGCCGTGCATCTCTGCACAGCCAGGGCTCACTTTCGGCGATCATCGTCCGGAGGCGGGAATGTGCTCGACCGCTTGGCCGTAGTAGGTCACGGGAAATGTCAGTGGTCGCTGGCAACGTGGTCACCATGACCCGAGGAAGCGACATAGAGCGGCTGATCCGCCGCCAGCATAGCGCGGTGAGCCAGACCCAACTGCGCGCGAGCGGGGTGAGCGCGAACACCATCGACTCCTGGGTCCGCCGTGGCACACTGCGGCGGGTCTTGCACGGCGTTTACGCCACCGGTGCACCGTCGCTCGCCACCTGGGCGTATGCCGCGCACCTCTGGCAACCGGAGGGTGTGGTGAGCCACCTGGCTGCCGCCCACCTGTGGAAGATGGCAGTCGATGAGCCCGCGATCATCCACTTGACGGTACCGCTGAGCTGTGCGCGCACCTCACCCGTGCCGTGGCTGCGACTGTTCCGTCGGGACACCCTCCGCACCCGGCGGAGCACTGTCGGCGGGCTGCCGGTCACCGATGTGCCTCGCACCATCTTCGACTGCCTTGCGCTGCTTGACGACGCCGCGTGCGCCGCGCTGCTCGACCACGCTACGGCGACGCTGACTTCGGACCGGGCGCTGCGGATGCGTTACCTCGAGGAGAGCGGCCTGCGCGGCTCGCCTCGCGTCGGGCGGCAGCTGGCATCGTTGGTGCCTGGCGCGGCATCCGCGCCCGAGCGCCTACTCGCTCAGGGTTTGCGATCAGCGGGCCTGACCGGATTTTTGATCAACGAGCCGGTACTCGGGTACATCGCGGATTTCCTCGATCCAGCGCGGCGACTGATCCTCGAGGTGGACGGGTACCGCACCCACGGCAGCTGGGTTGCCTTCCAGGACGACCGCACTCGGCAAAACGTGCTGGTGACGCACGGGTACACCGTCCTGCGCTACACGGCCCACGATGTCCAAACCCGGCTCGGATCGATCCTCGACGAGATCGCCGAGGCGCTCGCCCACATCAGTCAACCGATCTCATGATCACCGAAAGTGAGGCGTGACAGTGCAGAGTCGCACGGCTACAGCTCAGTTTCGGCGATCATGAGCGCCTGACAGTGCTGGCCATACGGGTCCGAACGCGGAAAGATCGTTGTCACGGCTCCCCACGGAAGCGCGGCGGACCACCTGTGCCGCCGGGGGCGCTAGGTCAGCGCAGCCAGGTTGCGGCCTGCACCGCCCAGTAGGTCAGCACCAGGTCGGCGCCGGCCCGGCGGATCGAGGTCAGCGTCTCCAGCACGGTGCGCCGCCGGTCCAGCCAGCCCCGCGCCACCGCCGCCTCCACCATCGAGTACTCGCCGGAGACCTGGTAAGCGGCGACGGGGACGTCGGAGACCTCGGCGACCGCGCGCAGCACGTCTAGGTAGGGCATCGCGGGCTTGACCATCACGAAGTCGGCACCCTCGGCGAGGTCCAGGGCCACCTCGCGCCGCGCCTCGCGGGCATTGGCCGGATCCTGCTGATAGGTCAGGCGGTCCCCGCGCAGCTGGGAGTCCACCGCGTCGCGGAACGGCCCGTACAACGCCGAGGCGTACTTGGCGCTGTACGCCAGGATCGCCGCGTCCTGGTGGCCCTCGGCGTCCAGCGCTGCCCGGACCACCCCCACCTGACCGTCCATCATGCCGCTGAGTCCCACCAGGTGGGCGCCGGCCCGCACCTGCGCGAGCGCCAGCCGCGCGTACGCCGCAAGGGTCGCATCGTTGTCCACCCGGCCAGCCGCGTCCAGCAGGCCGCAGTGCCCGTGGTCGGTGAACTCGTCCAGGCACGTTTCCGCCATAACCACGATGTCGTCACCGATCTCGGCGCGCACCTCGCGCAAGGCGGTGTTGAGCACCCCGTCGGGGTCGATCCCGCCGGAGCCGGCGGCGTCCCGGTTGGTGGGCACCCCGAACAGCATGATCCCGCCCACCCCGACGGCCACCGCCTCGGCCGCGGCCTTGCGCAACGAGTCCCGAGTGTGCTGCACGACACCGGGCATGGAGGGGATCGGCACCGGCGCCGCGGCGCCCTGCTTGACGAACACCGGCAGCACCAGCTGATGCGGGGCCACCGTGGTCTCAGCGACCAGCCGTCGCATCGCCGCCGTAGTGCGCAACCGCCGCGGCCGACTCGTCGGGTACATAACATCCCTCCCGCAGAGTCATCTGCTGTCTGCAAAAACTCTCAGCCCCCCGAACTCAACAGCAGAGCTGATAGTGTGCTGTCCCGCAGCTCTGCTGTTGAGTTCGGGGGCATCAGTGCTGTTGAGTTCGGGGGGTTAGCGGCGGCGGCTTTTGGCTTTGCGGGGTGGGGGCAGGGCGCCCTCGGCGCGAAGCTGGGCGGCATGCTCGGCCAGTGCGTCGACCAAGGCGCCGACCTGCGCCACTTCGGGCTGCACGTCCACCCGGAGACCGAACTCGACCGCGGTCTCCGCGGTGGCTGGGCCAATGCAGGCCACGATGGTGCGAGTGTGTGGCTTGCCAGCGATGCCGACCAGGTTGCGCACCGTGGAGGAGGAGGTGAAGCACACCGCGTCGAAGCCACCCGTTTTGATCATTTCTCGGGTTTCGGCGGGCGGCGGAGCGGCCCGCACCGTGCGGTAGGCCGTCACGTCGTCGATCTCCCAACCCCGCTCGCGCAGCCCGGCGGCCAGCGTCTCGGTCGCGATGTCCGCCCGCGGCAACAGCACCCGGTCCACCGGATCGAGCACGTCATCGAAGGGCGGGAAATCAGCGAGCAACCCTTCAGAGGACTGCTCGCCCGAGGGCAGTAGCTCCGGGACGATCCCCATCGAGCGCACTTTGTCAGCGGTGGCTTCGCCCACGCAGGCGATTTTCACGCCGGCAAACGCGCGGGCATCCAGCCCGAATTCAGCGAACTTGTCCCAAACCGCCCGGACGGCGTTGGTTGAAGTGAACACCACCCACTGGTAACGCCCGTCGACCAGGCCTTTCACCGAGCGCTCCATCTGCGCCGGAGACCGGGGTGGCTCCACCGAGATGGTCGGAACCTCCACCGGCACCGCACCGTGCAGCTCGAGGCGCTCGCTCATCGAACCGGCTTGCTCCTTGGTCCGCGGCACGAGCACCTTCCAGCCATACAGCGCCCGGGACTCCCACCAGGACAGCTTCGCCCGCTGCCCCACCGCTGAGCCAACAGTCACCACCAGCGGTCCGGTGAGCTCACCGAGATCACCGCTCAGCGAAGCCAGCGTGGTCTCCACGGTGCGCTGAGTGGGCATGGTGCCCGCGACGGTGATCGCCACCGGGGTGTGCGGCGCCAGCCCGTGCGCGACCAGCGCGGAAGCCGAGTCGGCCAGGTGCGACGCGGTGGCGTGCAGCACCAGCGGACCCGCCACCGCGGCCAGCGCGGCCCAATCGACACCCGCGCGGACATCGGCTTCGGTGTGCCCGGAGCCCAGCGGCACCCCGGCAAAGGCCGGCACCGCGGTGGCCGCCGGCACGCCGGGCACCACCTCGAACGCCACCGCGGTGCGGGCCACAGCCAGCGCTTCGGCGACCACAGCGTCGGCGGTCAAGGGATCCCCGGACACCAAGCGCACCACGACGCGACCACCCTTGGCCTCGGTGATCAGGTCCTTGGCGACCTCATTGGGTTCTCCCACCGCCGGGCGCACCTCGGCGCCCGGCGCCGCCAGCGCGAGCACCCCAGCGGGCACGTCGGGGTCGGTCACCAGCAGCTCCACACAACTCAGCAGGTGCTGCGCTCGCACGGTGAGCATCCCGGCGTCGCCGGGACCAGCACCCACAAAGGCGATTCGTCCGGTGGTCTTGCAGACACGACTCATGTAGTTACTCGTTTCCCATCAGGCCGGGACCCTGGCCATGCAACGCTGGGTCTGCACCCAGCGTGCCGCCACCCTGGTCCAGCAACTCGGCCGCAACCTGGCGGCCGAGGTTCTCGGCATCGGTCAACACCCCAGCGAAATACGGCGCGGTGGCGGACGATCTGAACAACTCACCGTCCGCGGTGGCGGCAACCCCCCGCAAAAACAGCCGCAGGACAACTCGTCCCTCGTCGTCCATGTCCTCGACGACATCGGCCAGTGCACCCACTGGGGCTCCGACCGGGGCACCGACCGGGGCGGTGGCACCGGTCGCGATGCCAGCGAGCAACGCCCGTTCAGCGGTGACCGCGGCGCGGGCCCCGGCATCCTCGAGCAGCGTGCCCAGCAGGTGCTCGGTATCCAGGTCCTCGACCCGGCATTCGCAGGCAAGCGCCCCCTGTCCGGGCGCGGGCAACATCTGCAACGGGTCGAGCAGCTCGGTGGCTTCATCAAGCCGACCGAGCCGGGACAGCCCGGCGGTGGCGACCACTACCCCGTCAAACTCACCGGCGGCGACCTGAGCGATCCGCGAGTCGACGTCGCCACGGATCGGCACCACCCGCAGGCCCAGGCCCAGCGCCCGCAGCTGCGCGGCGCGCCGACGCGAACCAGTGCCGACCACCGCCCCAGCGGGCAATTCGCCCAGCACCATCCCGTCCCGCGCCACCAACGCATCGCGTGGATCCGCGCGCTCCGCCACCGCGGCGAGCACCACCGACGAGTCCGCCACCGAAGCGTCCACCGCGGCTGGCAGGTCCTTGCACGAGCGCACCGCCACGTCAAGCTCACCAGCCACCAGGGCCGCGCGCAACGCCGGGAAAGACTGCGCACCGGGGACAACACGTACCGCCACTCCGGCCTCGCGCAACCGACAGGCCACCCACTCGCCCTGGGCCAGGGCCAGCGCGCTACCACCGCGGGTTCCCAGCAGCACAGGGGAGCGCCGCGCCGTGACCTGTGCCGTCAATGGGGCCGTCACTGGGGCCATTACCCGATCCCAGCGGGATCGGGGTGGACGGTCGCGGCGATGGCCACGGCGGCCCGCGGGTTCAGTTCGAACAACTCGCGCAGCGCGTCCGCGTAGGCCGCGCCGCCACCGGCCTCGGCGAGCTGCTTGACCCGCACCGTGGGAGTGTGCAGCAGCTTGTCCACCACCCGGTGCACGGTCTGGGCCAGCTCAGCACGCACCGCGCCATCGAGTCCCGGCAGCCGGCCGTCCAGCCGCAACAACTCCGCGTCCACCAGCTCAGCGGCCCTTTTGCGCAGCGCGGCGACCGTCGGAGCGACCTCCACGGCGCGCTGGGCCATCAGGTAGGCACGCACCTCCCGGGCAACCAGGTGCTGGGCGGCGCTGATCGCATCGGACGCCGCGGGGCGTTGCTCCAGCCGGTGGGCCACGGTGCTGAGATCCAGCAGGGTCACCCCGGGCAGCTCCCCCACCCCAGGTTCAACGTTGCGGGGCAGCCCAAGATCGCAGACCACGAGCGGGACCCGAACATCGGCTATCTGCTCGACGCTGAGCACCGGCCCATTAGCCCCGGTGCAGCAGATCACCACATCCACCGCGGCCAACACGGCCGCCACGCTGTCCAGGCTGACGGCCCGGGCGGGGGTGCCCTCGGCCTCGCACAGCGCGGCCAACCGCTGCGCGCTGGCCTGGGTGCGGTTAGCCACCACGATCTCGGCAACGCCGGTCCGCCGCAGCTGCGCCGCGGCCAGCCCACCGAGAGAACCGGCGCCGAGGACCAACACCCGCCGACCGGCCAAACCCGGGTCAGCACCGTCCAGACCCTCGCTGGCGCCAAGCAGGACGGTCGCCGTCGCGGCCAGAGCCTCGGAGACCACGGAGGCGCCCGCGGCGTCGATGTCCGTCTCGGTGTGGACCCGTTTGGCGACCCGCAGCGCCTGCTGCACCACGTCGTGCAGCGTGTGCCCGACGGTACCCGCCTGTTCAGCACCGGAGTACGCGGCGCGCAGTTGACCAAGAATCTGCGACTCGCCGACGACCATCGAGTCGAGGCCGGCGGCCACCGAGAAAAGGTGCTCGACCCCGGCCGCCGCGTAGTGCACGTAGAGATGGCCGGACAGCTCGTCCAGCGCGATCGCGGACTGGCGCGCCAGCAGGTCAGTGATGTCGGCCAGACCACCGTGAAAGGTCTCCACCACCGCGTAGACCTCGACCCGGTTGCAGGTAGACAGCAGCAGCGCCTCCGCGACGTGCGCGCGCTCCAGCAACTCGCCCAGAACCTTGCCGGCGTCCGCGGTGGACGCCGCGACTCGCTCCAGCACGTCGACCGGCGCGCCGCGGTGGGACAGCCCGACGACCACGAGACTCATCGGCCCACCGCGATCGAATCGACCGGCGCAACCACCGGCCCGCACCGACGCGACTGGTGGAACGACAGGATCTGCAATTCGACCGCGAGATCCACCCGGCGCACCTCGACATCGTCGGGCACCTGCAACACCACCGGGGCGAAGTTGAGAATGCACCGGACGCCACCGGCCACGAGCAGGTCACAAACCCATTGCGCGGCGGCCGGCGGGGTGCAGATCGCCCCGATGGTGACCTCCCGTTCGGCGCACACCCCGGGGATGCTGTCGACGCGGTCGACGGGCAACCCGCCGAGCGGGATACCGATCAGATCCTCGTCGAGATCGAACAACGCCGTGATCGGGAAACCCCGGTCGGGAAAGCCCGCGTAGTTGGCCAGCGCATGACCGAGGTTGCCGATGCCGACCACGGCGACGCTGTGGTGGCGGGTGAGCCCGAGGAGCCGCTCGATGTGCTCTACCAGCCGCGCCGTGTCATAGCCCACCCCGCGGGTGCCGTAGGAACCCACGTACGACAGATCCTTGCGCAGGGTCGCCGAGTTCACCCCGGCGGCCCCGGCGAGCTCTTCGCTGGACATCATGGTCACGCCCTGCTCGATCATCGAGGTGAGCACCCGCAGGTACACGGCGAGACGGCCGACGGCGGCCTCGGGTACCGCCCGGTACGACAAGTCCTCGACCCGTGTGCTGTACCTGCTGTGCTCGTGCCTGCTGTGCTCGTGCACCGTCACGCTTGGCTTCCTCTCCGAGCTCGAGCTAGCAAACCAGGTCCGGGACGTCAGGGCAGCTGTCCTGCCCGGCGTCCACGGTAGCCGCTTGTGAACTCAGGAACAAAGTCGCGATCTTTCAAGCCGCCGGCACCTGGGTCAGCTGGACCGAGCTGGCTAGAAAGCAGGCACCGGCAGCACCTGCCCGATCACGAACACGGTGGCGTTCTTGGTCGGGATGTTGCCGCACACCACCGGCATGCCGTTCACGGTGGGGGCCGCGGAGGTGCCACCGATAGTGATCTTGGCGCCTTCCAGGGTGTCCACCGTGCCCGCCTGGACCAGGCCAGCGGCGTCGTAGCGTTGACCGACCACGTGGTAAGTCAGGATCTTGGCCAGCTCACTGTTGGGTGACACCACGTCCGGGGCGGTGATCAGCTGGGTGATGATGCCCGGGTGCGCAGCGTCCCACTGTTGGAACGCCGGATCGTCCGGGGCGAACACGGTCAGCGTCGGGACACTGTTCAGGATGTCATCCAGATTGGCTGCGGTCAGGGTTTTCGCCAGGGTCTTCAGCAGCGGGTTGTGGCTGGCCGCGGTGGCCACCGGGTCATCAACCATGCCCCGCGGCGAGCCCTTGCCCGTCGTGGGCAGGCCGCCACAGCCCGGACCGAAAATATCCGTGATCTTGGTGACGCCCGTGCCGCTAGTTGCCGTCGCCTCGCCGCCCGGCGCCAGCGCTTCGGGACTGTGCGCTTCGGGACTGTGCGCTTCGGGATTGGGCACGGTGGCCAGCACCGCCATCGCCCCGACCGCGGCCAGCCGCTGGATCGCCTTCACGTGAGCACGGCCCGCAGGCGCCGCTCGTGCACTGTCCAGAAACCGTGTTCCCGGCCATCGACCAGGATCACCGGGACTCGGTCGCCGTACTCGGCGCGCAGTTGCGGGTCCGCGTCGACGTCGCTGACCCGCCACGGAACGTCCAGCTCAGCGCAGATCCGGGCGATGTCGGCGCGGGCCGCCGCACACCCCGAGCAGTCCGCCCGGACCAGCAACGTCACCTCGTGGCGCATCACGCCAGCCTGCCACCGCCGCCGGGGGCCGGCCGTGCCGGGGGCCCACGGCGTGCCCAGTACGACCTGTCCCCGCACCGCGACTCTCCGCCACCGCGTACCGTGTCGCCGTCGTAAGCTTGCGCAGCCCTTAGGCGACCGTTGACGCGAACGGTCGGCACGAGCGAACAGGAGTGGCTCATGCCGCAACCGAAGTGGTCCGCAGAACTTCGGGGTCGATCCGCTACGGCGTACCGCCGTGCGGATGGCCCCTCAGCGCAGCTGTGCCGGTTGAGCGCGGCGGCATCAGACCGTGTCGAACGCCGGCACGCGATCGCGTGAAGCTCGCCCGCGCCACCACCGAGCCGGTCCCGGGTCCGGCCGCACCAGATCCCAGCCCCCCGGATCCCAGGCAACCGGAGCCCAGCCACCAGTGCCCCAGCCAGCTCGGGCACAGTCAGCCGAGCCCCAGTACGACCGCCACGGATCAGACCGCGGACGCCGCCGTCGAGAACGCCGGGCCGGAGGTCGACACCGCCGCGTGGGAGCTCGTCGCCGCGGCCCAGCAAGGTGATCAGAATGCCTTCGGCCAGCTCTATGACCGGTATGTCGATGTGGTCTTCCGGTTCGTCCTGTTCCGCGTTGGGGATCGCCCGCTGGCCGAAGACCTGACCAGCGAGACCTTCCTGCGAGCGCTGCGCCGGATCTCCTCAGTGAGCTACCAGGGCCGAGACGTCGGGGCCTGGTTCGTCACCATCGCGCGTAACCTGGTTCTCGACCACGTCAAATCCAGCCGGTACCGGCTGGAGATGACCACCGCCGACATTCTGGACTCCAGTGCGGATGACCGCGGCCCCGAACACGAAGTGGTCGAGCAGGCCACCGCCGCCGAGCTCATGCGCTGCGTGGCCCAGCTGGGTCGAGACCAGCAGGAGTGCATCATGCTGCGCTTCATGCAAGGCCTGTCGGTCTCGGAGACCGCGGCCGTGATGGGCCGCAACGAGGGCGCGGTCAAGGCGCTGCAACATCGCGCGGTCCGCCGGCTGGCCCAGCTGTTGCCCGAGGGGCTGCGATGACTGTCACCTCGCTCAGCGTGGGCGTAACCGCCCCGGTAGCCACTCGTTGCATCGAAGGACACGGCCCAAGGGTCCGAAGGCGGTGAGGACAACGCACACATCCGGTGTTTGCGGCAGCGACGGGCAGGAGCACGAAGACTTCGCCCGCGTTGTGGATACGGCATTGTGCGAGGCCTCCGCTCGCACCTATTCTGATCATGATCACATAGTGAAAGATCATCCCCTGCATGATCGCTCCGTGAACCGCGAGCTGGCTGTGGTGGCGGCGTTGCGTCAGGCAGGTAACGCGCTCGGGCCACATCCGGTGGAACGGGATCGGATGCGCCAACGCGTCATGGCGGAGTACAGCTCCGTAGTGCACGAGGGCAACAGTCCGGTCCTGCCGCTGCGTTCCCCGCGACGTCGCGGTTGGGTTCCAGCCGAGGCCCGAGGGCGCCTGATGGTGGCGTCCGCGGCCGGCTTGTGCCTGGTGATGTCGCTGTCTGGGATGAGCTTTCTGTTGTCCCGTGATGCGCTGCCCGGCGATGCCCTGTACACTGTTAAGCGCAGCGCCGAGTCCGCTGAGCTTGGGTTGACCTTCGGTGAAAAACCCAAGGCGCTCAAGCACTTGGAGTTCGCCGGTGACCGGGTGAGCGAGATCGAGGCCATGGCCAACCAGGCCGACGCCGTTGGCAACTGGTCCGCGGGACAGCCCAAGTTCCTCCGCGCGCTCGACGACTTCGATTCCGACGCGACTGCGGGTTCCCGGTTGCTGACCGCCCTGGCCCTGAACGGTCATCCGCACAGCCTGGCTGAGTTGAGCTCCTGGGCCGAGGAACAGAAAACTCGCTTGGCGGCACTGCGGCCGGCGCTCCCGTTGCCGATCAGTGACCGGCTAGACAGCACGCTGAGCCTGCTAGATCGGGTCTCGCGGCGGGCTTCCGCGCTGAACGCTCGATCCCGCTGTGTCTCGATTGCCTCGAGCGCCCGCGACGATCTTGGTCAGTTGCCGGCCCTCGATCTGTGCAAATCTTCGACGCCGATGGACGGCCTGCCTGCGGTACAACTGCCTGGGGTCACCGCCGGGCCAGCATCCATCCCCCCCAACGTGGTCATGCTGCCCAACCTGGGGCTCCGTCCCCCTTCGCCGAATTTGGTTCCCGTTCCCGGTCAGCACGGTTCACGTGGTCACTCTGGCCTGGCGAGCACCGGAACTCCGGGTGGTGTTCTGCCGAGCCCGGATCAGTCCGGACCCGGTCCGCTGCGACCAGAGCCCTGGCGTCCCTTGCCCGCACAGGATTCACCGCATCCCGGTCCGAAACTGCCGCCATGGATTCTGCAACCCCGCTTGCTGCCTCCTGGATAGTCTCGATCCCGATATCCGCCCACCTGGATGTCAACTGCTATATCCTTAGTGTTTGGTTGCTCACAACAGGTAACCAAGGCACTGTGGTAAGCAAGCGGGTATTAGTTCCCGCTTAAGTCGACCTATGTGGAAGGATCATCACTGGCGTTATCGGGGGGAGGATACAGTGTCACCACTGCGGCATCAGCACGTCCGGAAGCAGAAAGCTGGTTTCGCTACCCTTGGTCCGTCGCCATCCCAGCAACATCGAGCTGTGGCGGAGATGGCTCGTCCGGTGACCGCACCCCCGGATCTCACCGCCGCAGCTTTTTTCGACGTCGACAACACCATGATGCGGGGTGCGTCGATCTTCTACTTCGCTCAAGGCTTGGCCGCGAGAAACTTCTTCCCCAGCGGAGCGCTCGCTTCCTTCGCGTGGCAGCAGCTGAAGTTCCGGGTGGCCGGCAAGGAGCTCAGCCTCGCGGAGATCCACACCAGCCGTGAGCAGGCTTTGTCGTTCGTCGCGGGTAGGTCCAACCAGCAATTCGTCGAGCTCGGCGAGGACATCTACGACGAGCTGATGGCCGACCGGATCTGGTCTGGGACACTCGCGCTGGCTCAGATGCACCTCGCCGCCGGGCAACGCGTGTGGCTGGTCACCGCGACACCGGTGGAGCTGGCTACGATCATCGCTCGCCGGCTCGGTCTCACTGGCGCGCTGGGCACTGTGGCGGAGACCGTCGACGGCGTGTACACCGGTCGTCTGGTCGGCGACATCCTGCACGGAGCGGCCAAGGCGCGGGCGATCCGGGAGTTGGCCAGCCGCGAGGGACTCGACCTGCAGCGCTGCACCGCCTACTCCGATTCGGCCAACGACATCCCGATGCTCTCCGTGGTGGGCACCGCGGTCGCGGTGAACCCTGATCCCGATCTTCGGGAGACCGCCCGGGCCCGGGGCTGGGAGATCCGGGACTTCCGGACCGGCCGCAAGGCAGCGAAGATCGGAGTGCCCTCGGTGCTCGGCATCGGCGTCGCGGCTGCCGCCCGCCTCGCCTACCAACGTCGCGCTCGGTGATCCTGGGAGCTACGCACCGAGCTCCGGCTCTGGCCGGAGGAACGCCTCACCTGGCCTGGAGCCGAGATCACCCCCGCGATGCTGGGGAACCGATGTCGCGGTGGGTTCAGCCATGGCCCCATATACTCGGTGGACACTTGGCCGAACTCACCGCCGCTATCCGCAGCCGGCCGCTAATGGTGATAGTGCTCACACCTCGGCCCGAGGTGGTGGAAGCCCGTGAAGCGGCACGAGCCAAGACTGGATACGGATCCCTGACCGTCACCCAACTCGACCAAGAGCTGCGGGAGCAGACCCCGCGTCTCGGCCTGTGGCTGGACAACTCCGACCAGACGCCGAGCGAGACAGGGGACAAAATCCTGAAAAAAGCTCTGGACCGAGGCGACGCTGCCCTGAGATCACAGATGACCCTGAACAACACCGTGCCCGGATTACACACATCTGGCGCTACCCGAGGAACGCGTGCGGGCGCCGGATGAGCAGCCGGTGCAGAGTCTGCTGGATGGTCTCGCGGATCTGGTCGGTGAGGTTGAAGACCAGCATCGGGTCCTCGGCGCAACCCGGCTCGTAGCTATCAGTCCGGACCGGCTCGCCGAACTCGATGTACCACTTGGACGGCAGTGGGATCAGCCCCAGCGGTCCGAGCAACGGGAAGAGCGGCGTCACCGGAAAGTACGGCGCGCCCAACAACCGAGCCAGCGGCGCGATGTCACCGAGCATCGGATAGATCTCCTCCGCGCCCACGATGGAGCACGGGATGATGGTCGCCTGAGTGCGCAACGCCGCGGCGACGAACCCGCCGCGGCCGAAACGCTGCAGCTTGTACCGATCACGATAGAGCTTGCTGATGCCCTTGAAACCCTCCGGCCACACCCCCACCAGCTCACCGGAGGTGAGCAACCGCTCGGCGTCGGGGACACAAGCCAGCGTCTGACCCGATTTACGCGCCAGCGAGCCGAGCAGCGGGGTGCGGAAAATCAGGTCGGCCCCGAGCATCCGCAGGTGCCGCCCCGCCGGATGCGCCTCGCGCACCGCCATGGCGGTCATCACCGCATCCAGCGGCAGCGTCCCGGAGTGGTTGGCGACCACCAGGGCAGCGCCCCGCGCGGGCACGTGCTGGATGCCGAACGTCTCCACCCGGAACCACGAGTGGTACAGCGGTCGCAGCAGCGGGATCAGCACACGCTCGGTGAAGTCCGGATCGAAGCCGAACTCATCGACGTGATAGTCGCCGCACAAGCGCCTGCGCGCGAAGGCCAGCAGGTCAGCCACAGCCTGGTGCGGCTGTGGCTCTCCCACCCGTGGCTCTCGAACCTGGGCCGATTCGGGGCGCTCCGGTGTCATCACCCAGCTACCGGAACCGGGCCGCGAGCCCGAGCAGGCGGCGCTGCGACATGGAGATCCACTCCGGGTCGATCGTGGGCCGCAGCGCTGTGGCACGCACGTAGTCATCGAACGCCTGGGCGGTGGTCCAGCGCGGCTCGAAGCCGAACTCGGTGCGCAACCGGGTCGTGTCGAGCACTCGCCCGAAGTTGAGGAATCGAGTGTGCTCCGGGGAGTAGTCCACGAGCTGGGTGCGGCGCAGCAACCACCCGAGAGAGGACAGCGCCGGCTCAGGCACGGGCACCGAGATCCGGCCCGCCCGTCGAAGCGCTTGGGACAGCATCAACACGCCAGCTCCACCGACGTTGACAACCCCGGGCCGCCGGACCCGAGAAGCTCGCTCGAGCACCGCCAGCGCGTCCTGCTCGTGCACCAACTGCAGTCGAGGGTCGTAGCCCAGCACAGTAGGCACCACGGGCAGCGCGAAGTACCGGCTCAGGACGGTGTCGACCCGGGGGCCGATGATGGGGGCGAAGCGCAACACCGTCACGTCCACATCCGCGCGCCGCCGGGCGAAACCCCGGACGTAACCCTCGACCTCCGCCGCATCTTTGGCGTACCCCGAGGCCGGAATCGCATTTGGTTCATCACGTTCGGTAAACACCGCCTGATCCAGCGCGGTCGATCCGTACACCGCGCCGGTGGACTTCACGACCAGCCGGGTCAGCGTGGTCGACTTCTGGCAGGCCGCGAGGAGCTGCATGGTGCCGATGACATTGAACTCTTTCATCGTGCTGGACCCCCCCGAGCCGCGCGGGTTGGCCGTCATCGACGCGTGCACGACGGTGTCGACCTTGGCGCTGGAGATGACCTTGGCGATGAGTGGGCCGCGCAGGTCGACAGCGACAAACTCGGCACGTCCCATCCTCCGGGACAGCTCCTGACCCGGAGGGACCGTGTCCACCGCAAGAACGCGGTCAATCGTGGCATCAGCCGCGAACCGGGCAACCAGCTGACCGCCAATGAAGCGGCTAGCTCCGGTGACGAGGACCGTGGACGGCGGCATGCTCCTCCGCTGGGGCTACCTCTTCTGGGGTTACTTCTTCAGTTTACGACGTTGCACCCGCGTCTTGCGAAGCAACTTGCGATGCTTCTTCTTGGACATGCGCTTGCGGCGCTTCTTGATCACCGAGCCCATACTCGGCCTCCTCGCTGGTCGTGGACGGGCCGCAAGCTTAGCCCTGATCGGATCCGCGACCAGCAACCAGGTGTGATCTCATCCCGCATCGAAGTAGGAATTCTCCAGGTAACCGTGCACGGCCATCTCCGGAACGCGGAAGGAACGCCCGACGCGCACCGCGGGCAGCTCACCCGCATGAACCAGCCGGTAGACCGTCATCTTGGACACCCGCATCATCGCGGCCACCTCGGCGACCGTGAGGAACTGCACCTTCGTCGGCCCGGTTTGTTCGTTCATCACCATGGTCATCGCGTCCTCACCACGCCACGCTCCGCTGGGCTTCCCCTCCCGCGGTCCGTGACGCAACCGTTCTCAAGAGAGTAGCGGGACTGATGGTGTCCGTGCGACTTCCATCAGTGGTAGTTGGCGTCAGCGGTCTGTGGCGTCAGTCCTGGTGAGCGGCTCCGAGCTCGACCGACCGCGCCCGGGCCGCCTCGATGGCGGCCAGCAGCGCCGCGCGCACCCCGTGGCGCTCCAACTCCCGGATCGCCATGATCGTCGTACCGCCGGGGGAGGTCACCGCCTCCCGCAGCAACACTGGGTGCTCACCGGTCTCGCGGAGCATCCGGGCCGCGCCCACCGCGGACTGAGTGATCAGTTCGGTCACCATCGGCCGGGGCAACCCGATCATGATTCCGGCATCGATCATCGCCTCGACCAGGTAAAAGAAGTAAGCGGGGCCCGATCCGGACAGCGCGGTGACGGCATCCTGCTGACTTTCTGGGACCCGGAGCACCTTGCCCACGCTGCCCAGCAGCTCCTCGGTCAGCTCCAGGTGCGCGTCGGTGGCGAAGCGGCCGGCGGATATCGCGCTCATCGCCTCGCCGACCAGCATCGGCGTGTTGGGCATGACGCGCACGACCGGCACACCCTCAGGCAGCCGGCGCTCGTAGAGCGCGGTGGGCAACCCGGCGCACAAGCTCACCACCAGGGTGCCCGGGTCAACCAGCCCGGCGAGCTCGGCCAGCAGCGGGTCGATGTCCTGCGGCTTCACCGCCACGACCAGCACGTCGGCCTTGCGCGCCGCGGTGGTGGTGTCGACCGCGCGCACCTGGTAGGTCCGCTCAAGTTCGGCGGCTCGGTCGGGGTAGCGCTCGGTGAACATCAGATCCGCCGGGCTGCGACCGGCCTTGATCAGCCCAGACAGCAAGGATTCGCCGATTTTGCCGGCGCCTAGTACGGCAATCGTTGTCATGGCCGCAGAGTGCCACACCCGTTCCATGAAACGTGTGACAACGGTTCATGGAGCCGCTGCCTCGCGGTGGCGGCGTTGACTCATGGGCTGAGTCTTCCCGTGGCGGTACCCGGTGCCGCCGGTGGCGGTCTTAGGTGGGTTTCCAGCGGGCTCGTTTTTCGTCCTGCCGCAACTCGGCTCGGACGCCTGGGTCGCGAGCGCGGCCAGGTTGCGGGCGGCGTTGTGGTCCCGGTCGAGCCGGGTGCCGCAGGATTCGCACACAAACTCCCGCTGGGCGAGGGTGAGCTTGGTTTTCACCGCACCGCACGCCGAGCAGGTCTTGCTGGAGGGATACCACCGGTCCGCGACGACCAGCCGGACACCGGCGTCGCGGGTCTTGTAGTCGAGCTGGCGGCGCAGCTCCGCGATGCCCAGCCCGGAGATGTGCCGGGCGAGGTGATGGTTGCGGATCATGCCGGCCACGTTCAGATCCTCCACGACCACGACGTCGTGGGAGCGTACGAGCCGGGTGGTGAGCTTATGTAGCCCGTCGCGGCGGGCGTTGCCGACGCGGGTGTGCAGGGCTCTGATTCGCGCCGTGGTCTTGCGCCACCGGTTCGAGGGCACGGTGCGGGTGCGCCGGTCCGGGCCGCGACGCCGGGATGCCTGCCGTTGGACGCGGCGCAGCGTGGCCAGGGCGACGTCGAGGTGGCGCGGGTTGGGCACGACCTCCCCGGTGGAGAGCACGGCCAGGGACTTGATGCCCAGGTCGACACCGACCACGTCATCGCCGTTACGCGGTGCGGGCTCGTGGTCGGGCAGCTCCACTGAGAACGCGACGTGCCACCGGCCACGCTGGTAGGACAGGGTCGCCGAGCGGATGCGCGCGATCCCGGTTTCGACCTTGCGGGCCAGGCGGCGAGTGGACTCATGGGTGCGGACCTGCCCGATCCGGGGGAGCTTGACATGTCGCCGATCCACGCCGAGACCGACCACACCGGTGGTGAACCAGCAGCTCAGACGGGAACGGCGGCCCTTGAACCGGGGAAACGCCACCCGGCGCTCACCCATAAATCGAACACATGTTCGATGATATCAGTCCGGGTCGCGCCCGTCTCCCCGGATGCACTGGCGCCCCCGGATCACCTCGCCGAAACGGTGCTCCAGAGCGGGCAACGGCCCGGCGCCCCAGAGTGCTCACCCGCGCCCAAGCGCAGTACCGACATCACCGGCAACAGACCACAACAGCAGACCGGCGGTACCGGCAACCCCCCACCGGCTCAGAGCAGCCCAGCGCACCGTGCCCTACCCCAGGCACAGCCCAAAGTCTCACCTGCGCAAAATCACACCAAACAGCCTGTTGTTGCATCTTCCCGCGAACAGTCACCAACCCCCTGACAGTTTAGTGTGCGGTCAGCCGCCGGACAGCGCGGCGCGCAGGAAGAAGGCGACGTTGCCGGGTCGCTCGGCGAGCCGGCGGGTAAGGTAGCCGTACCAATCCGAGCCGTAGGGCACGTACACCCGGACGGTGTCGCCCGCCGCGGCCAGCCGTCGCTGCTCGGCCGGGCGCACCCCGTAGAGCATCTGGTACTCGAAGCTGCCCGGTGCGCGCCCGTACCAGCGGGCCCGCTCGCCCACGATGTCGATCAGCCGTGGGTCATGGGTGGCGAACATGGGATAGCCACCACCGGCGAGCAGGGCGTTGGCGCAGCGCACATAGTTGCGGGTGACCTCGTGCGGGGTCCGGAAGGCGAGCTCGGGCGGTTCGGCGTAAGCGCCCTTGCACAGCCGCACCCGAGCGCCCCCAAACGTGTCACCGAGCGCTAACGCCCGGCAGTCCGCCAGCGTGCGGCGCAGCTGGGCTTGCAGTACCGCCCCGGTACCCGGCCAGTCGCGGCGCAGTTCGGTGTGCACCCGCAGGGTGGAGTCGGTCAGGGTGTGGTCTTCGGCGTCCAGGGTGACGGTGGTGCCGGCCCGCCGCGCGGCGGCGCAGATCCGGGCGGCGTTGCGCAGCGCCAGTGCCTCGTCCAGCCGCTGGCCCAGCGCGGAGAGCTTCACACTGACCTCGACCCGGTTGGCCAGACCCTGTTGTGTCAAGCACTCCAGCAGCTCGAGGTAGGCCCGCACGGCGAATTCCGCATCGGCCGGCGCCGCGACATCTTCCCCCAGGTGGTCCAGGGTCACCACCAAGCCCTCGGCCACCAGGGCGGCGGCGACGGCCACCGCCTGCGCGGCGCGCTCCCCCGCCACGAAGCGGCTGACCAGGTACCGGTTGGCCGAGCTGGTCGCGACGAGCCGGCGCACGGTCGGGTTGCCGGCGGCGGCCAGGATCAGCGAGCGCGACACAGCACGCACGCTAGCGCGTCTCCGCGTTCTCTCGGGGACAGGCGTACTCAGCCGACCAGCATCAGGGGCGTGTCGCTGAGCCGGTCACCGAGGAGGTCGTCGAGCAGGTTGGCTGGCAGGAGCTTGTCCTGGCAGCGCCGGAGTTCGGCGGCGGGCCACCAGCGACGTTCGATCAGCCCGGCCTTGTCCAGGCCGCCGCCGGGCAGCTCCCACCAGTGGTGGCCGGGGTCCTCGGGGTCCCGGGCGTGGATGAGCAGGACCCGATCGAGGGGATCGAGCAGCAAGACACGGGCGCCGAGGCGTGGGCCCACGCTCGTGCTGAACATGCGGGTAAGTCCTTCGTGCCGGTCGGAGGTGGCGGCCAGCACGAACGCCGGGGTCAGAACAGGGTTGGTTCCAGCCCAGGCTCGCTGGTTATCGCCGTGGCGGGGTCAGAGGTTAGCAGCGGTGTCGTCGCCGTCGTGGCCAGGCGCACGGCGAGTCCGGAGTGATCGGTCAGCCTCGATCCGTCCGCGAGAACGTCCCTGGTCTGGTGGACGTAGTCACAGCCTTGGAGCAGCGGCAGGAGCTGGAGGCAGCAATGGGCGTGGTCGTAGCGGTAGCCGAGGTCGGACCGTCGCGCCCAGCTGTGTTCGACCCGACGAGGGTGCAGGTGCCGGAATGCGTCGACCAGACCGTGCCGATCGGTCAGGGCACGGTAAAAGTCGTACTCGAACGGCGCGAACTGCTGGCGGTGTTCGGGCTGGTGATCGGGTTCCAGGACGTTCAGGTCACCCAGCAGCAGCACGGGGACGCTGGATTTCGTAGCGTCCAGCGCGATGTGGAAACTCTCGATCCAGCGCTTCTTGCGCTCGGTTTTCTCCAACGTCGTGTCCCGGGAGGGGGCGTAGGCGCCGAGCACCCGCATCGGCCCCTCCGATGTGCCGATGATGACCCCTGCCGCGCGAGCCGGTAGGTAGCTGAGTTTTCCGATGAGCGGATCGGGGGTGGTGGCGACCTTGCTGATGATCATGACGCCGAGTTCTCCCAGGTCGTGCTCGGGGAAGGTCACGGAGTAGTTCGCCGCGGCGCACCCCTCGGCAAGCAGCTGGCATCCGGGGGTGGCTTTGGTCTCGGTAAGCACGAAGATGTCCTCGGGGCGTTCGGCAAGCCACTGGAGTTGCCGGCGCGCCCGCGCAGGCGAGGGAGCACCGACGTTGACGGTGATCAGACTCAGGGACATACCAGGCTCTTTTCGTCAAGGGCGGCCCGCTCGAAGCGGCTGTGCCCACCACGGGCTCGGAGCCGGGCATCGACCACCGCAGGATCGCCGGTGAGGATCAGGGACAGGTCAGGCTTGCCTGACGGGGGCCAGTGCCCCAGCAAAGTCGCAGAAAAACCTGTGACCTGCGGCTATGCTCGGCACCAAGGCGTGCGAGCCAGGTTGCTCGGGCCGGTGGATCGGGTGTGTCCCGTAGATCTCGGGGTTCGTGATCAATCCTACTGTCGCCGAGTTCGACGTGAGAGCCACCCGAGGCCGATCGAGCGACTCTCACGTCGAACTCGGCGCACTCAGAGCACCCGAGATGACCGACCGCCCCTCGTTCGGCAGCGATCTATGAGCATCTCCGTGCCGAAACAGGACTTTGCCGGGGCCCTGGCGGCCCACCGGATCACAGCTCAGACCAAAGCACCAGTACGTGATAATGAAGGGCGGCGACTGGGCCTTCGGCTGCCAGCTCGTCGACGGCGCCCTCGGCGCGCTCGCCACCCCGGCAGCGCAGATGCCGCCGCAGATCTTCACGCCCCAGGTGCTCGCACCGACCGGGGCGAAGCTGTCCAAGTCGTTGCTGCGTGAACAGGGCAAAGGCGCCCTGCCTCCCGACGTCGAGCCCTGGATGCTCGACACCACCACCTGGCCCGACGGCACCGACGACTACGTCGATGCCCTGGTCTGGCTGGTCGGCGAGCTATTCACCCATCCCGAGCACTTCTTCCGTTCGTTCACCGTCAAGTAGCTCGGCCGGCTGATGACCGCACGCCCCGCCGAACCCGCCGTCCGCGCCCACGAGAGGGGCATCTACAAGCGCTACTTCGACCTCATCGCCACCGGCCGCAAGACCACCGAAATCCGGGTTAACGACTCCAGTCGAAAAAAATCAAGGAAGGATCGCTGATCCGGTTCCGCTGCCAAGATGACCAGATCCTCACGCACGTCACTCGCATCGTCCGATACACCAGCTTCGACGAGTTGTTCGACCACGAATCCGTCACCTCGGTCAACCCACTCGCCACCCGCGACGAGCAGCTGGCCAACATCCGCCAGATCTATCCACCCGAGCGTGAAGCCCTTGGCGTCCCGGCCATCGGCATCGAGCTGGTCGGGCTGACCCGGCCCGCCCGGTCGCGGGGTCCTGCGGGCTGGCACTCTGATCGCACGTGAGGACGATCGCGTTGCCCCGCGCGGATGGCTGAGCTGTCTGCGGTTGAGCTGGAGGTGTTCCGGCACGCGCTGGCTGGCGTCGCCGAGGAGATGGGTGTGGCGCTGCGGCGCGCGGCGTACTCCCCCAATATCAAGGAACGGGCCGACTGCTCAGCGGCGGTGTTCGACCCGGACGGGCAGATGGTCGCCCAAGCCGAGCACATCCCGGTGCACCTGGGCGCCATGCCGGCCAGCGTCCGCGCGGTGCTGGACACCCGCGGCGCGCTGCGGCCCGGCCAGCAGGTCTGCGTCAACGACCCGTACCTGGGCGGCACGCACCTGCCGGACCTCACGATCGTCGCCGCCGTCGGTTGTGCGGACACCGACGAGCTGCTCGGTTACGTGGCCAACCGCGCGCACCACGCCGACGTCGGCGGAGCGGCCCCGGGGTCCATGCCGGCGAACGCCACCGAGATCGCGATGGAGGGGCTGCGCATCCCGCCCATCCTCATCGCCGACGCCTGCGGGGAACGGGAAGACGTGGTGGCGCTGATCGCCGCGAACTCCCGGACACCCAGCGAGCGCCGGGGCGACCTGCGGGCGCAGTTCGCGGCCAACCACGTCGGCGCCCGGCGGTTGCGGGAGCTCGCCGCCCGGATGGGGCCGCCGCGGCTGCACCAGGCGATGGCGGCCGTCTGCGACTACTCCGACCGGCGGGTCCGGGCGGCCGTGCGGCGGATCCCGGACGGGTGCTACCGGTACTCCGACGTGCTAGAGGTCGGCGCCGGGGTTACCATCCGCGCCGCCGTCACCGTCGCCGGTGACGAGGTGGCGATCGACTTCGCCGGCACCGACCCGCAGATCCCGGTGAACCTCAACGCGGTGTTCGCGGTGACGCAGTCCTGCGCGATGTTCGTGTTCCGGATGCTGACCGACCCGGACGCCCCACCCAACGCCGGCTGCTACCGGTCGCTGCGGGTGCGCGCGCCGGAAAGCTCGGTGGTGAACGCGACGTTCCCCGCGCCGACCGCGGCCGGCAACGTCGAGACCAGCCAGCGGATCGTCGACGTCCTGCTCGGCTGCTTCGCCCAGGCGCTTCCGGAGCGGGTGCCGGCGGCGAGCCAGGGCACGATGAACAACCTGCTCATCGGCGCCGGTGGCGACAATGGTGATTTTCGGGCGTTCAGTTACTACGAGACGCTGGGCGGCGGCGAGGGCGGCACTCCCAGCCGTCCCGGCATGTCCGGGGTGCACACCGGGATGACCAACACCCGCAACACTCCCGCCGAGGCCGTCGAGCTGGACTACCCGCTGCGGGTGTGGCGCTATGAGCTGCGGTCCGGCTCGGGCGGTGTGGGCGCGCATCCCGGCGGCGAGGGTCTCATCCGCGAGGTCGAGGCGCTGGCCGACTGCACGCTGACGGTGCAGTCCGAACGCCGCGAGCACCCACCCTGGGGCTTGGCCGGTGGGTGCCCCGGGGCGGTGGGCCGCAACATCCTGCGCCGGGCCGACGGGACCGAGGTGGAACTACCCAGCAAGGGCACCTGGCCGCTGCGCCGCGGCGACCGGATCCGCCTCGAAACTCCCGGCGGCGGAGGCTGGGGAGCGGATACCCTGACTCCACCATGACTGAGCGCCTCGCCCGGCTTGGCCTGCGCATTAACGCGGGCCCGCACGCCGACGCCGAGCGGTTGGATGAGCTGGCCGTACAGCTGCGGGAAGAGCTGCTGGAGCTGGACATCGAACGCGCGGAGCGCACCACAGCGGGCCAGGCGCCGCCCGGTACCCGCGCCGGTGAAATTCTCGTGGCGGGCGCGCTGACCGTGCTGCTGGCCCAGTCCTCAGGGCTGCTCACCGCGCTGGTTGAGATGGTGCGGTCATGGATCTCCCGTGACAGCGGGCGCAGCGTGAAGCTCGAGATTGACGGGGACGTGCTGGAGGTCACCGGGATCAACCAGGCGGACCAGCGCGAGCTGACCAAATTCTGGATCGACCAGCACACCGACCGGTGACATCAGATGAGCGACGCAAGGGTCGCGCTGCTGATCGGCTGCGCCAATTACGCGGACCCAGCCTTCCACCACCTGCCGGCACCAGTCCAGGACATCGACGCGTTCCAACCCGTGCTCGCCGACCCAACAATTGGTGATTTCACCGTAAGCACGCTGCTCAACGAACCGTCGGAGGCGGTCAGTAGGCAGATCGAGGACTTCTTCGCCGACCGCAAACCCGATGACCTCTTGCTGCTCTACTTCTCGTGCCACGGGATCCTGGATCCACGCGGGCGATTGTATTTCGTGAGCGCCAACACCAAGAAAGGCCGGCTGGACGCGACGGGGATCTCGGCGCGCTGGGTGAAAGAACAGATGGATCACAGCCGCTCGCAGCGCATCGTGCTGCTGCTCGACTGCTGCTACAGCGGCGCGTTCACCCGGGGTCCCCGGCGCCGCAGCGCCAGCGCCGAGGAGATCCTCGACCAGCTCGGCGGGCGCGGCCGCGTGATCATCACCGCATCCGACAAGCTGGAGTACGCCTACGACTCGGAATTCACCGATGCCGTGGTCCGAGGTCTGGCGACCGGGGCGGCCGACCTCGACGGCGACGGCCAAGTGTCGGTCGACGAGCTGTACCACTACGTGTACGACCAGGTCCGGCGGAACACCCCAGACCAAACGCCAACAATGTCGGCGGACGGGCTACGCGGCCAACTCCACCTGGCGAAAAACCCCCATGCGCTACTGCCACTGCCCACCGAGCTCGAACAACTCTTGGCGAGTGACGCCGAGTGGAAGCGATTGAGCGCGGTCGACGGTTTACAGCGCCTGCTGCGCAGTGACCAGCCAGGAGGACAGAAGCGCACCGCGAGACAAGCCCTGGAACACCTCCGCGACGACGCCGACCTCGATATCCGAACAGCCGCCACCGAGGCACTGTCCAGCGTTTCCCAGCGACCTGGCGCCACAGATCATCGACGGTTAAACTATCGCTGGCTGGTAGCAGCCTGTCTAGCGCTCGGGGTAGTGCTGGTACTGGTTATTACGCGACCTCCGACACCTAGCGCACATGAGGCTAATCCCATCCCGTGTACGCCCAGCACCAAACCCGCCAGCGGTGTGCTCTCACTCGGGACGTTACTCCCGAAGACCGGAGAGTTCGTCTACTCGGGTCCAGCGCTGGACGCTGGCGTGCAGTTGGCGATAAAGGACATTGACGACGCTGGCGGCATCCCCGGTATCGCTGTGCAGCTCGATGATGCCAACCAGCGCGACGAGGGCGACCCTTCCGCTGACACCGCCAGGCGGTCGACTGATGCGCTGCTGTCCGGCGGAGTAGACGTGATCATCGGTCCCGCAAGGTCGGCGGTGGCCCTCAAGGTGATTGACGAGGTCACCTGCGCAGGAGTGATCATGCTTTCGCCCTCGAACGCGGCATCGGTGCTCACCACATACCCCACCCATGGGCTCTACTTCCGCACCGGGCCATCAAACGCACTCGAGGGCCCCGTGCTCGGCAAGCTCGTCGTCGCTGACGGCAACTCGACGGCGGTGGTGATATCGAGCGACGACGTGTCCGGCAACGACCTACGGGAGGCGACTGAAAAAGCGATCCGGGAATCCGGCGGCCAAGTGCTCGACTCCTTTCATTACGACCCGAACGCGCATAACTACGACAAGGAAATCCAGCGAGTCAAGGCCAAGAACCCCGACGCGATCGTCCTGATTGGCTTCGTGGAGAGCGGCGATATCCTCGCCAACATGATCAAAAATGACCTTGGTCCCGCGAAAAAACTGGTGTACGGCACGAGCGCTAATATGACCAACACCTTGGCTCGCCAGGTCAGCCCGCAGAATCCGGGTATCTTGGCGGGCATGAAGGGGACAGTGCTGTATACCCACAACGACGAGTTCGCGAAGCGGCTACGGGCTACCAATCCTGGACTACAGGATCTGAGCTACGCCGCGCAGGCCTACGACGCGGTGGTGATCACCGTCCTGGCGGCGGCCGTCGCCGGCACGAACGAGCCCGCCGCCGTTGCGAAGCAGATCAACAACGTGACGAGGGCCGGCGAGGACTGCGCCAGCTTCGCCGCCTGCATGACGCTCGTGAAAGCCCACAAGCCCATCGCCTACGTCGGAGCGTCCGGGCCGCTGCGGTTCACCGATCACGGTGAGCCCAGCTCAGCCACCTACGTCATCAGCGAGATCCAACCCGACGGCACCGTGAAACCCCTCAGGAGCGAGACAGTCAGCTCTAAGAATTGACCCAGGTTTAATATCAGATACCAGCACGGCAACCGTTTCCTGCGATTTTCGAGGTGTTGTCACCACGAGCCGCCGTCCAGGGCGATCGCCGACCGTGGGTGGGTGCCCCGCCCACACTGTGGTTCCCGAACTCAACACCAGCGCTGTCACGCAGCCTTCAACTAACCCTCCTGTAGAGTTCGGGAACCACAGCGCAGGGGGACTCGGGAGGAGGATGGGCGCACACCGCAGATCGACATCACATGGTGCGGCTGCTAAGGCAGCCATGACAGACTGCGACAAGAAGGGGGGCTTGATGTTGTTCAAGACAGTGGGCCGCTGGGTCACGAATGGGTGGGGACACCGGCGCCGCGTCATCATGGTGGGCGCGGCACTGGTGGCGGGACCGCTGACAGCCTGCGCGGGCACCCACCTTCCCGCCGTGGCCGCGAAGAGCGGCGGCGCCGCGTTGGCAGCACCGTGCGCCGCCAGCGGGACGACTTATGCGAGTACCCGGCTGTTTTTCGGCAAGTCGATTCCCGGTGGTGGCACGGTCACCGACGCGTCCTTCGCCCAGTTTCTCGACCAGGAGGTCACGCCGCGGTTCCCGGCGGGATTCACGGTGGTCCCCGCGATGGGCCAATACCGGGAGACCAACGGAGTGATCGACCATGAGGCCAGCGACATGCTGATCTTGATCTACCCGCGGGACGCATCGAGCGATGTCAGCGGGAAGATCGATGAGATCCGCGCCGCGTATGACAAGACCTTCCATCAAGAATCGGTCCTGCGTGAAGATCAGCAACCCTCATGCGTGTCGTTGTGAGGCGGGCCGGCAAGGGAGCGCACCTCGCTGGTCGCGACGTCGCTTGTCCGGACGCGGAGCTCAGGCCAGCCACCACACCAGCGCCAGCAAGGCCATCGGCACGATGACCGCGAGCAGCGCCAGCACGCGACCCAGCATCGCCGCGGGGTCCGACTCTCCCGGAAGGCTGTGGCCCGCAAGGCTCTGGCGGAAGTGCAGCTCAACAACGTCCATGACACGAACAGTAGCGAGCACAGAGTTACCGCCCCGCTCACCTTAGGTTAGCGCCAGGCAAAATCCCAGAACCACCTCCGGGGGGTCACCGGGTGTCGTCGCGGGGGTGCGCCCCTCGGCGCGGCCCGTGACCTCGACGTCACCAACATTGTGCGGCCTGATCTGGCACAGATCTCGATCCGTGATCGACCGGCATGATCACGGTTTGTGTGCCGCGGGCGACACGACGTGTCGCGCAACGCACACAAACCGCGATCATCGCGCCTGGGGCGCGGTGGACGGCGCGCGTTGGAAGATCATCCGGACCCGTTGATCCAACCTCCACCGTTCTGCCCTCGGCGACGGAGGACACGACCCGGGTGCAGCCGGCTGAAGGGGCTGCGATGATTCCTGTACGGCGTGGTGAGCGGGCAGCGGAGGCGGCCGCAGGACGGCCGTGCTTGTCGCTCGCGAAGTGACTGATGAGAGGGGTCCGGATGGACGCGCAGGAGGCGTACACGATCGGCCGGCGGGTGCGGGCGATCCGGAAGTCTCGGGACAAGACGCTGGAGGTGGTCGCGGGGCTGGCCGGGACCAGCACGGCGACGCTGAGCCGGATCGAGACCGGCAAGATCCCGCTGGACAACCTCAAGATGATCGTGGCCCTGGCGAGCGCGCTGGAGGTCGCCCCGAGCGAGCTAACCAGGCTACCGGTACCCGCCCCCGCCAACGGGCACACCGACTCCACCACCGAGGCGGTCCGGCTGGCGATGGACTCGATCGACATCGAGCGCCCCGGCGGGGTCGTGCTGCCAGCCGCGGCGCTGCGGGAGCAGGTGGCCCAGATCCACCAGCAGCGGCGAGCCTGCCAGTTCGCCGAGGTCGCCACCGAGCTGCCCGGGCTGATCCGCAACCTGCACACCACGCTGGCCACCGGCACCGACCACGCCGAACTGCTCGACCTGGGCGTTTACCTGCACGTGCATGTCACCCGCTTCTGGCTCATCGAGGCGGTCGCGCCCGACGACCTGCTGCGCCGGGTCGCGTTCCTGGCCCGCCGGCTGGCTCAGGAGCGCGATGAGGTGACCACGCTCGCGTTCGCCTCGTTCGCCGTGGCCGACGTGCTGCTGTGCGGCGGCGCGTTCCAGCTGGGCCAGGCTGAGGCGGACTCGATCACTCTGCCGCCGACGACCGCCGGCACCGCCGGTCTGGTGGGTCAGGTCACCGCGCTCCATGCGCACGCCGCCGTGCTGAACGGCCGTCCGGGCGATGTGACCGCCGCGTTCGACTCCGCCGCGGAGCTGGCCGAGCGGTTCGGCGCAACCGGCGAGACCGACTCCGTGGGGTATCTGTTCGGGCCGGTCGACCTGGGCAGGTACCGGATGCGCCGGGCGCTCGACGCGGACGAGCCCGACCAGGCGGTCAGCGTGGCGCAGGGCGTCGACCCCGAGCGTCACCCCTTCGCGGTGAACCGGTCCGGGTACTGGATCGATTACGGTCGCGCGCTCTCCCGGCTGCGGGGGCGCCGGGACGAGGCGGTGATGGCGCTGCGGACAGCGGAGGAACTCTTCCCCACCCGGTTTCGCCGGAGTCCGGTGGTTCGAGAGGTGCTCGCCGGGCTGCTGACCCGGGTACGGCGGGACACGGTGAGCCAGGAACTGCGGCGGATGGCTTTCCGCGCGGGGCTGACGACGTGACCCATTCGGGCGATCGCGGGTTGATCTTGCGGTTTGGTAAAAACCGCCGCCCGAGCCGCGTCACGCTCACCAGCCATGAACGAGGTACACATGACGGACCGGGTGCCCGGCGAGCGGGCGCGAGTGACGGTGCGGGGCCGCTGCACCGACGGCAACAGCCACGCTACCCTGATCGTGATCCACGAGCTGGGCGGCTCCTGGGCGATTCACGGCTTGGGCGCGCCTGGTGTGCGACTGTCCAAAACGGTCACCATCGCCCTGGCCGAGGCGATCCTGGCCGGTGCTACAACGGAGCGTGACTGGTGAACCAACCGCTCGACCCGAAGTTCTTCGAATCAGCCGAGATGCGCGCCGCGCTGCACGACCGCGACGTCGGCACCGTCTACCGGCTGCTCGGGCTCCAGGGGGTGAGCCAGCGCCGGATCTCGCAGCTGACCGGGCAGTCCCAGTCGGAGGTGAGCGAGATCATCAAGGGCCGTCAGGTGGTGAACATCTTGCTGCTCGAGCGCATCGCCGACGGGCTCGGCGTGCCCCGAGCCTGGATGGGCGTGAGCTTCGATGAGGAGAAACCGTCCACGCCCCGAATCGAGGAGGTGGACGGGAGCGTGAAACGCCGCACCCTGCGCACCGCCACATCGACGGCCGCCCTGTATCCGGAGTTTTTGGGTCAGGAATTCCTGGGCCAGGAGTTTCGGGATCTGGAGTTGCTGGGTCTTGAAGAGCTACCAACGCCGAGCGAGTTTCCGCTGCCCGCGCGGCTGGAGATGCGCCAGGTGCGCACCGTGGTGGCGGTCACCGAGCAGATGCGTGGGCTGACGCGGTACTTCGGCGGGCAGGGCGACCTGCTCGGCACCCTCGCGGCGATCTACCTGAAGTGGATGCAGGTGCCCGGGACCGACGAGGTCAAGGCGAAGCTGGCCGCCGCGCTGTCGGAGCTGCACACCGAGGCGGGGTGGGCGTGCTACGACGCCGGGGTGGACGGGTATGGCTACTTCACCCGGGCCATGGGGCTGGCCGGTGAGTACCGGGACAGCTACGGGATCGCCAACGCGTCCTGGCACGGCGGGCTGACGATGCTGCGCACCGGGCACCCGAACGACGCGCTCACGATGTTCCAGCTCGGGCGGTATCAGCTGCGCGGCGAGGACCCCCGGCTACCGACGCTGGCCGCGCGGCTGGCCCGGAGCTGCGCGGGGGCCTACGCCCTGCTGGACTGCCCCGATGAGGCGATCAAGTACCTCGCCGAGGCGAACGAGGGGTGGGAGCCGCGCGACGAGTTCGAGCGCGCGGGCGCTGACCTGGGGACCGCCGTGGTTCACCGCGACCTGGGCCAGCTAGAAGCCGCCGAGCGATTCGCCACCAGCGCGGTGCGCGCCTACCGGGAGGACAAATACCGGCGAGGCCGCACCGTGGCCAAGATTCTGCTCGCCGAGGTGACGGTGCGGGCGGGGCAACCTGGAGGAGTATCACTGGCCCGCGACGCCATTGAGGCGGTGCGCACCCTGCTTTCCTTCGCCGCCCGCCGGGACTGGCTGCTCCCCCTAGCCAGGGCGCTGGAAGCCCGGCCCGGCACCGAGGAGCTCGCCCGGACCGCCCGAGAGGTTGCCGAGACGCGGATCTAGCAACTCCCGCGTTCGAAGTCGAGCAGGAACCGCTTGCGGTCCAGACCGCCGGCGTAACCGGTGAGCGCGCCCGTCGAGCCCACCACTCGGTGGCAGGGCACGATGATGCTGAGCGGATTCTTGCCGGTAGCCAGGCCAACCGCGCGCGAAGCGCTCGGCTGGCCGAGCCGGTCGGCCAGTTCACCGTAGGAGACGGTCCGCCCGTACGGGATCTGGCGCAGCCCCGCCCACACCTGGCGCTGGAACTCGGTGCCGGCCAAGGTGATCGGCAGGTCGAAGTCGGTCCTGGTCCCGGCGAAGTACTCCGCAAGCTGGGTCACGGCGTCCACGAACGGACCAGGATCCCGATCGCCGAAGGTGTCCTGCGGCGGCCGGTGCCGCTGCGCCTCCAGGTAGAGGCCGCAGAGCGTGCCGTCGGCGGCGGCGAGGGTGAGCGGGCCGAGGGGACTGTCCAGCACGGTGTGCGCTCGACCCACCGTGTCGATCAGTGTCACGGGTGGAATCATCGGGGAATCTTGCCTTTCGTTCAGATGGGAGTCGGCATCCGGTTGATGGCGTGCTCGCCGGTGGCCCAGAGATACTGCACGGCGTAGGCGCGCCACGGCCGCCAGAGCTCGGCGCGCTCGGTGAGCCCGGCCACATCCGAGGGCAGGCCGAGTACGCGCGCCGCCGCCTTGATCCCGAGGTCGGTGGGCACGAACGCGTCGGGATCGCCCAGTGCCCGCATGGCGATCATCTCCACGGTCCACGGGCCCAGACCGGGCAGCGCGGACAACGCCGCGCGGGCGGCGTGCCAGTCACTGCCCGCGCCGAGCTCGAGCGTGCCCTCGGCGAGCGCGGCAACCAGGGTCACCAGCGTGTGCCGACGGCTGCTCGGCATGGCGAGCTTCTCAGGATCGAGGCCGGCCAACGCCGCCACGTCGGGGAACAGGTGGGTCAGGTTGCCGCCGGGGTCTTCGACCCGCTCGCCGTGTGCCTGGACCAGGCGGGCGGCGTGGGTTCGCGCCGCCACGGTGGAGACCTGCTGCCCCAGGACCGCGCGGACCGCGAACTCGGTGGCGTCGGTGCTGCGGGGCACCCGCCGGCCCGGGTTCTTGGCCACCAACGGGGCGAGGACCGGGTCTGCGGCGAGCAGGGCATCGACCGCGACCGGGTCGGCGTCGAGGTCCAGCAGCCACCGGCACCGGCTGATCGCCGTCGACAGGTCGCGCAGGTCGCAGAGCAGCAACTGGCAGTCGATGTACTCCGGTTGCGGCCGCAGCTCGACGATGGCGGCCCCATGGGCCAGCCGGAGGGTGCGCCGGTAAGCGCCGTCGCGCCACTCCTCGACGCCGGGAACCCCGGTGGCGACGAGGTGGCCGAAAAGGTTGTCCGGGCACAGCGCCGAGCGGAACGGCAGGCGCACCGACAGCGACGTGCCAGGCATGCCCGCCACGCTCGGCCAGGAATCGGGCCGGGTGCCCCCAGCGCGCAAGCGCAGCTCAGTCGGCGACAGCGCGAAGACCTCCCGCACCGTGTCGTTGAACGTGCGAAGACTGGAGAACCCCGCCGCCAAGGCGACCTCGGCCATCGGCAGCGTGGTGGTCTCGATCAGCAGCCGCGCGGTCTGCGCGCGCTGCGCCCGGGCCAGCGCCAGCGGCCCCGCGCCCAGCTCCGCGCAGAGCTGGCGCTCGACTTGGCGGACGCTGTAACCGAGCCGGCGCGCGAGCCCGGGCACGCCGTCGGTGTCGACGACCCCGTCGGCGATCAGTCGCATCGCGCGGGCCACCAGATCCGCCCGTACGTTCCATTGCGGCGAGCCGGGGCTGGCGTCGGGCCGGCACCGCTTGCACGCGCGGAAACCCGCCCGCTGAGCGGCCGCCGCACTCGGGTAGAAGCGCATGTTCGCCGCCTTGGGTGGCACCACCGGGCAGCTCGGCCGGCAGTAGATCCCGGTGGTCAGCACTGCGGTGAAGAACCACCCGTCGAAGCGGGCGTCCTTGGACTGGACGGCCCGCACGCAACGCTCGACCTCGGTGTGCACCCCCCCAGTCTCACGCACCGCAGGCCTGCGGGCTGGCGAGAAAACGACGTCACCCTCCCGGCTGCCACGAATGAGTGAACGTTGACTGGCTCATTGTCAACTGACTATGGTCGAACTCACAGGCAGAGAGGAGAATCATGCCTGACTACGATCCGAGAACGGCCACCGGGATTCCCACCGAGCCGGTCGGCTCGCTGCCCCGGCCCTCCACACTACAAGCCGCCTATGCCGCCTACGACGAGGGAAAGATCGATAAAGCGGCGCTGGAAGCCGAGCAGGACGCCGCGGTCCGCGACTCACTCGAGCGCTATGCGAACACCGGGTCACCGATTGTTTCCGACGGCGAGCAACGTTCGTCGAGCTTTGCCACTTACCCCGTCACCGATACGCTGGCCGGGACCGGCCTGGCCGAGAACCTGGGCCCTGGCGGCCAATTCTTCGCGATTTTCGCCGATGGCCACGGGCGGCAGCTCCCGCGGCTGACCGGGGGTCCCTTCCGGTACAAGACCTACGCGGCCGACAGCCTGAGGAAATCCATCGTCCTGACAGATTCCCCGATGAAGCAGGCCGTGATCGCCCCCTCCATGCTGGCCCTGCTGTACCCACTGAAAGACGAGGTGCCGGGCTACTCGCGGGAGCAATTCGAGGACGACCTCGTCAACGAATGTGAAAAAGACATCCGCGGCGCCTTCGCCGCTGGGGCGGCCCGGGTGTCCATCGACTTCACCGAGGGCCGGCTGGCCACCAGAGAGGATCCACGAAACCCGTGGACGGGTGCCGGCTTGCTGCCGCACTTCATCGAGCTGAACAACCGCGTACTGGCGCGCTTCACGGCGGAAGAACGGTCAGAGATCGGTATCCACACCTGCCCGGGTGGGGACCGGGACTCGGTGCACAGCGCTGATGTTCCCTACAACAACCTGCTCCCGAGCATGTTCCAGATGAACGCCGGCTATTTCCTCATCCAATTGGCGAGCGAACGGGACAAGGACCCAGTCTACCGCTCCATCGGGGAGCACCTGCGCGATGACGCCGACGGCGTGGCGCAGATGGCCTACCTCGGAGTGATCAACCCGGGGAATCCCCGCGTCGAGAGCGCCGAGGAGGTCCGGGACGCTCTGGTCAGGGCGTCCAATTTCATCCCGAAGGAACGAATCGGCGCCACCGACGACTGCGGCTTCTCGCCGTTCAGTATTGATGAGAAGCCGAACCACGGTTCACCTGATTACGCTCGCGACGTCGCGTTCCAAAAGATCAAGAACCGGGTCGCGGGAGCCACGATGGCCGCCGAGAAGCTCGGCGTCAGCTGAGTAAGATCTCCCGGACGGAGGCGTAAGGGTGCCTGGTGGCCCCCGCGGTCTTCAACACCGACGTGGTCGAGCAACTCGACCAGGCGGGTTCGATTCCCGTCCGCCTCCGCCAACTAGCCTGCTGTGATGACGCCGCGCCGCGCCGCTGAGCCTGATGTCCCGCAGCAGGACAGTGAGCAGACCTTCGACCGGCTGGTCGAGGAGGGGCAGCAGCGGTTGGGCCGGTCGTGGCTCGGCCTGGCCGCGACCGGTTTCCTCGGTGGTCTCGACGTGGGTGTCGGCGTGCTGGCGCTGCTGCTCGTGGAGCACACCACGCACAGCGTGCTGCTGGGCGGGCTGGCGTTCTCGACGGGGTTCATCGCGCTGTCGCTGGCGGGCAGCGAGCTGTTCACCGAGAACTTCCTGATACCGGTGGTCGCGGTCGTCGCCAGACGCGGCGCGCCGCTGGACTTGGCGCGGCTGTGGGCGATCACGCTGCTGACCAACCTGCTCGGCGGGTGGGTCGTGACCGGGTTGGTGATGGCGGGCTTCCCGGCGCTGCGCGGCAGCGCCGTCGAAGCGGCCCAGTCTTATGTGGCTCTGGGCATCAGCTGGCCGGCGTTCGCGCTCGCGCTGATCGGCGGCATGCTCATCACGCTGATGACCCACCTGCAGCACGCCACCGACTCCGACGGGGTGCGCTTGGTGCCGGCGGTGCTGGCGGGTTTCCTGCTCGGCGCCGGCAAGGTCAACCACGCGATCGTCGCGTCGCTGGTCTGCTTCGCCGCGCTGCAAGCCGGGGCACCGTTCGGCTACCGGGACTGGCTCGGGCTGTTCGCCTTCGCGGGCCTGGGGAACATGCTCGGTGGACTCGGGCTGGTGACCGTGCTGCGCCTGCTCCAAGTCCCGCACAAGGTGCTGGCCGAACGCCGCGATAACGCCGAGCCGGAAGGCTGACACCGTAAAGCTAAGCCGGGCCCGCCTAGCGTATCCCCGAGCAACACACTGTGATCGGTTTAGGATGCGGTGGCAGCGGGAACTCCGCGACCTCACAGCCGACTCCACGGGGGGGCCGCGCCGAAGCGAGAAAGAGTGTGTGGATGGTGTGTTGCGCCGCTTCCGGGGACACCGGGCCCAGCGGCGCGGGCTTGAGGCATTACGGGTTGCTGCACCCCGCGACCTCGGATGTGGCCGCCACCCTCGCGCCGCTGGTGGCCAGTCGGCTGGCCCACGGTGAGCCGGTGCTGGCTGTGCTGCCTGCCACCGTCGTCGACGGCCTGCGGGCCCGGCTGCCAGTCGCGGACCTGGCTGGGTTGCGCACCGCCGACTCCTGCGAACTCTGCCGCCATCCCGGCCGGGTGCTGGGCCGCTACCGAGCATGGATCGCCGAGATGAGCCCGGAGGGTGGGCCGGTCACCATCGTCATCGCCCCTGACCTGGGCGGCGAGGACGCGCACCGGGCGGTGTTGTGGATGCATGTCGACGCCGTCACCACCCTGGCCCTGGCCGAGTGCGACCTCACGCTGGTCTGTGTTTATCCCGACGACCCCGATACCGGCCGCGCTGTGCGTGGGGCGCACCCCAGCCTGCTCAACGGCGCGATCACCCCCAGCCTGGAACACTTGCCAGCGGAGGAGTTCCTGGCTCGCTACCCGCTGCCCCCGCCGATCGAGCTGGGTGAACCGGACATCACCCACACCATCGACCACTCCGCCCAGCTGTCCGCGCTGCGCCGGAGCGTGGCCGCGTACGCCACTCCCGCCGGGCTGTCCCCCGCTCGGGGTGAAGATTTCGTGCTGGCGGTCAGCGAGATCGCCAGCAACGCCCTCGAGCACGGCACCCCGCCCGCCGCCGTGAGCCTGTGGACCACAACATCCTCGGTGATCTGTCAGATCAGCGACACCGGCGAGTACGCCGAGCCGCTGGCCGGGCTGCTGCACCCATCGACGCCTCAGCGCCGGGGCCGTGGTCTGCGCCTGGCCCACCAGCTCTGCGACCAGTTCTACCTGTGGCCGCACCCCACCACCATCCGGCTGCACATGGACCGGAACTGAAAGCGGTACGGACGTGGCGGTGCCGAGCTGTCCAGCGTCACCAATAGTGGCGTCGACCGCCAATCGGGCGCCCCACCGATCCCAGCAGAACCAAGATCACTCCGACGACCAGCAGGATGAGCCCGAGAATGTACAGGAGGTGAATCCCGAGCAGGATCCCCACCACCAGTAGGATGATACCAAGAACGATCATGATTCCTCCCACCAACTCTGCCTGGGTGCCCCCTGATCTTAAGGCACACCCACCCGATTCGTCCCGCATTTTGGTGACTCAATCCGGCGGCGGGCTCGCTGACGGCCCCGGCGGCGAGCTGCCTCAGCGGGTGGGGAGCTGGACGACGGTGACGAAGAAGTCGTCGATCTGGCGGATGACCTCCATGAAGCGGGTGAAGTCGACGGGTTTGGTGACGTAGGCGTTGGCGTGCAGGGCGTAGCTGCGCACGATGTCCTCCTCGGCCTGGGAGGTGGTGAGCACGACGACCGGGATGCTGCGCAGCTGTTCGTCGGACTTGATCGCGGCGAGCACCTCACGACCGTTCATCAGCGGCAGGTTGAGGTCGAGCAGGATCAGCCCGGGTCGGGGCGCGTCGGCGTGCTCGCTCTCGCGGCGGAGGAACCGCAGCGCGGCGGCGCCGTCGGTGACGACGTGCAGCGGATTGCGGATCCGGTGGTGCTCGAAGGCCTCCCGGGTCATCAGCACGTCACCTGGGTCGTCCTCGACGAGCAGAACGTGCACCTCGTGCTGGGTGTCAGTCATCGCTGGGTCAGTCATCGCTGAGTGGGGTCGTGGCTGGCTCGATCATCGCGGTACCGTCCTTTGGTTGAGTAATGGCGGGCAGGGTGAAGCAGAATGTGGATCCCGCGGTGGTGTCAGCGGCGAGCCAGATCCGCCCGTGGTGATAGTCGATGATCTTCCGGCACAGCGCCAGTCCGATGCCGGTGCCCGGGTAGGCGTCCTTGCTGTGCAGCCGCTGGAAGATGACGAAGATCTTTTCCGCGTAGGCCGGGTCGATGCCGATCCCGTTGTCGCTGACCCGAAACGTCCAGCAGTCGCCGTCGGGGTGAACCCCGAGGCGGATCCGTGGTGGTTGCTCACCGCGGAACTTGATCGCGTTGCCGACCAGGTTCTGGAACACCGTGGTGAGCAGGGTGGCCTCACCGACCACGGTGGGCAACGGGTCGTGGGTGATCTGGGCCCCGGTCTGGGTGATGACCTCGTCCAGGTTGCGCAGCGCTTGGGCGAGCAACACCTCGCTGTCCAGGGGCGCCCACCCGCCGCTGGCGGCGCGGCCGACCCGGGAGAACGCCAGCAGGTCGTTGATCAGCGCACTCATCCGGCGGGCGCCGTCCACGGCGAAGTGGATGTACTGGTCGGCGCGGTCATCGAGTTGACCGGCGTAACGTTTGGCCAGCAGTTCGCAGAAGCTCGACACCTTGCGCAGCGGCTCCTGCAGGTCGTGGCTGGCGACGTAGGCGAACTGTTCCAGATCGGAATTGGATCGCTGCAGTTCGGTTGCCTGGGCGTCCAGGCGCCCATTGAGAGCACGCACCGTGGTCAGCTCGGTGACGATCTGGCGGCGCATGCGGTCGATGTCGGTACCCAGCTCGACCAGCTCGCGGGGCCCCCGCCCGGTGACCTGGCGCTCGAACTGCCCGTCGACGACGGCACGGACCTCGTCGCTCAGCGCCTCGACCGGGATGAGAATGGTGCGGCGCACCCAGATCCCGATCGTGACGAGCAGCACCAGCAGTCCCGCCGCGATAGCCAGGCAGACCACGAACAAGGTGTGCGCGGCGTGATCGAGCCTGGCGCTGGCGCGGGTGCGGGCCTCAGTCAGCCCGGTTCGCTGGCGGTCCAGCGCGGCCCGCAGCGCATCAAACCGGGCCCTGCCCACCGCTAGGCCGACGGTGGCGCCGGTCGGGCCGGCGGCACTCACCGTGGTGATCGTCGGTTCGGCGTAGTCGGCTTGCCAGGCCCGTGCCCGGGCGAGAATCTCGTCCAGTTCGGTAGTCAGTTCCGGACGCGGTCTCGCGGCACCGAGACGGCGCAGGGTGACCAGCACGGCGTCTTCCTGCTGGCGACCCTGCTGATAGGGGGCAAGAAAGTCGGCTTTGCCGGTGATGACAAAACCGCGGACACCCGTCTCTTGGTTGACCAGAGCCGTACCCAATGCCTGCGCGCTCAGCAACGCCGGGTCAAGCTGGTCGGCCAGGACCGCCCGGGCCGCGCTGAGCTGGATTAACCCCAACGCACCAGCCCCCATCGCCGCGAGGGCCGCACTCACACAGACCACCCCGACCACCCGCAGCCACCGCCGCAACGACCACCGAGCTGGCGTCTCAACCACCGTCGGGCTCCGGGTGCGGGGATGAGTGGGCCAGCATCACTACCGCCACATCATCGTCCTGCCTAGGATCAAGCCGGCACACCGTGTCGAACAGCCCATCCACCAGCTGTTGCGGATCTGGACCGAACCGGGCCCGCTGGGCGCGGAGCAGCTCAAGGAGCCCTTCCACCCACAGCGATCGCCCGTCCGACCCGGACCGGCCCTCGATGAGCCCGTCGGTGTAGAGCAGCAGCTCCCACCGCGAGCGGAGCCTGATCTCAGCTGGCGACCAGACACAGTCCGGGTCGATGCCCAAGGGCACCTTGCGCGGCACCGCGGGCACCTCCCATTGCCCGGCCCCATCCCCATCTTTGTCCGGGGCCCAGGTGCGGAGGATCGGCAGCGGATGCCCCGCCGACCAGACCCGCATCCGGTCGCGCTCAGCGGAGATGCGCACCATGCAGACGGTCGTGAACAGCGTCGGCAGGTGCCGCTCATGGATCAACATCCGCTGCAGCATCGGCAGGATGTCCTGCTCAGGATGCCCAGCCAGCACCAAGGTCCGCCAGGCGATACGCAGGCAGACCCCCAGCGCGGCCTCGTCGGGACCGTGGCCGCAGACGTCTCCGATCACCGCCCACACCGCGCCGTCAGCACTCTGCACGACGTCGTAGAAATCCCCACCCAGCAGCATCCGACCGCCACCAGAGCGGTATCGGGCGGCGTGCCGCACCGCCGGATCGGTGATCAACGGCGCGGGCAGCAGGCCACGGCTGAGCCGGACGTTCTCCGCGGCCACCAACTGCGCCTCAGCCAGCTCTCTGGCCCCCACCTCGGCCCGGTGCCGCTGCACCGCATAACGGATCACCCGTTCCAGACTGCGCCCATCGATCTTCCCCTTGACCAGGTAGTCCTGCGCGCCCGCGGCCACCGCGGCCCCACCCTGGCGCTGGTCGTCCAGGCCGGTCAGGACCACCACCGCGGCCGCACCGCGGGCACGCATCCGGCGCAACCCCTCCAGCCCACTCGCGTCGGGAAGCTGCAGATCCAGCAGCACGCAGTCCGTCCCCGCCGACCACAACCGCTCGGCCTCGGCCAGTGAGGGCGCCCACACCAGCTCCACCGACGCCGCGGCGTCAGTCAACAACTCCCGCACCAGAACGGCGTCACCCTCGTCGTCCTCGACCAGCAGTACCCGCAGCGACGCGCCAGAAGACGCATCAGAGGATGCCTCAGCGCTCACGTCAGCTCGCCGAGACGCCCGGCGGGGTCCGCACCCGCACCGCTACCATGCCGCTCTCGACACGGGACTCGAAGCCGGGCACCGGCGCTGTCGCCGGACCGTGCACGACCGCGCCATCGCGGAGCCGGAACACGCTCGCGTGCCACGGGCAGGTGATGCACATCTCCCCGTCGACCTCGGACAGCTCGCCCTCGTGCAGCGGCCCGGACAGATGCGGGCAGCGGTCGGAGAACACCGTGACACTGGAGACATCGGAGCTGTCGGCGCGGCGCAGCACGAACACCGGCACGGTACCGGCGAGCCGGCGCACCGGCTGGTCCAGCGGGAACTCCGCAAGCGGCCCCAGCGGCTGCCAGTCTCCCGGGCCGACGTGCGGTACCTCCTCGCCGTGGTTGGCGCCGGTGGCCTGCCGGTAGCTCAGGTGACCACCCAGCGCCGCCGCCAGCACGCTCAGCGTGCCGCCGAGCAGCGACAGCGACCGCCCGGTGCCGCGGTCGCCTCGGCGGCGCAACAGCGCGGCCGTGAAGCAGGCCACCGCCGTGGCGTTCACCGCGGCGTGCACGAGCCCGACCCGCTGCTGCTCCTCGTGACTGTCAGCCCAATCCGCCCACCCCGCGGCGACCGTCGGCACGGTACTGGCCAGCCCGACCGCGATCAGCCCGGACGACTCACGACGCCGACCGCCGACCGCGTCGATCAGCGCGGCGGAGGTGAACGAACCGAGCGCGATCTGTGCCAAGGCGGGATGCAGTGGATGACCCAGCCACACCCCGTGCAGCGCGTCCTTCAGCGTTCGGTTACGCAGCAGCCGTTGCACGACGCCGCGCACCGCGGCCGCTGGCCGGTCCAACACCACGGCTCGCTCCAGCCGGACGATGTCGTCGAAGGGTTTCATACGCGCAGGATAGGCATGTCGGGACGCCGATCACCCTCCGGCGTAGGGCGTTCGGCGCGTTTCACCGCGCGGCATCGTCACCAAGGCGTTACGGTAGGTCTTTCCGCCATGGGCCAGCGAAAGGAAGGCACTAGCTGTGGGAACCGGAGACAAGATCGATCACAAGGCTGAGATTCTCAAGGGCAAGGTGAAGGAGACCGCGGGCCAGGTCACCGAAGACCCGGAGCTGGAGGCTGAGGGCAAGGGTGACCAGGCCAAAGGCCACGTCAAGCAAGCCGGCGAGAAAGTCAAAGACGCCGTGAAGGACGTCTTCGATAAGTAGTGCGGGGTCGAAGCGGGCC
>JBOHFJ010000007.1:0-40268 GCA_050699655.1 Pseudonocardiaceae bacterium
TCGGGCCAGGTGAGCGAGTGCGAGGTCGAAGCGGGCGGCGGCGATGTACGTGGCTTTGGGCTGGGCATCGGCGGTGAACTCATCGACGGCGGTGAGCGCCCAGTCCACAGCCGCGTCCAGGTTGTCGGTACCGCCGAGTGCGTAGTGGGCTTCGCTGGCTAAAAGGGCGGCGGTCCCGGTGTCGAAGCCGAGGATGCCCGGCTCGTCGGGGGTGCGTTCAGCGGAGGCGGTCGTGGCGAGTACCAGTGCCCGGCTGACCTCGCTTGGTTGACGGCGGGCGGCGTTGATCCGGGCCTGCTGGGTGGCCAACCGCAGCAAGGCGGTGCCACTGGTGGCATCAGGCATGGCGGACTCGACGAGCGTGGCAGCCTCGTCATAGCGGCCATCCCAGTACGCCATATTGGACTGCGCATAGCGGATGAAAGCCCGCAGCGGGGTGTAACCGGAGACTTCGGCGCAGTGCAACGCGGTCCGAGCATGGGTGTTCGCGGCATGTGGGTGACCCAGGTCGAACGTGACGATGGACAGCATGGCGGAAATCTGCCCGGCGATCTTGTACAGGCTGGTGGTGTGGCGGGGCTGCTGGCGTCCCTCGACCAGGCGGAACACGTCATCCCGGGCGCCGAGCAGGCGCTCGTAAGTGGTGGCGGGTGAGTCGAGCTGCTCTCGCCAGGCCAACTCGGCGACGTCGGCGGTCATTTGCTCGAGCACCTCGTCATCGACGTTGGTGGTGGCGCTCCAGCGATGGAACTGGGCGGATTCCTCAGCCGCCACGATGACCTCCTCACGGATCGGCAGGCCCCGCGCGTCGCGGCGCACGACGCGTCGGCTCCCCCAGCTGACACCAGTGTCACCGCCGCCGCGCGCCACCGCACGGCCGGGGTCAGCGTGCTCACCCACCGTAGCGCGGACAACGGGAACCAACTCCCCCGTCGTCACGGGCGCGGGTAAGTGACCGGTGGTGAGCAGGCTGCGGTCGGCGGGGGTGAGGTGCTCCAGGTCGTCGGCGTCCACGAGCTGCCCCGGGGTGCACCCGTGCCCGAAAGTGGCGGCGAGCTGGACGAGGTAGCGCGGGCTGGGCGGGCACCCACCATGCGGCCAGGCCTCGAACTCGCTGATCCGGTTGTCCGAGAGCCGGGCGCCTGGATGCGCGGTGTTGTATAGCTGCGCCACCTTCCACTGCGGCCACCCCAGCGCGTGCCGCCACGCCACCCTCGGCCGCAAGTTGAACCGCCGACCCAGCTCCACGGCGATCTGGCCGACCGGGCACCCCCACTTCCGCATCCGATCCCGAACCTGATCACGCTCGGCCTTCGCCGACGTCCCCGCCCTGCGCGGCATCGCCCACCCCCCAGCAGTCATGTGCAAGGACCACACGGTAACCCCGACCACTGACATTCTGAGCACCCAGCGACCTGACCGACCGGTGGTCCTTCCCCCGCCAGCCGCTTGTTCCCCCAGGTCAACGTGGTCGTGGCGTTCGGGTGAATGTTCCCATTCGCGCTCGCCCCGCCATCGGTGATCCACACCACGCTCATGGGGCAGCACAACGGAATTCCCCAGGACAGAAAGCGACGGTGCGGCACCCATGACCAGCAGGGACCTGACCTCGGATCAGATCAGCCATCGGCTCATGCGTGACGCGCTGCGCGAGTTCCTGCTCACAGCCGCGCGGACAAGACCTGGCGCCCTCGAGGGGATCAGCTCGGTCGGATCCCAAGCCAGCGCGGTGCTGTACACGCTGCTGATCGAGCACCCCATCGATCAACGGGGCCGCTGCGGATCCTGCCGATGGTCCAGCACGATGCTCGGGCTCCGGCGCTGCCAGATCCACCTCACCGCGATCGCCTGGCTGCTCCAACCCGACGCGGCCACCCTCCGATCCCACCTCGCCACCGAACTCGGCCTGGGCACCATCCCACTACCCGACGCGAGACGCCCTCCAGCCCGAACCCTGCTGACCATCAGAGCCCGGACCGATCCCCATGACCTCGACGCACCGCCCCGGACCGACACCGAATCGCGCGGCCCACCCACCACGCGACACCAGATCCACACCTTCAGCCGCATGGACTGCCGCGTACCAGACCCAGCGGGAATAGCGCGCCGACTGGGGCGCCCCGACTCTTCATGAGCCGGTGGGACGAACCGCTCATCGTCTGATCACCGGCCCAGCTCGTCATCCCCCTGGGAGAAGCTGTGCTCCTTAAGCGACCCCAACCGGGCAATGTGCTTGTCGAGGTTGCGAACCTGAGTCGAGCCAGCGCCGAAGGCAACAACCAGCAGAGGGCGGACCGATTCGAGTTCGGCCAGTGCGTCGTCGGCACGTCCGGCGACGGCGAGCATCTGGGCGAGGGCGAAGCGGGATCCGAGAACCTTGTCCGCCTCCTCGTCGCCCGCGACGCCAGCGTGGTGCACATAGAACCGTAGCTGCGGCAGGGCCTTGTCCGGTTCGCCGATCTCGGCGTAGGCGTGCCCCGCGTGGTAAGCGCTGTCGAGGACGAAGGGGTCAGACGGCGCCAGGTACCGACGGTAGTCGCGTCCGACGACGTCGAACAGCGGCGCCGCGCGCGTGTACTCCCCGGCGTAGAACAGCGCGGCTGCCAGGAAGTGACGCAACCGCAGCTGGACGAAGGGGTCGTGGCCAGCGCGTTCGACGTCGTCTTCGAGGAGTCTGATCGCCTCAGCCGGCTGGTCGTTGTCGAGCAGCGCCTTAACGTTGGCCTGCAGCTGAGCTGCCTCAGTCTCGGTGATCGGACTGCACCGTCCGGGTTGCCGCCGACGCGGCGGCGGGGAGAGCAACGGCCGGCGGAACGGCCGTGTCGGGTCGCGGTCGTCCTCCCCCGCCGTGTCGTCCGTCTGGGATGACAACGGCACGAGTGCGTAGTAGACCGCCTCAGCCGACGGTCGCGCGTGCGGCTCCTTCGCCAGCATCGCGGCGACCAGTGCGTCGACGTCGGCGGGAACGTCGGCCCGCCGCTCCCGCATCGACGGTGCCGGCGATTGGAGGTGACGGGCCCGCAGCGAGACTTCTGCCGTCCCGTGGAAGGGCGGATCCCCAGTGAGCAGCTCGCAGAGCAGGCAGCCGAGCGAGTAGACGTCGGACGCGGCCGTCACGACCTGCCCGAGGCCCTGCTCCGGAGACATGTACGCCGGGGTGCCGACGGTCCGGTCGACCTGCGTCAGGCGCGGCAGGGCTCCCCCGCCGCGCAGGATGGCGATGCCGAAGTCGAGCACCTTCACCAGGCCGCCGTCGACGAGCATCACGTTGGCCGGCTTGATGTCGCGGTGGACGATGTCGACGCGGTGGACATCGGCGAGCACGGCCGCGATCTGTGCCGCGATCGCCGCCGCCCAGGCCGGGCTCGGCGGCGCGGCGGTGTAGTCCGTCCGGTCGAGCACAGCTTCCAGGGTCGAACCACGCAACAACTGCATGACGAGCCACAGCTGCATGCTGCCGTCCGGGGCAGTCTCCACGCCGGTGTCGTAGACGGCCGGCGTTCCGGGGTGATCCAGCTGGGCGGTGGTGCGGATCTCGCGCAGGAACCGCTTGCGGTCGCGCCCCCGCGCGTCAAGGATCTCGACGGCCTCTGGGCTGTCCGGGCCGCCCGGGACCGATGCCGACGGCGGGCGGAGCAGCTTGATCGCCACCTGCCGGTCCAGGCGCTCGTCGTAACCGTGGAAAACCTCGCTCATGCCGCCCCGGCCGAGCGAGCCGTCCAGCCGGTAGCGCCCGGCGAGCCTCCGTCGTCCGTCCGTCACCACTCCACCCTTACCCTCGTGCTTGCCCTGCAAAACGCGGCCACTTGCCCTGCGAAACGCGGAGCCGGTCACTGCGATTCGCGGTTGACCGGCCCTCCCCATCAGGGCAGGTGACCATCCTCGTCCCGCTCGGGATCGGCACGTCGATTCTCGATCGCCGTCAAGGTCCGAAGGTCCTCCAGCTCGTCGGCCTCGGCGCGTTCGGCCTCCGCTGCTTTACGACGCTCGTCGAACTCGGCGTAGCGCTCGGCCGCGACCGCCTTCATCCCGGACGCGGAGACGCTGCCCGAGCCTGCCAGCAGGTTTCTCTCGTTGAACGAGAGAAACCGATCGGTCTGGGCGACCCACTCCGTCATCAGGGTCGCATGGCGACGCTGGGCGCGGTCCTCGGCGAAGTCGAGGAACATGGTGGTGAGTCGGTTGAGCCCGGTGATCTCGGGTTCCGTCAGGTAGTTCTTTGCGATCACGACGTCGCTCTTGCGGATGCGGTCGCCCGTCCAGGTGGTCAGTCCCATACTCGGGGAACGTGCGTCCGATCTCCGCATAATGAGCTCAGCCGCAGTGCTACCGGTGACGGCGAAGATGAGCTTGTTCTGGATCGTGGCGAAGAAGGTCGTGGCCGTGTCGGAGGTGCCGTCGTAGTCAGCGCTGGTGGCGGCGAACAGATCCCGGACCTTCTGATAAAAGCGCTTCTCGGATGCCCGGATGTCCCGAATCCGCTGCAGGAGCTCATCGAAGTAGTCGGTACCTGCCGGATCCTTGAGGCGAGGATCGTCGAACGCGAAGCCCTTGACGAGGTACTCGCGCAATACGGTCGTGGCCCACTGCCGAAACTGGACCGCGCGCGGGGTGGTCACGCGGTACCCAACCGCGAGCACCATGTCGAGGTTGTAGATCTTGACCTCTCGCTGGACCCGGCGTGTGCCCTCGGTCTGAACCCTTAACTCTGAGTTAATAGTTGCCTGGCTCACCTCGCCGTCCTCCAGTATCCGCCGGATGAGCTGGGCGATGTTGGGCACCGACGTGTCGTACAGCGCGGCGATTTGGGCCTGCGCGAGCCACACCGTCCCAGCGACGGCTCGTAGCTGGACGAGCGACTGCCCGTCGGGGCTCCGGTAGACGATCACCTCGCCACCGGGCTCACTCATCGCGTGTCCCGGTCTCGCGCCGCATCTCGGCACGCAGGCGTGCCAGCGCCTCGTCCCGCGCCGGCTCGGTGATGATCCGGTACGCGCGCTTGCGCGCCGCTTCCTTGATGGCCTTCTGGAACTCGTCGTTGTCGAAGTACAGCTTCATGAAGTCGGTGTTGCGTTCGACGTTCTGCGCGACGATGTCGTCGAGCCGGTCGTCGGCGACCTGCCCGAAGCGGGCCTCGTCGTTCATCAGCGCGATCTGCTGCATCGAGGTGTCCTCGACCAGCCCGACGACCTGCTGGTAGACCAGGATCTCGTCGGCAGTGCCCAGGCCCAGCCCGAACCGGTCGTTGAGCTCGGCGATCACCTCCGAGAGCGGTGTCATCTCCGGTTCCCGCCTGCCGCCGCCGTCGGCCGCGTGGCCGCGGACGTCGCGGTCACCGGCGGCCGAGAGTGACACGTTGTGCCGCCCGGTGAACTCCAGCCGGAAGTGGCTCAGGTCGGCGTCGCCGATGTCGACCGACGCCGCCGGCCGGCCGGGCAGCCGGATCAGCAGGACCCGGCCGTATTGGTAGAGCCGTTCCAGGTCCCGGTCGCCCCAGTCAACGATCTGCGCGATGAGGCTGTAGGCGCGGACGAAGTCCTGCAGGGCGCTGCGGAAGCCGTCCCGCTCGTCGTCGGTGTCGAGGGCGGCGAAGCGCTCCAGTGCGGGCTTGAGGTACTGGTGCAGCTGCGCGTGCAGCTGGCGTTCCGCCGCGTCCGGCATTCGCCCCGGCGCGGCCGTGGCGAGGACGCGGATGAACGCCTCCATCTCCGACGAGGCCAGCAGCCCGTAGTCCATCACCTCCCGCTGCTTCCTGTAGAGCAGGTTCGGGTCGCTCGGCTCGGTGATCGTGGTCTCGAACCAGTCCTTGAACGCGGTCTGGATGGCGGTGGCCTTGTTGACGAAGTCGAGGATGTGCACGTCGTCCTGCGCCTTGAGCGGGTGGATCCGGTTGAGCCGCGACAGCGTCTGCACGGCCGTCACCCCGGTCAGTGGCTTGTCGACGTACATCGCGCACAGCAACGGCTGGTCGAAGCCGGTCTGGTACTTCTCGGCGGCGACAAGCAGCCGGTACTCGTCCTGGCGGCGCGCGGCGGCCTGCGGGTCGTCGGCCTTGGTGTAGCCGAACATCTCCGGCAGTCGGATCTCCGGGAAGCCGTTGAGCTGCGCCTCGGTGAACTCCAGACCGGCGGCGTCGTCCTTCAGCTGCCCGGAGAAGGCGACGAGCACGCCGAGATCCGCGTGCCCAGGTTCGGCGACGTAGCGGCGGATGGCCTGGTAGAGGTCGAGCGCGTGCTGACGGCCGCCGGTGACGACCATCGCCTTGGCCCGCCCGCCGAGGCGCCCGGCGATGTTGCACCGGAAGTCGTCGACGATCAGCTTCGCCTTCTGCGCCAGCGACGTCGGGTGCTGCTCGGCGTAGCGCACGAGCGTCGCCTTAGCCTTGCGCTCGTCGACCTCGGGGTTGGCGATGCGCGACTCCTGCTGCTCGACCGCGGCGTTGCGCAGCCGCCACTTGGTGTCGTAGGTGATGTAGTTGGCCAGCACGTCGAGGATGTAACCCTCGTCGATGGCCTGGCGCATCGAGTAGACGTGGAAGGGCACGTACATGCCCTGCTCGCCGGTGTGCGGGTTGACCCGGTCCGGGTCGAACGTGCCGAACAGTTTCAGCGTCGGCGACTTCGGGGTGGCGGTGAACGCGAAGTACGACAGGTTCGGCTGCTTGCCGCGCACCCGCGTCAGATACGTCGCCTCGTCCTCGTCGTCCTCCCGCGTCGCGTTCACTCCGAGGGCCTGCTTGAGCCGGATCGCGGAGTCGCCGCCCTGCGAGGTGTGTGCCTCGTCGATGATCACCGCGTACCGCCGGCCGGCCAGGCCCATTCCCGAGATCTTCCCCAGGACGAACGGATACATCTGCAACGTCGAGATGACGATCTTCGAGGTAGCGTCGTCGAGCGCTGCGGCGAGCTGGGTGGAGTCCTCGTCGATCTTCCGGACGACGCCGGGCGTGTGGTCGAACTGGAAGATGGTCTTCTGCAGCTGCCGGTCGAGCACGACCCGATCGGTGATCACGATGGTCTTGTGGAAGACCGGCTGGTTGTCAGCGTCGAACAGGGTGGACAGCCGGTGCGACAGCCACGCGATCGTGTTCGACTTCCCCGACCCCGCAGAGTGTTGGATCAGGTAACCGTGCCCGGCGCCGTGGGTCCGGGCGTGCGCGACCATCTTCCGCACCGCGTCCCACTGGTGGTAGCGCGGGAAGATACGCGGCGAGGTGTGCGGGCTCGTCTTCACACCCTTTTTGTCCGGTGCCTGGATGTGGACGAAGCGGTGCAGGATCTCCAGCCAGTTGTCGCGCTGCCAGATCTGCTCCCACAGGTAGGCGACGCTGTAGGAGCCGGGCGCGGCAGGCGGGTTCCCGGCGCCGCCGCTCACGCCGGGACCGTTAGAGCCGATGTTGAACGGCAGGAACTGGGTGTCGCCGCCGCGCAGCCGGGTGGCGACGAAGGCGCGGTCGGGGTCGACGGCGAAGTGGACGACGGCCCGCTTGCCGAAGAACACCTCGTTCGGGTCGCGGAGCCGGTACTGCGCGATGGCGTGATCGGCGTTCTGCCCGGTATTCGGGTTCTTGAGTTCGACGGTGGCGACCGGCAGCCCGTTGACGAACAACGCCATGTCGACCGATTTGCCCGCGTCGCGCGTGCTGTAGTGCAGCTGCCGCGCGACGGTCAGTACGTTCCTGCTGTAGTCGTGGAGCGCATCGGCGGCCAGGGTATGGCCGGGCCGGAAGTACGCGAGATCGATCTGCACGCCTCGGTCGCGCACGCCCTGGCGCAGCACGTCGAGCACGCCGCGGGAGTCGACCTCGGCGGCGACCCGCTGCGCGAACTGCCGCTGCGCGGTCAGCTGGTCGCCGCCGTACAACTCGATGAGCCGGTCCCAGCTCTTCTGCTGCGTGGCGCCGAGGAACCGGTACAACTCGCCGGTGTCGATCCCCAGCTCAGCGTTGTACGTACCCTGCGCAGGCCACCAACCCTGCGCGACCAGCTCCTCCTCGACCCGGTCCTCGAACACACGCTCGGTGTGGGCTCCGTGACTCATGCGGATACGCCTCTCGCGGTCGTGACGTCGATCTGACCGGTGACGGCAGCCGTGATCAGAGCCTGGCGGCGCTCGGCGAGGAGGTTCAGTTGGGTTTCGAGCTGAGAATAGAGCAGGTCGAGGGCACCGACGACCTCGTCAAGCGCCGCCGCTCGCCGGTCCTGTTCCGAACGCTCAAGGATCGGAAAGGCAATCTTCTTCATACTGTCGACATTGAAGTGAGCCTGGATGGTACCGACTGAGTGCTCCAAAATCTTTGCTCGGACATAGAAGGAGTTCAAGTGGTGAACAAGGAACGACGAGCTTGTTAGGGCGCCCGGGCGAATGATCAGCAAATCGATACAGTTCGATCCGTCAAGTTCCGCGGGGACGATTGCCGCCGCTCCAGCTTGTCCTGTACGAACGACTACTACATCGCCTGCCAACAGCCGCGACTTCAGGTTCTCTTGGTGGCCAACCTGGCTGATCTGCACCAGGTTCGAACTATCGATGTGGCCAGGTTGAACATTCAGGCCACGCAAGGCGGGGACTCCGTCGGAATCGGCATACCAGCGTGCAGGCGTAATCACGATACCTACGTTCACTGACTGAACTACGTACTTCAGCGGAAGCATCGGAGGCATCGAATCCAGCCCTAGAACTTCCTCGACCGTACGTTCTCGCTTGAGTACGATCAGGTCGCGAAACCTCCGCCGCGCGGCCGCGAGCCCATCAATCCGAGCCGTCTCGGTGTCGAGGAAGTCGGCGATGCGGCGCTGCTCGTCGAGCGGTGGATGCAAAACGGGGAGGTTTCGGAGCATATCCCACGGAATATCAAACTGGGATGGAGGCATGAACTTCGACACTCGTGTCAGTTCGGCCAGATATGGACGCGAGAGCAGCAAGTAATGCATGTAACGAGGATGCCAGTTATCCCGCGGCCGACAAACAAAGTAGGCAGGACTGACGATTCCCCGATAAGGCGATGCCCCGAGACCGCCCTGCCAGGTACGCAGCTTGTTGAATACCAGATCACCTGGCTGGACAACCTGATACTTGGCAAGGTCTTCCCCCAGACTGTTGTGATTATCGGAGCGGGACGAACGCGGGACGACTCCGGCACCCAGGAAAACGGAAAGTGGCTCGGACTCAGGCTGACCGGTCTCCTGCACGCGAGGGGCTGCTGCCCATAGCCGGGTCCATCTCCAGGCCCCTGGGGCGTGAAGTTCGGTCAATAGTCCTTGAGTCACCCCGTCACCTCGCCCAGCAGCTTCTGGATCTGTGCCTCGAGCTCGCGCAGCTCCGCGTCGATCTCCGCCAGCGGCCGGGGCGGGGTGTAGACGTAAAAGTGGCGGGTGAAGGGAATCTCGTAGCCGACCTTCGTCTTGTCGTGGTCGATCCAGGCGTCCGGGACGTGGGGGGTGACCTCGCGCTTGAAGTAGACCTCGATGTCCTCGTCGAGCGGGACGTTCTCGTAGTCGCGCAGGTCGGGGTCGGGCAGCACCTCACCTTTGGCCATCTGTACCTCGCCCTCGGGGTCGGACACCGCGACCGCGCCCCAGATGCCTTTGAGCTGCGACGCCGTGGTCGGCCACAGCTTCCCGGCCGCCCGGACGGCGGCCCGCAGTTCGTCGCCCGCTGCCTTCTTCGTCCACCACACGGTGCCCAGCAACCCGCGCAGGGCCTCGACCAGCGCGTCCTGCCCCTCCCACCTGGCCAGCGAGCGGGCGTTCTCCAGCGCGACGAGGGTGTCCTCGGTGATCTCGAAGCGCTGCTTCAACGGTCGCTCGACGGTGATGCGGCGGTAACCGAAGTCGCGGGTGCCGAAGACTTTCACCTTCGCGTGGTCGGGATGCCCGGCGTCCGCGGCGACGTCGACGGCCTTCGCGTATAGCGCGGTGATGTGCACGATCTGCGGGTTGCTGATCTGCTTGCGCTTATCGCCGAGGGACTTGCGCATCTTCTCCCACTGGTCGCGGGCATCGAGCAGGATCACCTTGTCGCGCAGCGCCGCGTCCTTGCGGTTGGACAGGATCCAGAAGTAGGTGGAGATGCCGGTGTTGTAGAAGAGCTGGTCGGGCAGGGCGACGATGCCCTCCAAGAGGTCGTTCTCCAGGATCCATTGGCGGATCCGCGACTCGCCGGACCCGGCGGCGCCGGTGAACAGTGGGGATCCGTTGAAGACGATCGCCAGCCGGGCACCCTTGCCCTCCACCGGCTCCATCTTGTCGATCATGTGTTGCAGGAACAGGAACGAGCCGTCATTGATGCGCGGCAGGCCGGCGCCGAAGCGGCCGCCGTGGCCGAGTTCGGCCTCGGCCTCGATCTCGTCCTTGACCTTCCTCCACTCCACGCCGAATGGCGGGTTGGCCAGCATGTAGTCGAACTTCCTGCCCTCGTGGCCGTCCTGGCTGAACGAGTTGCCGAAGACGATGCGGCCGCGGTGGCTGCTCATGAGCATGTCCGACTGGCAGACTGCCCACGACTCCGCGTTGACCTCCTGCCCGAACAGGTAGACCTCAGCCTTGGGGTTGATCGACTTGATGTGAGCTTCGGCGGCGGTGAGCATGCCGCCGGTGCCGCACGCCGGGTCAAGGATGTTGATGACTTGGCCCTCGCCGGCGACGGTGTCGGCGTCCGGCGCGATCAGCAGGTTCACCATCAGCTTGATGACCTCGCGCGGGGTGAAGTGCTCACCGGCCGTCTCGTTCGAGGCGTCGGCGAACAGGCGAATCAGGTGCTCGAAGACGTAGCCCATGTCGTGGTTGCTGAGTTTGTCCAGGTCACGCATCGCGGCGAACGGGCCGACCACCTTGTAGAGAATCTTCGCGCTCGCCAGCCGGGTGATCTCGTTGTCCAGCTTGAAGTTGGCCAGGATCTCCCGGACGTTCGGTGAGAAGCCATTGATGTAGTCCCGCAGGTTCTTCGCCACGTTCGGGGCGTCGGCCGCGATCGACGCGAAGTCCTGGGCGGAGGTGTTGTAGAACGGCAGTTTCGCCGCGATCTCCAGCAGGCGCTGCTTGTTCTGGATGTCGAGCTGGGCGTCCCGCGTGCGGACGGCCTCGCGAGTCGGGGCCATCACCGCGTCGAGACGGCGCAGCAGCGTGAACGGCAGGATTACCTGGCCGTACTCGTGGCGCTTGTAGTCGCCGCGCAGCAGGTCGGCGACCGACCAGATGTCGCTCGCCATCTTCGAATGCGTTGGTCCCGAACTCACTGCTCACTCATCTCGCTCTCGGTTGCGTGGACGGCGATGCTCTCGCGCCCGGTCAGCGCCCGCGGGGTCAGGGCACCGGTGGTCAGGCCGTGGATGGTCTGGTCGAGCACGTTCACGCTCACCGCGGCGAGTGCGGACACGGCTCCTTGCAGGTCGAGCAGGTGACGGAACGCCTCGCCGTAGCGGCGTTGCTCGGCCACTGGCATCCGGGGGATGCGGCACCGCCGCAGGTCGTCACGGCTGGGCGCGCCGTGCGTGTTGGCCACGGGGAGCGCGTTGGCGTCGGCACGCAGGAACATCGTGACGAAGTGCGCGTCCAGGCGCGTCGCGTCGATCTCGACGACCTGGGCAATCCCGACCTCGTCGGCTTCGCCGCCGTCAGCGACGACTGGCGGACGGCTCAGAGTACGAAGGAGGACGTCGCCGGCTCGGGGTGTCGTGTCGCGGGAGCGGATCGTCAACGCACGGACCCGTTCCAGTTCGGCAAGGGTCACATAGGCGCGACCCGGTTGCGCTGTCGATTCCGTCGGTCGCGGGAATCCCCGGCCGATCCGGGTGTAGAGGGCTTGCAGCCGGGATGTGAGACGGACGAGTTCGTCAGCGACGGCGTCGTGGCGGGGGGCCACGTACCGGGACGGCAGCAGGCCGGTGTCCCCGTCGAGGAGTTCGAGGCGCGGGACGGCCCGGACCATCGCCGGGTCGGCGTTGTCGAACAGCTGCTGCCAGGCGCCGAACTCGTGCGGGACGTCTGCGGGGTCGGCGAGGCCCGACAGGTCGACCATCCGGACCGCAGCATGATCGGACGCGGTGTTGGGACGCTGGAGGACCCAGAGGTACATGTCGGTGTCCGGGGCCGACCCCATCCTCTTCGGCAGCGCGATCACGTCACGCAGCACGCCGGAGCGGACCAGTTCCGCACGGACGGATTGTCCCGACGGCCGGACGCTGGTCCGCGGCGACACCCCGACCACCGCCACCCCCCGTGGCCGCAGGTGCGCGTAGCAGTGCTCCACCCAGGCCAGTTCCGCGTCACCGACTTCCGGCACGCCGAACCGCCGCCAGCGCGGATCGCCAGCAAGCTCCTCCAACGGCCACTGCCGCGCATCGAGGGGCGGCTCGCAGACGACCGCGGCGGCAGCCCCCAGGTATCGGCCGAGCTGGTTGTCGAGCAAGGAGTCCCCCGTCTGGATGTCGTACGGCGCGCCGAGCGGATGGCCCCGCATGTTCACAGCGGCCAGCGCCGCAGCCTTCTCGTCAATCTCCTGCCCGACGAGCATCACGTGATCACCGAACCGGTCAGCGACTGCCAGCAGCAGCGCTCCGTCCGAGCACGCGGGGTCGAGGACGGCAGGCAGCTCGCCTTCCTCATCGCCGTCCGGCTCGTCGGCGTTGCTCGGCGACGCACTCGTGTACGGCGGCGGGAGGAGTGACGCCATCACCCTGGCCAGCAACTGCCCCGGGGTCAGTTTGGCGACGGCACGCTCCTGCGGAGCCACCTTGAGGTCGTCGCACCCACCGTTCGACGGCGACGCGTCGCCGATCCGCTGGGTACTGGTGTCAGTGCGACCGGCTGTCACCAGCCGACCGGCCTTGCCCGTTGCCAACAGCCATGCCTCGACCTGAACCCAGGAGAAGACCGGACTGCTCGGGCTGCCGCCAACCGCCTGGGGGAAGTCCGCATACCGGCGGCGCCAGTTCGACACGGCGGCACGACCGACGCCGGCGCGCCGCGCGATCGCGGCCGCGGTGACGTGATCCTGCTCGTCGATGTTCATGGGGAGAACCTACCCACACCACAGACGACAATCAAGTCTTGTGAACACTTGTGAACATTGTTGTCATTGTTCACAAGTGCTGCTATCGTTCGGCAGCGCCGCAGCCGGTGCGGCACGGGCCGCTGACCGTCACCGAGAGAAACGAGCCCCCATGCCTACTCCGACCAGCACCGCTCCCACGAAGAGGCGGGTCACGGCACCTCCGACCACGCGCAAGACCTCTCTCTACCGGCTGCGCAGCAGCGGGCCGCCCGCGATGGAGAACATGCGCTCCTTCGTCGTGCCGAGCTATCTGCAGCGCGACGGATTCACCAGCCGTGCGGTCGACCATGAAGGGATCTCCGGCCTCCTGGTTTCCGGCACCATCGCTCCGGGTGACGCCGACTGGTGCGCCCCGCTGGGCGGCCTGGTCGGCATGACCGTCGCCGAGCAGAACCGGACCTCGCTCGCGCTCCTGCTGGTCCGGACAGACAAGGCGGTCTACGGTCTCACGTTCGGTTTGGGCCACCTGATGATCGACCAGGCGTGGATCGACCCCGGGTTCGGCATCGAGTTCGCCGTCCGCTGCCTGGACGAGGATCGCATCACGAAGGTCCGCCGCCAGGTCATGGACGCGCGAGGCCGCACCGACGAGAATTCCGCCACCAGCGGCGAGCACATCCGCGGGTTCGGCATCGAGCAGTTCGGTGAGATCGTTAGCCAGATATCCGGGCAGATCGCCGGAGTCCCGCTCACCTTCACCCAGGACCGCGATCGCCCCGCACACGTCACCGGCTCCGACCGCTCGATCAAGCTTCACCTCGGCACGACCCCCGCGGGTCTGCTGCACGACCTGCAACAGATCGAGCAGGTGTGCACCCGGCCCAGCCCGCTGCCCGAGTTCGAGTTCATCGCACAGGTCCGGCCGCTGAACCCGAAGTCCGAGCGAGCCCTGCGCCTCGACGACCGACTGGACGAGATGCTGGGCGGGGCCGAGATGAACCGGCTTGCTCTCGCCGTGCCCAGCGACTGCCGCGACCGGTTCGAGTTCGCCGAGTCCTTCAGCGTTGCTCTCGCGGGCCAGTCCCGGCAGGTCGGCGAGCTGGACGTCGACGACCTCGTCGGAGCTGTCCGGGACAAGCCGAAAGGACAGCGGCTGCGGGCACTTCGTCAGGGTCGCATCCAGATGTTCGCCGACACCGAGGGCGCCAACCGCATCAGCCGCAACGTCCCCGTCGACCATTGGCTTACTGCCGAGGTGCCCGACGGTGTCGTTTACTACTTCTACTGGCAGGGCCAGTGGTACGAGATCGGCGCCGAGTACCTCACCGTGATCGAGAGCAGGATCGCCGAGCTGCTGGACCGGCCCAGCAGCGTCGCCATGCCCCCGTGGCCGAAGGGCCACAGCCACGACGAGAGCTGGTACAACGAGCGGGTCGCCGCGCAGCCCGGGTACTTGCTGCTGGACAAGAAGACCGTGCACACCGGGCGGTTCCGTGGCGGCGGCCTCGAGATGGCCGATGTGCTGGGACCCGACGGCCAGTTCATCTGCGTCAAGAAGGCCGACAAGACCGCCCCGCTGAACCACCTGTTCGCCCAGGGTCGTGTCGCCATCGAGACTCTTCGCTTCGACACCGAGGCGCGGCAGAAGTTCCTCGCGAAGCTCCCTACCGACCACCCCGTAGACCTGTCCTTCAGGTCGCCGACGGTCGTCTACGGCGTGATGCTGAAGGACGGGATACCGCTGACCTCGACGTCACTGTTCGCCTTCGCCAAGGTCTCCCTCCTGCATGCGGCGACCGCGCTACAGGGAATGGGCGCACGCCTGGAGATCGTCTCCATCTCTCGAACAAGCTCGACGGGAGCGGCTGCGTCCAGTTGAGGCCAATCAGGCCGCACGAGCACGGCCGCTCATGGACAACGACGGATCCCGCGAAGCGCGCTGAGCAGCGTGAACCTGAACCTGCCCTCGTCGGTGCTCACCACATGATCTCGGCTGCGTACCTTCATGCCCACCGCTTCGCGATACTTAGGACAGAGATTCGAAGTCAACGCCGGCCTGGTCGTATCGGGAGTACTGGTCGGGGTGAGCAGTGAGCAGGGGCCAACCGCGTTCGCGGGCGCAGGCGATCGCGTGCGCATCGGCTTGGCTGCCTCCGAGCTGGCCGACAGCCCGGGCACGCGCCTCGTCAAGGTTGTCGATGACCGTGACCGGGAGATGAAGCAGGACGTCGAGCACGGGGCGATGCTCGTCAACGAGTCCGGCCCACGCTGCCGCGACCGCAGTCGAGGGCACAATCAACACGATGGACTCTTCGACCGCAGTCCACACCGCCGCAGCGGCGTAGATGGAGGTGCCGCGAGCGAATGCCAGCAGCGCAGAGGTGTCGAGAACCCGACCGCCGATCACGCACCGTCAGCCGGAGCGGGCAGTCCCCACGCGCGGCGGACAACGGCCCGCGCCTCCAGCGACGGGGGGCCACCCAGGACGCGAGCCAGCTCAGCGAGCGCGTGGGTGCGGCTGAGTCGGTCCCGGAGTGCGTCGGCGACGAACGCTGACAGGCTGTCGGCGGCGCCAGCGTCCACCGCGCCGCGGGCCCTCGCCAGCACGTCAGGTGGCAGGCTCACGGTGACCCGTTCAGCAGTCATACCAAAAGACTAACATCGTCATACTGCCCATGGTGCGGCGAGAATTCCCTCGGCGGCGGCGGCGTGCAGGGCCTCACGCCAGTGCCGCAGCTCGGGCAGTCCGGCCCCGGCCCACCCGGTGGTGTCCAGCACCGAGTTCGCCGGGCGCGGCGCGGGCCGGGGGAACTGCGAGGTGCGGCAGGGAAGCACCCGGTCCGGGTCGGCACCGAGCTCGGTGAACACCGCCCTGGCCAGCTCGAACCACGTGGTGGCGGCCGCGTTGGCGCAGTGCAGCACGCCCACCGGCACCCGGTCGGCGGCCAGCGCGAGCGCCAGCAGGCCCTCGGCGAGGTCGTGCGTCCAGGTCGGGTTGCCGTGCTGATCGTCGACCACCCGGACGGTCTCGCTCCCGCGCGCCGCGGCCGCCATGGTGCGCACGAAGTTGCCGCCGTGGGCGCCGTAGAGCCACGCGGTGCGCACCACGTGCGCCGACACCCCCCCAGACGATACCGAGGACAAAACCGCCCGCTCCCCCGCCAGTTTGGTCCGGCCGTACACGGTCGCCGGCACCGTTGGATCGTTCACCCGGTGCGGTCCAACACGCTGGCCCGCGAAGACGTAGTCGGTCGAGACCTGCACCAGATGCGCCCGGTGGGCGGCACAGGCCCGAGCCAGGTTCGCCGGGCCCCGCGCATTGACCGCGTGGGCCCGCGCGGCACCCGCACCCTCGGCGACGTCCACGGCGGTGTAGGCCGCCGCGTTGATCACTACTACCCGGACGCCGCCGCTAAGGCACGCCACCGCGTCGGACACCGCCGCAGGATCGGTGATGTCGAGCTCGGCCGAGCCCGGCGCGTGGATCCGGGGGAACCCGGCGCGGGCGGCCGCGGCCACCAGATCCCGGCCCAGCTGCCCCTGCCCGCCGATGACCAGCAGCGACGGCGCGGTCATGGCACCTTCAACGGCTCCCACCAGTCCCGGTGCTCGGCGTACCAGCGCACCGTGTCGGCCAGTCCCTGGGCGAAGTCCACCTCCGGGGCGTAGCCGAGCTGGGTGCGGATCTTCGTCCAGTCCACCGAGTAGCGGCGGTCATGAGCCAAGCGGTCGGCCACCGGCTGGACTCGCGACCAGTCGGCGTCGAGGGCATCCAGCAGCCGGCCGGTGAGCTCGGTGTTGGTCAGCTCGATGCCGCCGCCGATGTTGTAGATCTCACCAGCCCGGCCGCGCTCGAGCACCAGCGCGACGGCGCGGCAATGGTCGTCAACGTGCACCCAGTCCCGCACGTTGAGCCCATCGCCGTACAGCGGCACCGGCAACCCGTCGAGCAGGTTGGTGACGAACAGCGGAATGACCTTCTCCGGGTACTGGTAGGGCCCGTAGTTGTTGGAGCAGCGGGTGATGCGCACGTCCATGCTGTGGGTGCGGGCGTACGCGCGGGCCAGCAGGTCAGCGCTCGCCTTGGACGCCGAGTAGGGCGAATTCGGTTCCAGCGCGTGATCCTCGCGCCACGAGCCCGATTCGATCGACCCGTAGACCTCGTCGGTGGAAATGTGCACGAACCGCGGCACCCTGGCGACCAGCGCGGCCCGCAGCAGGGTCTGGGTGCCCACCACATTGGTCATCACGAACGGATCGGCACCCAGGATCGAGCGGTCCACGTGCGACTCCGCGGCGAAGTGCACCACCGCGTCGATGCCGGCCATCAGACCGGTCACCAGCGACGCATCGGTGATGTCACCCTTGACGAAGCACAGCGCCGGCTGGGACGCGACCGGCGCCAGGTTCGCCTCGTTGCCGGCGTAGGTCAGCTTGTCCAGCACCACCACGTCGGCGCCGGCCAGCGTCGGCTCAGCGCCCCGCAGCACCCGCCGCACGAACGTCGACCCGATGAACCCGGCACCTCCGGTGACCAGCAACCGCATCGGCGCACCCTCCTCACTCCGGCCGGGCGGCAAGCGAACACCGGCGGCCCGAGTGTGCCACGGCGCTCTGGCATTCCACCCGTGACATTCCACCCGGGACATTCCACCCGGGACACTCCACCCGGGACACTCCACCCGGAGACATTCCACCCGGACACTCCTCCCAGGCGTTAAGCTTCCACTCCCATGACCATCACCGACCAGCTGCTCGGGCCGCTGCTGCGCGCCGACCCGGCCCGACCGCGCATCACCCACTATGACGACGCCGCCGGCAGTCGGGTCGAACTGTCCGGCACCACGCTGGCCAACTGGGCGGCCAAAACAGCGAACTGGTTACGTGACGAGCTGGACGTCCAACCCGGCGACACCGTCGCGGTGATGCTGCCGCCGCACTGGCAGACCGCCGGGGCGCTGCTGGGCGCCTGGTGGTGCGGCGCGACCGTCATCAATCCGCCCGTTGGCGCGCCCGCCACCCACTGCGGGGTAGCCCACTGCAAAGTGACACTGTGCGAAGCCGAGCACATCGCCGACGTCTCCGGCGCGGACGAGCTAGCGGCACTGCACCTTCATGCGAAAGGGCTGCAGGTGATGGGTACGGGTACCGCGACACTGCCGGCGGGGGTCCGGGATTTCGCCAGCGAAATACGGGTGCACGGCGACACTTTCCTGTCTAGCGGTCCTGGCCTGTCTGGCGGTCCTGGCCCGTCAAACGGGCCAGGACCAGACGCTGAGACGGTCATCAAGGCAGCGCGGGCCCGGGCCGCGCAACTGGGTCTGACCGCCGGTGACCGGCTGCTGTGCACCACCGGCTGGGACGCGACGGTGCCCGGCGAGGTGTTGCTCGCGGTGCTCGCCGCGGACGCGTCCCTGGTGCAGTGCACGGCCGCCGATCTCGCCGCGTTGCCGCGTCGCTGCGCGGCCGAGCGGGTGACCGTGACCCTCGGCCTCGAGGTGCCACCGCTGCGCCGAGCGGGCTGACTGCACCCGTTCAACACGGCCCGCTCAACCGGCCTGCCTGGAACGTCACGGCGGGCGCAGGCCATCGAGCAGCCGCGCCGGGCAGATCTGTACCGGAAACGGCTGATGCGCGGCGAAGACCTCATCGCCGGTCACTTTCGCCACCAACTGGTAATGACCCTGCTCGTCGAGTTCGTAAACCTCAAGCCCACCCGGCGGGACCGGGTTGAGCAACCAGTACGAGGGAACCCCCAACCGCTGGTAGTGGGCCTTCTTGGTGTTGCGGTCGCCCAGCTGGGTACTGCGTGACAACGTCTCCGCCACCAGCACCGGGGCCACCAGCAGAGCCACCTCAGCGAGGTCGTCGTAGCGCGCCACCAGCACGTCGGGCTGGACCTCGTTGGTGGGAGCGGTCCGCACCGCGAACGGCGCCGCCAACACGCGCAAGCCCGAGGGGCATGATCGTCGCAGCACCGTATAGAGCGTCAGCGACATCTCCTGGTGTGACCAACCCGGGGCGGGAGTCACGAGGAGCATCCCGTCGATGATCTCGTAGCGCCGTCCGTCATCGGGCATTGCCTCCAGGTCGTGCACCGTGAACGGGCGACCCTCGGCGAGTCCGATCGGTTCGGTCATGGTCGTCATGGTCCCCCTCCTTTCGTTCTCGGGCCAGTGTGGCGGGCGGTACCGACAATTTCGTGCGGTGCTCGGGGTCGCCGAGCTCGCCACGCCGCTGGCTTGCCACCGGCGCCGCGGATGTCCGCGATAGGCTGTGCCGGGGCAGCGGTTGGGGAGATTCGGTGGGAACCATGCGGCGTGTGTTGATGTTGGTTGTGGTGGCGATGATGCTTGCCGCGTGCTCGGGGAAAGCCCCAGGGCCCGCTGGCGCGAGCGCTCCCCCACGACCATTGGCTCAGGTCAGCACCCTGCCGGGTGACAAGGCCACGGGTATCAGCCCAACGCTGCCGGTCGCGGTGCGCGTCACCGGGGGCACCCTGCGGCAGGTGACGCTGACCAACGCGGAGGGCAAGGCCGTGGCCGGCACCCTGAGCGACGACCGGCACAGCTGGCTCAGCTCGGAGCCGCTGGGCTACGGGAAGACCTACACCTGGAGCGGCAGCGCGGCCGGCCCCGACCACCTGTCCGTGCCCGTCACCGGCTCCTTCACCACCGTCGATCCCCAGCGGCAACTCCATGCCATGCTGAACATCGCCGACGGGGACACGGTCGGCATCGCCGCCCCGATCATCCTGCAGTTCGACGGGCACGTGTCCGACAAGGCCGCTGTCGAGCGCGCGCTGCAGGTGCAGGCATCGGTGCCCACGGTGGGATCGTGGGGCTGGGAGCCCGACGACAACGGCGGCTCCCGGGCGCACTACCGGACCGAGGACTACTGGCAGCCCGACACCCACGTCAGCGTCACCGCCAAGCTCTACGGCGTGGCGCTGGGCAAGGGCTCCTACGGCATGCAGGACATCAGCACGAAGTTCACGATCGGTCGTTCCCAGATCGTCAAGGCCGACATCAACAGCCACCGGATGATTGTGATCCGAGACGGCCAGGAGGTGATGAACTTCCCGGCCAGCTACGGCCTGAGCTCCGACCCGAATCGCAACACCACCAGCGGGGTCCACGTGGTGATGACCAAGGCGCAGACCGTGCTGATGTCGAACCCAGCCTATGGATACAACAACGTACCCGAGCACTGGGCGGTGCGAATCTCCAACAACGGAGAGTTCATTCACGCCAATCCGGAGACCACCGGCGTGCAAGGCTCCTCCAACGTCACCCACGGCTGTGTCAACCTCTCCACCGCGAACGCTCAGGAGTACTACGCCTCCGCGATCTTCGGAGATCCCGTCGAGGTCACCGGCAGCCCATCCCAGTTGACCGGTGCCGATGGCGACATCTACGACTGGACCGTCCCCTGGGACGCCTGGCTCGCGATGTCCGCCCTGCACGCCTGACGCAGGTGCGCGTCGACTCCAACCAGCGGGAGTGATCCACAGGACGTGGAGGTGCAGCGGGATGGGCACAGTCCGACCTGGGAACAGTGGTCGAACTGCTGCGGCGTCCGCACAGCAGGGCGCCCATAACCTGACGCCACACGAGGTAACCACCGCGACTGGGTCGCGGTAGAGCGGCTCGACGATCACCAGTGACACAAGCGCCGTTGCGACGCTAATCGGGGTGGCCGAGTCCTCGGCTGCGGTGACATCGCCGGTCACCAAGCTCACCTGAACCCTGGGGTTGTCCGGGAGCGGAAGCTCGCGATCCAGCCCAGATCGAACACCTTCTCCAGCCCAAGGAACTCGACATAGAAGTCGTGGCCAGCGTGCGCCTCCGCCACCCGGAGGTTCGGCACGATCCTACGGATCACCATGACGTCACCCCTTTTCAAGGCACGCGGTTGGTCAGGTCACTCTGTCATCTCGCCCAGGACGAGAGGCTTGACGGCCCGGTGCAGCGCGACGATGCCGCCGGTGAGGTCGCGCCACTCGACGCCGGTCCAGCCCGCGGCGGCCACCCGGCTCGCCAACGCCCGCTGGTCGGGCCAGACCCGGATGGACTCCGCGAGGTAGACGTAAGCCGCCGGATTGCTGCTCACCGCCCGGGCGAGCGCCGGCAACGCGCGCATCAGGTACTCCAGGTACACGGTGTGGAATACCGGCCAGGTGGGGGTGGAGAACTCGCAGACCACCAACCGGCCACCGGGCCGGGTGACCCTGGCCAGCTCGGCCAGGGCGGCGTCGGGGTCGGCCACGTTGCGCAGCCCGAAGGAGATCGTGACCGCGTCGAACACCCCGTCGGCGAACGGCAGCGCCAGCGCGTCGGCCCCGACCAGGGGGACCGCGCGGCGCCGGCCCGCGCGCAGCATCCCCAGCGAGAAGTCAGCCGCCACGCACCACGCTCCAGCACCGGTCAGCTCGGCGGTGGAGACCGCGGTGCCCGCAGCGAGGTCGAGCACCCGCGCTCCCGCCCCGGCCGCCACGGCGGCCCGGGTGCACCGCCGCCACCACCGGTCCTGGCCGAGCGACAGCACCGTGTTGGTCAGGTCATAGCGGCGGGCCACCCCGTCGAACATCGCGGCGACATCGCGGGGGTCCTTGTCCAGTCCGGCTCTCGGCACAGCGCCACCCTAGCCTGATCGTGTCACCGACCGGTGCCATAGCACAACGCCCTGACCTGTGGGAACGTGTTACCTTATGGCGGGTGACACGGACGGGAACTCCGGAGGCGTCACCCGCGCTGACACGACACCGGGACCACCTGATCACTCTGACGCTCGCCCTCGTCTTCGGCCTCGTCATCGGGGTCAGCCTCGGCGCACTCGGCGGCGGCGGGTCGATCCTCACCGTCCCCGCACTCGCCTACGTCCTCGACGAACCAGTCCGCGCCGCCACCACGGCAAGCCTCGTCATCGTCGCCATCACCGCCCTCATCGGAGCATTCGGGCACGCCCGATCGGGCAACGTGCGATGGACCCTAGGCATCGTCTTCGGCGTCTTCGGCGTCGCCGCCTCCCACTTCAGCACTGACCTCAACCGCCGCGTCGATCCCCACGCACTACTGCTTTCGTTCGCCGCGCTGATGCTCATCGCCGCCGCCGCGATGCTGCGCCGCGCGAGCCATCCCGCACACCCGGCCCCGGCCTGCCCGGACACCTCGCCCGCCGCGGACACGCCACGCCCGCCCGCCGGCAGGAGCGTAATCTCGGTAACAGCGCTCGCGACTCCCGCCGCCGCGACCCGGACCAAGATCTCTACCCAGGTCGCGGTCAAAGTGACAGTCGCCGGACTGATCGTCGGCTTCCTCACCGGCTTCCTCGGCATCGGCGGCGGCTTCATCATCGTGCCCGCCCTCGTCATGGCGCTCGACTACCCCATGCCGATCGCGGTCGGCACATCGCTGCTCGTCATCGCCCTGAACTCCGCGGCCGCCCTTGCGGCCCGCGCCGGCACCGAGACCTTCCACTGGGCGCTCATCGTCCCGTTCACGCTCGCCGCTATCGTCGGCTCGCTGGGCGGCAAGCGCATCGCCGACAGAGTCTCGGAAGCCAACCTGAGCAGAGCCTTCGCCGGACTGCTGATCGCCGTCGCCGGCTACGTCGCGATCCGCAGCGGCGTCGGACTCGCCTAGCGCGGTGCAGCTCTGAGTGCGGGTTGCACACTCCCGACGTGTCGACCGTGACGCAGTCCCGGGGCGGCGAAATCCTCGTGACCGACGGCCCGTTCGTGGAGAGCAAGGAGCAGCTGGGCGGGATCTGGATCGTCAGAGCCGAGGATCTCGACGCTGCGCTCGAGCTGGCTAAGCCCGCCACCCTCGCCTGCCGGGCGCCAGTCGAGGCACGGCCGTTCCAGGACGAGCCAGAGACCTGAGGGCTCCGCCGAACATTGCGGGTATCTTTCGCGCGGAGGGCTGGTGATCGTGCTCGCCGGCCTGTTATTCACTGGCGCGTGCCGGTAGGTGCCGTGCATGGTGGACTAGCTCCTCTCACCCGTACCCAGACGAAAGCACTGGTGATGACCCGGCGTGGCCGTGCTCGCGAGTTCTACGGTGTCGATGCGGCGTGCCGGCTGATCGTGCCCGAGATCAGATCGCGGCAGCACCTGCCGCGCACCCAGTTTTGTGAGCTTGAGACAGTCGTCCGTCGACCATTCACGATCGAGACTCTTGATCACCTGCTTTGCGTGCCTGGGCAAGCTGGACGCGGCATACCGGGTCAGCACACAGTAAGCTTTCCGCTCACATGAGAAACGGCGCGCGTTCCCGGCTTCTCGCTACCCTGTCCCCGCCGACACTTGGCCGCATCAGCATCGATCTCGGCGGTGGTGTGGGGATCGCCGTCGGCGCCGCGCTGTTAATCATCTTCGGCCCGTGGACGCCTGATTTCCCCACTGTCCCCGCAGCTGTCTTTTTCGGCCTGATAACCGCCCTTTACGCGTTCGTCGTCATATGCTGGATCGGGCGATTCCTCCATCGGCTCGTCGCAGCTACGCATGGTTTATCGCCGCGCCGTCGCCGCGCCCTCTTGATTGTCTGTGGTGTGTCGTTCATGCTCGTCACCTGGGGGATGGGTCCTGGTGTGGTGTGGGCGGTTGCCGCCGATGTTTTCATCACGGTGCTGCCGGCGGTGTTCCTCCTGGTGTTTGGCATCTGGGCTTGTCTGCTACCGTGGCGCTCCAGCGCGAGCTGGAGTCCCGCGGGGAACAGGCCACCTATGAGGAGATCCGCCGCCAGTTCACCGCCCGCACCAGCACACCGCAATCCGTCCAGCCCTTGGCCACGGTTGTCCACACGATCGACATCAGCAGTCCGCCGTCGGGCACCAGCGACGCCACGAGGACTGAGCGTGATCTCGCCAGACGCCTCGGCCAGCTCCAGGCAACCACACTTCAGCTCAACGCCACGCACTCGGTGCTCTCGGCGCAGCAGGCAGTCGCAGACTTGGCTCGGTTCGACCCGCCGATCCGCGACGAGGGCGACCTGAGCGATCGCCTCGACCAGCTGGACACGCAGCAGAAACACGCCGACACCGCGACCCGGCGGGTGAACCAGGCTGCCAAACTCGCGACCACCGCCGTCGCCAGCATGGTCCAGATCCCCAACCTCGGCGAGAACGAGCTCAGCCAGATCATCAGGGAATACCTCAGCGGGCTGGTGGAGAACAGCCCGCTAAAAGAGACCTTCGCCGCCTGGGCCGAGCGTCATACCGGGAACACAACCCCGCCGCCCGCCGACAAGATGGTCGTCCCCGATCCAGAACAACTGGAACAGGCCGCTCTCGCCGCACTGACCCAGGAACAAACCAAGGTCCAGCCCGCTGATCCCTCCACCCCCGATCAAGTCCAGACACGTACCCAAACTGAATCACCCGCCGCCGCTGCCGTGGACCTGGTCAACGAAGCGCGCTACCGCGAGGAGCACACCGACCCCTGCGACGGATGCGCGCAACCGCTCCGTCCCGGCGACGGGCACTACCAAGGCCCGGGCGACCTTCCTGGGGAAGGCGATCACCCGACGGAAGGCGATCATCCTGTGGAGCCAGTAGAGCCGCACATTGTCATTCCCTGACGGGTCCCGTCGGACTGCGCGCATCGCGGGAACCAGCGGCTCTCGTTGCCACGTTGACGGCCCAGTACTCCCGAACGGGTCATCGTATCGTGTTCACCTGTGCCGGCGATGGACTGGGACACTGGGAACCGTCGGAAGCTCATGGTCACCGGCTCTGGGCGCGGGACGCGGGGGGGGGGGGTGATGTTTCGGCGCTCCTGGTCGGTTGTGAGCTGGTGGATGGCACGAGCGAAGGGATTCGGGCAGCGAGATGGCATCGGCGGCGGTACCCCGATCAGCGGGGCCAGGGACGGTCGAACTCGGTTATGTGATGCGCAAGCTTCCGCACGTGACTGTGCTGTTCTGGGCGTTGAAGATCGTCGCCGTGACCCTGGGAGAGACCTCCGGCGATTTGTTGGGTATCACCCTCAAGGTCGGTTATGTCGTCACCGCGTTAATCTTCTTCGGGTTTTTTCTGGTCGTCGTGGTGGCTCAGGTGCACGCCAAGCGGTTTCATTCGGCGCTGTTCTGGGCGGTGGTCCTGGGTACCAGCATGGTCGGTACCGAGATCTCGGACTTCTCCAACCGCGGGTTCGGCCACGGCAGCGCGCAAAACGGGATCGGTTACGCCTGGGGTGCGGTCATCCTCACCAGCATCCTGGCGATCGTGTTTGTGGCGTGGTGGCGCACCGGGCAAACCTACGACGTGGAGAACATCGCCGCCCGCAAGGGCGAGATCCTGTACTGGATCGCGATCCTGGTCTCGAACACCCTGGGCACCTCCAGCGGTGACTGGCTCTCCGATGACACCGGCCTGGGGTTCCGCAACGCCTTTTTCATCATCGCCGCAATCATGGTGGTGATCGTGGCCGCGCATTACCTGACCAACATCAACAGCATGCTGCTGTTCTGGCTGGCGTTCATCCTGACCCGCCCGCTGGGCGCGGCCGGGGGCGACTCGTTGATCAAACCAGTCGCTGAGGGCGGCCTGGGCTGGGGCACGCTGTGGGGCTCGGTAGCACTGCTGGCCCTGCTGATCGTACTGATCGCCTACCAGACCTACCGCCTCCACCGGCACCCACTTGAGCCTCTTCCCACACCGGTGAACCGGCGCAGCGGGCAACCCCAGCGGCCGGCTGGCGCGCCGTTCGCGGCGCCCACGCCGGGTATACCAGCAGACCGACCCAAACCGTGAGAGCTCAATCGTCCCGAGCGCCCGGTGATCCTCCGGCGCCGCCAGGCGCGGATTCCGCATCCGCGGTGGCGTCCCGCTGTTCGGCGTCCGTGAGCGGCGTGCGCCGGTGATCACGAAATAGCCGCCTCCATCGTCACGACACGCCGACCGAGATCAGACTGTGCGGCTGTAGCACTAGACACGACGCCGATCGACAGTTGCCCCTTGATCTACACAGAAAAACCGACCGCGAACTGCTGCGCCGCTACGTTTTCGACCGATGGTTCTGGCTGCGCCACAACAACTCAACACACGGACCGCACTTGCGGATCCGCTTCCACGGCGACCCGGCCGCGCTGGGCAGCCGTGTCCTGCCGGTGGTCTCGGTATGGTGCTCGGAACTCATCGCTCATCACCTTGCGAGCAGATTCACCGTCGAGCCCTATGACCAGGAGATCGAACGATATGGCGGGCCAGCGGCGATGTGCGCCGCTGAACGTATCTTCGATGCTGACAGCCGCCTGGTGCTTGCGACACTCGCCGCGACTTCTGACACCGATCAACGGCTGCTCGCAGCGGCCTTGTCCGCCGCTACCATCGCCCGTTCCGTCGCCGACGGCAGCCGCGCCGCTCTGGACGGCAGGCACGTTGACCGCGCCGCCCGCCGACGATTGACCGAGCTCCGTCCGCTCGCCCGCATAGCGGCCGAGACCGATTCGGCGATCATCCCCACAACGCATCCGGCATGGGTGGCTCGCCAAGCCGCATTGGCCGCCTACCGAGACAACCTGCCAACGTCGCGGCATTCGGACTGCGCATCATCACTAATCCACATGCACGCCAACCGGCTCCTGGGTGACCTCGAGCCCGAACGGATGGCTCGGGCGCTAGCGGCCGACATCATCGCCCGTGACGACCTATGAACACCGACAGCCAACAGCAGGCGCTCGCCGGGGCGAAGCGACTACTCCGTATCGATGATGTCTTGGCCGCAGTCCAGCCTGCTGCCAGAGGATCTCTGGCGCACGGTCTGGCAGGCACCGCTCTGCTTCACGCCCGCCTGTCGGCAACTGACTCCACATTCGCGGCGGCGGCAGCGGCGCACTGGGCCGAGGCTGCTATACAGGCGAAGGAACTCGGCGAAAATGGCGCCGGGACCTACCACAGCCCAGGCGGGTTAGCGGCCTCACTGACCATCGGGACCCCGTACTTGCCAGATCCTGATTCTCAACGAGCCGCGACCGCGCGCGCTGCGCTATGGCTGTCGGCTCGCGCTGTCGAACTGGCTGACCGCCACCGGGGCTACCTGAACGCCGGCGGCATCGGAACGCCGTGGCACGTGTACGACGCAATCACCGGTCTAGCGGGGATCGGGCGTGTCCTGCTGGCCTCAATCGACTCTGGCCATAACAGCGCCGAACCAGGTCTTATCGCCGCGCTCGACGTCCTCACTGCAATGATCCAGACCCGATATGGTGCGCGCCCTGGTTGGTGGGTCTCCGCGGACAACCATCCGCCGGGCATGCACTTTCATACGTCCGGAGCTGCGAACACCGGGATGGCCCACGGCATCGCCGGGCCACTCGCGCTGCTCGCGCTCGCTAATATGGCAGGATGGTCAGTCGCCGGGCAGGACGCGGCGATCCAGGAGGCTGCCCATTGGCTGCTGCGCTGGCGTACGAATGACATCGCTGTCTGGCCACCCCACCTCACCGGCGACGAGCTGGACAGCGACATCGCATCGCCAGTACCCGGCCGGGGCGACGCGTGGTGCTACGGAATCCCCGGCATCAGCCGCTCCCTCGCATTGGCCGGCCAGGCCATCGGCGATCCTCAGCTTACCTCAGCCGCGGATATCGCGATGTCCTCCCTCGCCGGGCGCCCCGTCAACCAATGGGATGTTGAAGGACCAACGCTGTGCCACGGATATGCCGGAGTCCTCCAATCCGCAGTGGGGAGCCAAAGCGGAGCAGCCGAGCGCGCCGCAGCAGCGATCACGGCCTCATTTGATCCCACACATCGCTTCGGTTTTAAGCACCAGGAGAATGACTCGACGAGTGACGAACCTGGCTTCCTGATCGGAACGGCAGGTGTTGCCCTTGCCCTCGCGGATCACGGCGGGCTGCCAGCGTCCGCAGTCCCCACTTCCTGGGATGCCCTCTTGTTACTGTCCTGAACGAACAGTGCGCACCACGATGCGGGTGTGCTTCTTATCAATGACCAGCCGAGCGTCGGGCGTATCTCCCGCGGTCATCGGGTGGAGCTCGATCCGAAGCTCGATCCGCTGGCCACCCTCGCGGTCCCAATTCCGGATGCGGTCAACGATCTGGCGCGCCAGGACTGCGCTGTCGGGTCCGTAGGCGCATACCCCTAGCCCAGATGAAGGTATCTCGGCATCGTCGGTGTCATCGTGCGCGCGCATGGTTATGTAGGCGAGTGTCCCGCCATTGAACACACCCATGCTTCCCCAGCCGAACGCAGGGGCGACCAGACGCCCGCGTTCGACGGCATCGATCGATGCGAGGACTCGGCAGAACCCATCCATGCCGACGAGCCAGAAGTCCATATGCTCATACATGCCATACGGGACGTTCACACCAGTCCAGGTCACCCTGGCGGAATAGTCGAGGGCGCGGCCAAGAGCTTCGGCATCGACATGCCGGCCATCGTCAATCCGCACAACCAGGTCGCCATCGCCACCGCCGACACGGATGTTCCGCTCGGCCACCTCGCCAACGCCCCGCAGCGGGATGAAACCGCACTCCTCAATGGACCTGCTCCGCAGAATCCCGCCCTCTCGTTCGAAAGCCACCGTCCGGGTCAGCCCCCGCATCCGTAAGGGCACGAGCAACCGCCCACCCCTGGCAAGCTGCTCCCACCACGCTGGTGGAACATCCCACGCGCCCGCCGTCACAACGATCCGGTCATACGGGGCACCATCGGCGTAACCGAACTCGCCATCGCCGCAGATCACCGTCACATCGCCATAACCCGCATCAGCCAGGGCCTGCCGGGCCGACTGAGCCACGCCGTCGTCATACTCGACGGTTGTCACCGCCCCGGCAGATCCGACCAGGTGCGCAAGTAACGCTGCGTTGTAGCCCGTACCGGCGCCGATCTCCAGCACCCGATGGCCAGGCTCGACATCAAGCTGATCCAGCATCGCCGCGACGACGCCCGGCGCGGATGCCGAACTGATCGCCACGCCCTCGTCGTTCCAGTGCGTCACCACCGGATCGAAGCCATACGCCCTCTCCACAGAGGCGTCCGGAACGAACGCATGTCTTGGTACAGCACGCATCGCCGCCTCAACAGACTCTGTCCGAACCACATCCCAGTCGCGCAACTGGTCCACCAGTGCCATGCGCAGACGTTCTGCTGGGCCGGCCACAGCGTGATCAGCGCGTCAGGCGCTGAGCTGGCGGGCGTGGTGGGCCAGGGCGCGGGATGTCGAGTCGGTTCGGGTGTCCAGCGCCGCGATCAGCTCAGCGAGCTGGGTGCGGGCCCGAGTCGACCGCAGCGACGCCACGCCACCGAGAGCGCGCTGCGTCAGCGCGGCGCTGTCCGACTCGCGGGCCCGGGTGTGGATCGCCGCCAGGAGGATGTCGGCCTCCACCCCGTCGCGCCGTGAGGTGCCTTCGGCCGCCCACTTGCGCACCGCCGAGGCGGCGAACGCCTCCGCACGATCCCACTGCCCGAGCCGGCGGTACACGAGCGACGTCGCGTATTCCATGTCCGCGTCGTCGAACGCGGTAGTCGGTTGCCACTCGCGCGCCGTACTGATCGCCCGCACGGCGGCGTCCCGGTCACCCAGGGCGGCCCACGCTATCGCTGACTCACCGTGCAGCCACGCCAGCGCCTCCCGCCCGCGAGGGTCGTCATCCCGGGTTGTGCTCAGCTTGAACAGGCCAAGCTGATAGAACTTCAACCCGTCCTCGTACGCTCCGGCATCGATCATCTGGATTCCGGCGTGCCGAAACGCTGACACCAGCTCGTACGCGTCGTCTGACGTCGCGGACAGCTCCATCGCGGTGGCGAAGTGCGCCCGGGCGTGATCGGGCAGACCTGAGTCGACGCAGCACCACCCGGCCATGGTGTGCAGCTCAGCCAGCGCCGAGCCCAGCTCGGCCCGGACCCGGTCACTGGCGGGCACCGACAGCAGCGCCCGTGACTGGTTCGCGACGTCGGTCACCACCTCCGCGCCACCACCGTAAGTGCGCGCCACGGTGCGGAGCTCGCTGGTGAGGCGCCGGATCGGCACCACGTCCGTAGCGCCCAGCCGGGACGGCAGCGGTGTGTCGTCCCGGCGCAGCGGTAGTTTCAGCGCCGCATCGAGCGGCACGGAACCGAACAGGACAGCGCTGCCGAATCCCACCAACGCACGGCGTTTCACCGCTTCGCTCACCTCCTTGGCAACCGGGCCCGTGGGCTCGGCCACCCCATCATGCGCCAGACCCATCCACCCGCGCTTGACGCCCAGTCCCCGGGCGATGCGCACCAGCACGTCGTAAGCCATGACCTGGCGACCCTTGCGGATCTCGCAGACCTCGGACTGCGACTGCCCGACCAGCTCGGCGATCCGCCGCTGGCTCACCCCGGCCTTCGTGAGCAGCCGGTACACCGCGCCGATGTCCCGGCGCGCCAGCGCCCGCCGCATCGCCGGGTCAGACCAGACCTCCGGTGGGATCACTTGGCGCACGGTAGCAAACTTCAGTCATGTCACCTGGAGTGCGTGCAGCATCCCGGTGACGGTGGTGGACCAGGTGAACTCCTCGGCGCGGGATCGGGCCGCCGCCCGGCGGGCGGGTTCGGGCGCGTCAAGCAGCCGGCTGACCGCCGCGGCGAAAGCCGGGGCGTGATCCGCGACGGCAGCGCCACAACTCGGGCGGATGAGCTCAGACAGCGCCGAGGAACGTGACACCACGACGGGGGTGCCGCAGGCCAGCGCCTCCAGCGCCGCCAACCCGAATGTCTCGTGCGGCCCCGGTGCGAGCGACACGTCCGAGGTGGCGAGCAGCGTGGCCACCTCGGCTCGACCGGGCACGAACCCGAGGAAGGTGACCGGCAGCCCGGCGGCGCGCCGCCACAAGGCCGCCCGGCACGGGCCGTCACCGGCGATGACCAGCCGCACCCGCCGCCCCGAGCTGTGCAGCTGGGCGACGGTGTCGACGGAGCGCTCCACGTGCTTCTCGGGTGAGAGCCGCCCACAGTGCACCAGCATCGCGTCGGCGCCCCGGGCCAGCTCGGCGCGCAGCGCGGCGTCCCGGCGAGCTGGCGCGAACGTGGCCAGATCCACCCCCAACGGGACTTGGACGACGTTGCGCGCGCCGATCCGGTCGAACTCCGCGCGGGCGAAGCCCGTGGTGCACACCACGGTGTCGTAGGAGGCCGCCATCCGCCGGTTGGCCCAGTCGGCGACCCGGCGGGCCGCCGGGTCGGGCAGCAGGAACTGGTGCAGCAGCCGGTCCAGCCGTTCGTGCGAGATCACCACGCTGGGCACCCCGCGGGCCGCGGCCCACCGGCCCAGCCCGCGCAGGGTGAGCCGGTCGGACACCTCGATCCGATCGGGGCGCAGCTCCGCCAGCAACACCCGCACCCGGCACGGGTCGACCGCCCGATACCCATCGGTGCGCGGGATCCGCACGGCGGGCAGCGTGATCCGCCGGACCCCGCTGGGCATCAGCTCGTCGACTCGCCGAGCTCCGGGCACCACCAGCACGACCTCATGACCTCCGGCGGCGTACCCGGCGCCCAGGTGGTGCAGGGCGGTGCGCAACCCGCCCGAGCGCGGGCCGTAGAAATTCGCCAACTGGACGATGCGCATCACGCCGCCCGCCGGGGCACGGCGTCCGTGGGAAGCCCGGTTGTCGGAGTCCCTATAACTTGAGTCCCTATAACTTGAGTCCCAATGACTTGGGAATAGTGCCCCAGCAGCTCGTCGCACACCGCCGGCCAGGTGCGCCGCAGCACACCGCGCCGGGCAGCCGTGCCGAACCGGGCTCGGAGCTCTGGATTGCCGGCCAGGGTCACGACCGCGGCGCGCAAGGCGTCGCCGAAAATCCCGTCCGCGTCGGAGCGCCCCGTCTCGGGGAGCAGGAAACCGGTATGGCCGTGGGCCACCAGGTCACGCGGGCCGCCCGCATCCGGGGCGATCACCGGCAGTCCACAGGCCTGCGCTTCCTGCACCGCCTGGCAGAACGTCTCGAAGGGTCCGGTGTGCACGAAGACGTCCAGGCTGGCGTACGCCCGCGCCAGCTCATCACCGGTCAGGAAACCCAGGAAGGCGGCACCGGGCAGCCGCTTGGCCAGCTGCTGGCGGTCCGGGCCATCCCCCACCACGACCAACCGGACGCCGGGAAGGCCCCGCAGCGCGGCCAGCCGCAGGACCTTCTTCTCCGGCGCCAGCCGGCCGATGAAGCCGACCAGCAGCTCACCGCGCGGGGCCAGCCGCGCGCGCAGCCGCTCATCTCGTTGGGACGGGCGGAAATGCGCGGTGTCCACGCCGCGCCCCCAGCGGTGCACCCGCGGCACGCCGTGCGCGGCCAGGGCCGTCGCGGCGGAGCTGGACGGGGCGAGCGTGCGGTCGGCGGCACCGTGCACTCGCCGGACCCAGCGCCACGCGGTGCGCGCGGCGAAACCCAGCCCGTAGGAGCCGGCGAACCCGGCGATGTCGGTCTGGTACACGGCCACCGTGGGCACCCCGAGCGCGCGCGCGGCCCACAAGCCGCGGGCACCGACGATCACCGGGGAGGCCAGGTGAACCACGTCGGGGCCGAAGTCACGCAACGCGGTCACGACCTTGCGGGTGGGCACGCCGACCGGCACCGAGTCGACCACTGGCAGATTCAGTGCCGGCAGGCGCACCACCGGAGCGCCCTGGCAGGTGTCCGGGCCCGCGCCCGGGGCGATGACCAGCGGCTGGTGCCCGCGACGGAGCAGGTGCTCCACCACCCGCAGCACCGAGTTGCTGACGCCGTTGATGACAGGCAGAAAAGTCTCGGTCACGATCGCGACGCGCATGCGCTGACCGTGACGGGCGTGGTCTCCCGCGGGGCAACGTGCCCGTGTCGTCCCGCGGAATTCCTGGCGAACTCTCCTCGCTACGTGGCCGCTACCTGGCCGCTACGTGTCGGGGCACTGAGATCGGCGCGACCACCAGGTGGCCGGAGCCACCAGAACCCACACAGCCACCAAAACCCACAGCGCCAGCACCGTGACGCACGCCGGGGCTACGCCGCGGCGCCAGCTGCGCCCGGCGATTCGCACCCGATCGGGATCGGCGCGGTCGTACTCCACTCGCACCAGCTGGCCCACCTGCGACCCCGAGGGATAGGCCAACCCCGCCTCGGGGCGGTACACCCTGCCGTCGGGCTGGGGGAACTGCACCAGTGTCCGCAGTGAGGTCACCGCGAGCACCTGGGCGGTGGCGTGCCCGGTGCGGGCGTCGATTTCGGCGTCATCAAGGGCCGCCCCAGCCAGCGCCACCATGATGAGCCCGGTCAGCAGACCCGCCACCGTCGGCAGCATCCACCACACCGGCCAGCGCCACCGTCCGAAGATCTGCCGTCGGGCCTCGGTGACGAACCCGGCAACCAGAGGGCTCATCCGACTCAGCGTAGCGGCCATCGCGACGACGGAGCGACCCCGGCTGGCGGGCGGTCCCGATTCATCCCTATTACCCTGTCGCCGTGACTACCGCCCCACTGACCGACCGGCTGGTCGTACGCTCGCATCTGGTGCAGGGCGGTACCGGCCTGCTCGACATGTTGCCCTCCCCGCACGGAGTGCTCTCCTGGATCCGGGCCGGCGAGGGGCTGGTCGCCTGGGGCGAAGTGGCCCGGGTGGGCACCGAAGGCCCGCACCGCTTCGCCCGCGCGCAGGACTGGTGGCAGTCCTTCTGCGGGCAGCTGGACACCCGCGATGAGGTCGGCCTGCCCGGAAGCGGCCCGGTCGCCTTCGTCAGCCTCGCGTTCGACGACTTCCCGGGCAGCTCCGTTCTGGTGGTGCCGAGGGTGGTGGTGGGCCGGCGGGGCGACCAGACCTGGGTGACCGAGTTCGAGACCGGTGTCGCGACGCGGCCGGTGGTGCCGGTGAGCCGCCCCTACGGCCTGCGTTACCTCGATGGCGAGCTGCCGGTGACCGCGTGGCGCGACGCGGTGGCCCGCGCGGTGTCACGAATGCGCAGCGGGTCGGTACCGGCGAAGGTGGTCCTCGCGCACGACCTGCTCGCGGTCGCCGCCGAGCCGCTGGATCCCCGGTTCCTGCTGCAGGGGCTGGCTGCCCGGTACCCGTCGTGCTGGACGTTCGCGGTGGACCAGCTGGTGGGCGCGACGCCGGAGTTGCTGCTGCGCCGACGCGGCAGCGAGGTGCTCTCGCGGGTACTGGCCGGAACCACCTGGCCGCATGACGGCGCCAACTCCGGGACGCTAGCCGATGAGCTGCTCGATTCAGTGAAGGACCGCGACGAGCACCGCTACGCGGTGGACTCCCTGGCGCAGGCGCTGCGGCCGTTCTGCACCGAGCTGGAGGTCCCCACCGCGCCCAGCGTGCTGCAGCTGCGCAACGTGCTGCACCTGGCCACCGAGGTACGCGGAGTGTTGCATCCCGCGGGCCCCCCGTTGCTCACCCTGGCTGACGCCGTACACCCCACCGCCGCCGTGGGTGGCACCCCCACCTCGGACGCGGTCAGCACGATCAGCGAGCTGGAGGCGATGGACCGCGGCCGCTACGCCGGCCCGGTCGGCTGGATCGACGCCGCGGGGGACGGTGAGCTGGGCATCGCGTTGCGCTGCGCCCAGATCGCCGGCCGGTTCGCCCGGTTGTTCGCCGGCTGCGGAATCGTCGCCGGCTCCGACCCCGACTCGGAGGTCGCCGAGGCCGCCGCCAAACTGGTCCCCATCCGCGAAGCCCTAGCGGGCTCGTGAGCGGCGGTTCCGGTTAGGGGCGCCAGGTGCGGTCGCTGACCAGGTCATGCGTCGCGCTGGGCTCAACGACGAGGCTAGCAAGCAGCGGTATGCCGAGGAGGTGGCCCGCCGCCACGAGGCGTCTGGTGACAGCGCCGTCAGCGGCGCTCGGTCCGGTGTCCTTGAGATGGTTGTGGCTGAACACAATGCCCTCCGCGCCGAGGCGGATGGCGTGCTGGAACACGCGATCGGGACGGACGCTGACCCGGTCGCGGCTGCCCGCTCCCACAATGATTTCCTGGGCGACAGATCCACCGACCAGCGGCCACACCAGAGCGACCTCTACACCAAAGCCGTCGCCGATCAGCCGGGCACGCTCCTCAATGGCGCCCAGGGCCGGTAGCCAGATGTCGACGGCCGTCACGGAATCCCCCGTAGGATCTCGATCGGGGCGAGGGTACCGACCGCGTTGGCGAGCTTGCGGTCGCTGGTGAGCAGCGGCATCCCCTGTTGCAGCGCACGATCCACCAGCACCGCGTCGAAGAAACGCAGCGTGTACCGCGTTGCGAACTCACCGGCCCGCTCCAAAGCATCCGCGTCGGTGCTGTGGATGGTGATGCCGAGATCGTCGATCGATCGCACTGCTGCCCGATACTGCGTGACGCTGAGGTGGCCTTTCAGCAGACCCTTGGTTCGCAGCACGTGGCCGAGCTCGAAGCGCGTGCTATCCACCGTCTCCAGCTCGACGGCGCCGGTCAGGAAGTCCTAGCGCACCTCGCGAGCGTGCTCGAAACCGATCTGAGGGACGTACCACCGGAGGAAGACAGAAGTGTCGACGACAAAGCGGTCAGCCACGAGGATCGTCCCGGAAGCGGGAGAGCTCGTCATCGATTCCGGTGACACCGTCCATCCGTTGGCTGATCTCATCCATCAACGCGATGACCTCTTCGCGTGTACGGCGGCGTGGGGCCGGAAGGGATCGCAGCTAGTCCTCGCGCCGCGCCTCGAACACGAGGTCGACGAGCTGACGTACGGTCCGCAGCTGCGCCACGTGGCGGTCGAAAAGATCCTCGTCGACGCGCAGGTAAGACCACCGCACCCCGCTCGTCACGCTCGCGTCGCCGGCCCATAACAGCGCTCGAGCATCCTTGCGTGGCACATCAACGTCAACGAGCCCCTTCGTCTCCACGATCATGCAGCCGCCGTCGGAGAGCCGCACCGCGAAATCCGGGTAGTAGTACGCCAGGCGTCCTGCCTCGCCGCGGTATTCCAGCGAGAAGCGGACTTCGTGAGCGAGCTTGGCGAAGGCGTCGACATCGCTAGAGCGGTCAAGGAACGCGCAAAACCGCACCTCAAGGCCGCTGTAACAGGGTTGCGCCGAGAACACGGACTTCCTGGCGGTGGCGCTCTGGCGACTCCAGAGGAACGGCCTCGTCCTGGACAGCATCAACGGCTTGGGTTCCGTGGTGGCGATACCCGCAGTCAGTGTGCGCTCATTGACGGCCTGGGCAAGCACTCGCAGGACCGTCTCCCTGGCCGCCGGTTCACGGAGCGCTTGGAGCACTACCGGATCCGTGAGCTCGACCGGCCCGCCGAAAGCACGGCGCTCGAGATAGCCCTTCACGAGGGCTGCGAGCAGCGCGAACTGCCCTACCACCCGGGTTTCTCGGGCGAGTTCGCCTGCGAACCAGGCGATGATTGGCCCGGGCTGGTCCGCAACGGGGAACTCGTATTGAGCACGATCGATGATCTTCCCTGAGCGTAAGTCTCGACCGGTGTAGTCGACGATCTCGCTACGCAGCTGCTCAGCCAGTGGGATCTGGCGAGTGGGAACGTCCTCGGGGCGCAGCGAGACGAGTCCGGCGGCGCTGCGGTTCAGAACTCGGGACGGCCGTGGGATCTCGATGTCGTAAGGCATCCGGTCCGGCTCTACAGCGATCACCGACGCCTCGGGGTGCACGTCAGCGGCGGCGCGGCGCTCCACCCGCAGGCCCTCCTCGTCCAGCGCGGTGTCCCATAACTGGCGGAATGCCTCGTGCTCAATGACGACTACTTGCTCATCCACACCCGACCCAGGCGGGGTCATCCGGCGCAGGCCCCGGCCGAGCGTCTGCTCCGGGAGGATCTTCGCCGCCGCCGTGTAGGGGCGCAGCGGCACGATGACGCTGACGTTGCGAACGTCCCACCCCTCGCGGAGCATCAGCACGCTGACGATGGCGCAGTACGGGTTGTCGTCGCGATCGACCTCCCGTGCCGCGGTCCGGGCCCTCTCCAGATCGTCCCTCGCGATCTCGCCCCGGTGGGAACCAGCCATGTTGACGTGGATGGTCAGGACCCGGCTGGCGAGATCGGGCAGCGTCTCCAGGTGAGCGGCGATCTGGTCGGCGGCCTTCGTATCCTCGGCCATCACGAACAGCAGCGGCTTGCGGCCCGCGGGCGTGAGGGCGTCCCGGAACTCTCTCCACTTGGCCACTCCGGCGCCGATGCGCTGCCGATACCGCACCGCCGCGTTGGCGCTGGCGGTGTCAAGCTGACCCGTGAGCTCCCCGATCACGGGTCGTTTGACGATGCCGTCGTCGATCGCCTGGGAGAGCGGATAGTCGACCACGACGTCATCGAACAGCCGACCGTCCTGATTCCGGGGGGTCGCGGAGAAGTCCAGTTGCGCGGTGATGCCACCGTCGGACAGTTCGTGCAACCGGTACAGCGTCTGCCAGATCGTCAGCGGCTCGCTGGTATCCCGCCGGATCGCCTCGTGCAGGTGGTGTGCCTCGTCGTTGACCACCAACACCTGGCCCCGACGGGCGAGGCGGGCGAGCACCGGCTCCGGAGCGATCGGATTGCGCGGTGGCGGCGCGCCGAGCAGCGCGTCGACGGGATTTGCGGGCTCCGGCACCTGACGTTCGTATAGCGCCTGGATGTTGCTCAGCACCAGCACGCCGGGCGCCGCCGCAGGTATCGGCTCATCGCGCAAGCAGACGGCGAGGTCGAACTCACCACGCCATTCCGGTGGCAGGACGGGATCGTTGTGGAAGATCGCTCCGTGCTCGAAGTCGGCGCGAAGACGCTCGAACACGATCAGGTTGGGTGCGACGATCAGTGAATTCGTCGTCAGTTCGGAGTCCGCCTCACGCAGTCGGTGAAAGTAGGACCAGGCGACCAGCAGGCTCATCACCTTCGTCTTGCCGGAACCCGTGGCTGCTTTGACCACGTACCGCGGGTAGTTCTGCCCGCCCACGGCGACCGGCCGGGAAGCGAACTGTGCCACCATGCTGGCCAGGGTTCGCTGCTTCGCGACCTCGTAGAGGTAGATCAGAGTCTCGGTCGCCTCGCGCTGCGTGAAAAAGTACCGGAATGGTCGGCCGTCAGGGGTCTGGTGCTCATCGAGGAACCAGTGTTCGAGCAGACGCCGGGTCGTTGCCGAGGATCCGGGATAGCCACCTCGACGCCACGCGTCGACATGCTCTCGGATACCCGCGACAAGGGGGGCGGGACTCTGCGGCCGGCTCACAGGTACCGCGTAAGGGTCGTTCACTTCACCGATACCTCCACCGCCGTGGTGGTGTCGTTGCCGAAGATGTCCACGACCTTGACCAGCACCGTGTAGCTCCCAGAATCGTCGTAGTCATGGGTGGCGGTTCGGTCGAGCTTGCGATCCACCCGAGTCCGGTAGGACTGCCACTGGTTGTGGAAGGTGTCGCCGTGACCGTCGACGCCGTAAGTGAAGTCGACGGCCCAGTAGTCCACAAGGTGATGAGCCTGCTGGTCGCCTGGTCCTACTTTCACCGACTGCGTGAGGCGGACATAGTCCGCCCATCCGCTGATCTTGCTGCGCACCGAGGCAGGTACGAGGTCCGGGTTCGGCAACACAAAGTCAGTGAGCGTCACGGTGAGATTCCGCTTTCGCACGGTGGTCGCCACCTCAAGGTAGGCGAGTTCATGGAACACCACTTCCCCGGACTCCACCACCCGCGGGTCCATCACCTCACGCGGAATCCGTCGCAGTCGGAGGTCGACTCCGCGGGCCCGCGCCTCGTCCTGCACCAGCTCGTGCAAGCCCATCTCGAACTCCCAGCCGAGCACATCCAGCCCGGGCTGGCCCACCGACGCCGCCTCGTCTAGCGCCTCCTTGATCTCCGCGAAGCTCACCGCAGCATCGATCGCCCCGACGTGCACCACACGCCGGCTCTTAGCGCCATGCAGGTGCTGGAACTCCTCGGTTGGTAAGGCGCCGTAGAGTCGCACGACGAAGTCGAGATATGCCTTGACCTGTGGCCCGGTAGTGGCGTCCTGCCAGGCTTGCCGCTCGTAGCGGCCCAGATTGGCGACGACAAACGGTGCGCATTGGGGGATGTCGAGCAGCCGCTTACGCGTCGTATGAATCGCGAAGCGCCCCATGTCGACGGCTACCCACCGCCGCTTCAGCTTCTCAGCCACAGCCGCGGTGGTGCCACTGCCGACGAAACAGTCGAGCACAATCGAGCCCTCGTCGGAAGACGACTTGATGATCCGCTCCAGCAACGCCTCCGGCTTCTACGTGTCATACCCCAGCCGCTCCTTGGCTTGTGGATTGATTGGAAATAAGTCGTCCCAAACATCACCGAGCGGCATTCCCGGCATCTCATCAAGATAACGCTTCATGAAGACGCGTTTGTTCTTGTCCTTCGGATAATAGAGGCGACCCTGGTCATGAAGAACTCGCATCCGCTCCGGCGCATAGACCCATCCGTTCGGATGCGGCATGTACCCCTTCCATTCGTACTGCAGATTGGGACGCGGACTCAGACTACGAAGATCGCTCAACCGGTATCTACGGCCATCGTCTTCCGTGTAGATATAGTGCGACTTGATATAGCTCTCATCATACGGCCGAAATTGAGGATTCCACAGGTGCCTCTCGGACTTCGAAAAGCACAAGATTGAGTCGTGGATCGTCCCGAAGTCTTTGGTATCCGAGTGCGCCGTCGTTCGTTGCCAGATTATCTCAGCGCGGAAGTTGTCGGCTCCGAAGATCTCGTCCAGCAGGACACGAGCCAGGTGGCTGACGTTGGGAGCCAGGTGCAGGAACAGCGAGCCGCAGTCGGAGAGCAGTTCGCGGAGCAGTACGAGGCGCGCATAGAGCATCTGCAGATAGCTCTCCACGCCCTTGCCCCAGGTGTCGCGGTATGCCTTCTCCTCCAGCACTGACGAGAGCTTGGCCAGATCCTGGTCGGCGGCGTCACCGCCGTCGCCGACGGCGATGCGGACCTTGTAGTCCTGCCGCGAGTCGAACGGCGGGTCGATGTAGATGAGGTCGACCTGGCCGGCCAGCTCTTCAGCCAGCGAGGCCAGCACGTGGAGGTTGTCGCCCCAGATCAGCTTGTTGCGCCACCCGTCGCCGGAATCGCGGTCGTAGGACAGTGTGCCGCGGTCAGCGCGTGAGGCGTTGACCGTCTCCACGACCTGCAGCGGCAGCCGCAGCCGCAGTACGTCAGCGGTCTTTCCGTCCCACTCCAACCGCACACCCGGCACGAGCGTCCTCCTCGATCGACAACAGAATCGTCCCACGGAAGGACGACATCAATGAAGTTCCACGCGCGTCCTGTGGATAACTCAGATGAGCGGAGAACCAGGTCGCGCTCAGCCGGGTGGTGCGGGCGG